>NZ_FKKY02000152.1:0-444 GCF_900079845.1 Aeromonas sp. EERV15 | reverse complement strand
GCCCTCGGGCCACCGCCGCTGGCCGTCCTCGACCCAGGTCGCGGCGTGCAGCATGCCCGCGTCGCCCCAGGCGAACGTGCGGTACGAGACGCCGTGATAGAGCACGAAATCGAACTGACCGTCCAGCCCGTGCGGGCCGATGTACTTCGCGATCGTCCCGTAGTTCTCGTCGTTGCACGAGGCGCCCTGACCGCAGTCGCTCCAGCCCATCGCCGTCTCGCCCATCAGGAAATATCGGGTGCCCGCCGGCTCGAACGTCGCCCGGACCTCCGCCGCGAGGTTGCGCGTCGCGATCTCCTCCACGTGCTTCACGGCGTCCACCCGGAGCCCGTCGAGGTCGAGCTCGTCGAGCCAGTAGATCGCGTCGTCCACGAACGCGGCGTTGGCCTCGGGCACCGTGTGGTCGATGTCGGGGAGATACCCCGCGAACATGCAGTCGAGCGC
>NZ_FKKY02000001.1:0-402831 GCF_900079845.1 Aeromonas sp. EERV15 | reverse complement strand
ACAGCTCCACTGTGTCGGAAGAAGGCGAAACCAGCGCGTACTACGTGGTGCGCGCGGTGGATGCCAACGGTACCGTGCTGGCGACCCAGCCGGGCGGCAACGTGAGCGTGAGCTTTGGCAACCTGGGCACGACCAGCAGTGCTGACTACAGCGCCAGCAAGACCACGGTCGCGGTAGGCGAGGTGTTCAGTGCCAAGGCGGTGAACGACGCGCTGGCGGACAACGGCGAGCAATTCAAGGTCAGCCTGAATGGCGGCAGCTTCAGCGAAGCGGGCAAGTACGAGAAGGTGGAATACAGCGACGCCACCGTCACCACCACCATCGTGGACAACGATTCGTTAGTAGCGTTGCAAGACGTAGTAGAAGGTACCTCGAACAATGTTCTGAACGTGGCTGATGGTGTTGCTTTTACAGGTGCGACAGCCTTGGGAGGGACTGTCTCGCTGGTGAATGGCAAGTATGTTTACCAGGCGCCGGTACGGAATCATGCCGATTCTGTTGCTGACACTGACTCGTTTACCTATACCAAGGCCGACGGTTCGACGGTGACGTATACCATCAATATCCTGGATACTAACCCGATTGCAGCCAACGATAGTGGCAGTGTGGCCGTGGGGCTGAATGTCCAGACGATCGGTTCGACCAGTCTACTGGCAAACGACACTGTAGTGGATAGCTCGAGTGCCAACCCAGCCAAGGTGTATTCGGTGACCGGCCTGAATGGTCAAGTTATGGTGCTTGGTGCATCAGGTAGCGTAACGGTGGCGGGTAAATATGGCGATCTGACCGTGAACGCTGATGGTAACTACACCTATACCAGCAAGCTGGATACCGATGTGCAGGCGGTTGAAGGTGGCGCGGCGGTGAAATCTGCGTTTGCTGTATATGGCTTCCAGAATAACTCGCTGCCGCTGAATGGCACCTCACTGAATTTGACCGGCCTGACCGATAGCGCAACGGCACTCGTGGATGTTCGTACCAGCGGCAACAATGCCAAGCCTGGTATTGGCGTCTCCCAGAGTGGTAGCGGTACGAACGATATCGGTAGTGGCGAAGCGCTGGTGATAGGGCTTAAGGCGCTATCCAATTTTGCTCAGATAGGTATCAACGAGCTTAATAGCGGACAGGGCAGCGCAAGTTGGAAAGCCTATGATGCGAATGGTGTGTTGGTCGGCTCCGGTACCTTGCTATCGTCTTCCAATAATGGAAGTTTGCAATCGTTCAATATCTCGACAAATACCCCTTTCCAGTATCTGGTGTTGGGCTATAGCGGTAACCAGAACGGTTATGTCATTGACTCGATCAAGTACACGCCAGCTGTTGGTGCTGTGACAGAAGAGTTTGCTTATACCGTTAAGGATAACGATGGCGACGTGTCAAATTCGGCGGTGCTGACCCTGAATGGCAATGTGCCAACGACCGTAGCTCCAACTATGTTGATGGGGATCGAGGATACGGATGTCGCCCTGACATGGGCGTCGTTCGGGATCTCGGATAATGCGTCTACCGTCCGGATTTCTGGTAATCAGGATGGCACCGGCATCATCAAATATCTTGATTCGACAGGGCAATACAAGGTGCTGGGCCAGAACGAAACCAAAATTTTCAGCAAGGTTGATATCGACAGCGGTAAGGTGAAATTTGACCCAGCTGACAATATGTCTGGGGCGGACGTCTATGGCCCAGGCCAAGGTTTGGGCAACAAAGGCAACGACCTTACGACAATCAGATTCGATGTGTTGAAGGGCGCTGATGCGATTGCTACCGGCAAGAGTGTTGTGGTGGATCTGACTCCGGTGGCCGACAAGCCGTTGTTGTCGTTGTCCGGTTTCCAGAGTTTGGCTGCGATCAATTTTGAAGATGTCAAACTGGGTTCGGCAACCTGGAGCGAGAACATTGACCTGAACACCGTACAAGGCGCAGGAACCATTGGTATCTGGAAAACGGCTGATGGCGGAAACCGTATCGAGGTTGGCAAAGAATCGGTTTATGTGGGTGGTGGTAGCAGTAACAATCAGGTGATGGAGATCGAAGGAAAATCGGGAGTGAAGACGCTTTATGCTGACTTCAACTGTGAAGGGGGGCGTTTCTACCAGTTGGGGTTCGATATTGCTGCGCGTACCAGTTCGATATCTTCCAGTGCGTTGACGGTCAAGTTCGTTCAGCTGGATGCCAATGGCGTGCCGGTTGGCGGTACTGAGCGCGTGTTGTACAACTTTAATCCGACAGATGACAGTTGGAAGCTGAATCAACTCGTGGGTCTGCCAGTAGACACCACAGCAAAATACCGCCTGATATTCGAGTCGAATGATTCTGATTCGTACGGTGCAATTTTGGATAACATCAAGTTCCAGGCGGTGGACAATAAAGGTTACGAAGACTCATTCATCAAGCTCAGTGCCATCAACTCCGCCCTCGTGGACATTGACGGTTCCGAAACCCTGACGGTCGAGATTAGTGGTCTGCCGAAGGATGCCGTGTTGAAAGATGCGGCTAACCACAGTATTACCGTGGATGCTACTGGTAAGGCTTTGGTTAGTGGCTGGAGTCTGTCGACATTGCAATTGAAGGTGAATGACCCGGGTAACTACAATCTGGTGGTCAAAGCAACGGCAACCGAAGTGACCTCCACTGGCAAGGTGTTGGATACCGTTTACAGTGAGGTTTTCCTGCCGGTTCAGGTACTGGCTGCCAACGTGGCCCCGGTGATTACTGCTGCGTCGGTTGCCGTCTCCGAAGAAGGCCTGGCCAGTGGCTTAGTGGATACCACCGACTTCCGTGGTCAAAGTACGAATCTGGATAGTACAAATGACATCTCGGTTTCTGGCAAGTTGGCAATCAGCGATGCTAATGGCGATACCATCCAATCAGTTAAACTGGTCGCGCCGACAGAGAGCTTCACTTCCGGTGGTAGCCCGATCAAGTGGAGTGTCTCGACTGATGGCTTGATGTTGACTGGTAAGGTGGGTAATAACGGCCCGACTGCCGTGACGGTCACCATCGACAAGCAGGGCAATTACAACGTCAATCTGTTCAAGCCGCTGGATCATGTCAATGCAGACAATGTGGAAGGGCGTTTGGCGATCAATGTCGGTGTAGAAGCCAGCGATGGGAAGGTAACCGGTACCGGCACGTTGACTATTCAGGTTGAGGATGACAAACCGGTGGTAACTGATGGCTCGGCTGTGCTGAAAATGACTGCCCAACCGACCAATCTGATGCTGGTGCTTGATGTGTCGACCAGTATGGGGGAACGCCCATCCGGTGGTAACGGTCTGACTCGTTTCGAGATGGCACAGCAAGCACTCATCAAGCTGTTGGATCGCTATCAGGAGTTGGGGGATGTGCGTGTCCAGCTGGTGACCTTCTCTGATAGTGCGAGTATCAAGACTGTGACCTGGGTGGATGCTGCCATAGCTAAGCAGGTTATCAATGGGTTGGATTATCGTGGTAATACCAACTATGACGATGCTCTTGAGAAAGCTAAGGCGGCATTCACGCAAACCGGTGCAATAGCTGGGGCGAAGAATGTGGCCTACTTCTTGTCGGACGGTGAGCCAAACAAGCCATCTCGTGATACTGGCATTGACTCGGACGAACAGGACGGCTGGGAGTCGTTCCTGAAAAGCAACAAAATCACAGCCTATGCGGTGGGGATAGGCGAGGGGGCAACAATCTCGGCACTGGAACCGATTGCTTTCAATGGGGCTGATGCCAGTAAGTCTGTGGATGCCTTCGTTGCAGAGAAAGAGTCTGAGTTGGCGTCGCAGCTACAGGAGACTGTAGCACCGAGCGTGATCGGTAATCTGCTGACGGTGGGTTCTGTGAGCGCCGGTATCGGTGCTGATGGTGGTCGTTTGTCCTCGGTGACTGTCGACAAGGTGGTGTATAGCTGGGATGGTGGCAGTGCCACGCCGAGTAATTTGGGGAGTAAAGCCAGCTACAACAGCACTACTCACGAGCTGACTATCACGACAGCGGCAGGTGGCAAGTTGGTGATCGATTTGGATGATGGCAGTTATCGCTATCAGGCCGCGAGCAAGGCTGCGATGGGCTATCAGGAAACCATCGGTTTCTCTGTGGTTGACCGGGATGGTGACAGCGTTAACGCGAATGTTACGTTGAACGTTGTGCCCGATGGTAACGCGATCAAGACCGGCGATCAGAATGACTCAGTATATTTGAGTAGCGATAGGCCTTCCGTAGCTGCCCATACGGCCATCGAAATAAATGGCATCCACTACTCTCAACCTGGTACTTATCAGGATGGTACTGCCGGTGTAGTCATCAAAAAAGACAGTGCCGATACCGTGTATACCTATGGTGGTAATGATCATGTCGAAGGTGGGCGTGGCAATGATGTGGTGTATCTGGGAGATAGCGGCAGCAATCTTGTTGATTTCAGCAGTGCAATTGATTTTGTCAAAGCTGATGTTGCCACCATTACCCTTCAGCCTGCCGCTGGTGTTGCCCGTGAGGATGGTGACCTGATCTCTGCCAAAGCCTCTGTGGCTTGGGGGGATGTGGCGCAAGGCGCTCAGGGCAATGATTTCCTGTTTGGCGAAGATGGTGTGGACTTGCTCTTTGGGGGATCAGGTAACGACTATCTGGATGGTGGAAAGGACCGAGACTTCATCCGTGGTGGCAGTGGTGATGATGTGATCCTGGGTGGGGCCGGGAGTGACTACCTGCGCGGTGAGGAGGGGGCCGATACCTTCCTTTGGCAGCAGGGGGATGACCTTGAACGGGGGGCTGTCAGCAATAATACGCCTTCCCATGCCATCGACTACATCACCGATTTCCATGTGGAGCATCGCGATACCACGACAGACTATGGTGATAGCTATGACTATGGCTATGGCTGGTATAAAGTTAATGAGTTCAAGGATGTCAATATCGCGAAATCAGATAAGCTGGATCTGTCCGATTTGCTCGACCATGATGGAACCAAACAGGAAGCTGATTTAACCAAGCTGCTTTCTGTGTTCGAATCCGGAACTGATGTACATATCCAGGTTCGAGCTTCTGAGGGAAGTTCGGTTGTGAGTCAGGAGATCGTACTTTTGAAGACAACGTTCGAAAAAATTACTGGGGATTCGAATCAAGTTTATGATTCTTCAACCTCTAGTGCATCAGAACAGGTCATCAACTATATGTTGCAAAACCACTTGCTTGATATCGACAAGTAAGCCCAACTCGGGGCAATAAAAAAGCGGCAGAGCAATCTGCCGCTTTTTTTATATCTCGATGCCGGGAATATCAGTTGCCGAGGGTGGCAAACAGACTTTGCTCCAGAGAACCGCGGGAGACGCAGACCGGTTTGATGGAAGGGGCGGCTACCCGCTCGCCCGAGGATTCAACGAAGAACAGCTCGGTGTTGCCCTTGACGTTGACGGTGGCCACGCTGCTATTGCCGCTTTGGGTGATGATCAGGTTGATCTGCAGGTTCGGGTTGCCCAGTGCAACTTTGGAACCCATAGTACCGCAATCGAGCCACTCCAGCCCATCGGCTGACTGGTTGACGTTGGCGGTCATCAGGCCGGCACCACGCTGGCTGTTTTCGATGGTGAGGCCGTGATCAGTGAACCACTTCTCGGCACGTGCCCACACCAGATCTACCGGGATCGCCATCTCCTGAGTGTTGTTGGTTGCCTTGGCAATCGGCGGGTTGTAGCGATACTCTTCACCGCCGTTATTGTCACCTGCACAACCAGCCAGCAGCAGCGCCAGCGCACTTCCCATTATTTTTTTCATTGTCTCTCTCTCGTCCATATCACCTGGCCATAGGCCAACCGGCATCTATTATCGCCGGAGCGACAACCTCTGTCAGCAAGCATCCTGAAACGGATGTCATGGGAGGGGATCGGGGCGCTTTACAAAACAGGTTTGCTATCATAGATTTGCTCGAAATTCCTCCATAAGCGCCGCCGTGACCCACATGCTCACTCCAGATCTGCTGCAGCAGATCATCGACCAATTACCTATGAGTATCTTTTGTCGGGATAGCCATGGGCGCTATCTGTTCGCCAATCGGATGTTTGTGCTTGAGGCGCAAATGGAATCCTCTGCCGAGGTGGTCGGCAAGACGGATGCGGATATGCCTTGGGGGGATGTCTTTCGCGGCGAGGATGAGCAGGTGCTGGCAGGTAGAGTCCCCTTGCTCTATCAGCAGTTGCACTGCAAGAGTGGCGGCAATACCTGTTGGGTCGAGATCCACAAGGTGCCGCTTTATAACCCCCAGGGAGAGGCATATGCGGTGTTTGGGGTGGTCAACGAAATTGCCCAGCGTAAAAACCTCGAACAGACAGTCAAACAGCAGCAGCTACTGCAGCGTTTTCTGCTCGATGCCATTCCTGATCTGATCCGTTTTGATGATCACGATGGCGTGTTGCTGGAGTGCAATCAGGCATTCCTCGACTTTATCGGTCAGGGGGTGGATGAGGTGCTTGGTCAGCAGCTGCCGTTCCGGCTGGCAGCGCCGCAGGGGATGGGTAATGGCGAGTGTTGTCTGCTGGATGCCAGAGGGCAGGGGCGGCACATGGAGATCACCCGGGTCGATGTGCCTGATGGTGATGGCCACTCCCTCGGGGTCTTGACGCTGGGCCGTGATATCACCGGCCTGCGAACCACTCAGGCCCAGTTGCAACAGGAGCAGCACTACGACAGCCTGACCGGGCTACTCAAACTATCCCGTTTCTTGCAGACCTGCCGTCATCTGGGGGGACGCAACGCCACCCTGGTGCTGGTCGATCTGCACCATTTTCGCGAGATCAATGATCGCTTCGGGATCCGGATTGCCGATCGCCTGCTCAGCCAGGTAGCCAAGCGGTTGCAGCAGTTGGTTCCACCGCGTTCCCTGCTTTGCCGGGTGGCTGCCGATGATTTCAGTCTGTTACTGCCAGACTTGAATGAACCGCTTCAAGACTGGATCCAGCATCTGCAGCAGCAGTTGATGGAGCACTATCAGGTGGAAGAGCATCGTATCCAGATCCCAGTATTTCTGGGATTGGCGCAGGGGAAGGCAAGCGATGCCGAACGGTTGCTCAGCCATGCCGAGGCGGCGCTGGCCCAGGGCAAGCGGCAGCAGCAGTACTGCACTTTGTTTGATCCCGCGCTGCATGCCCGGCTCAAGCGGCGTCAGCTGATCACCGCCCAGTTGCCGCTGGCCATCAAGTCCGCCCAGTTGGTTGCCGTCTATCAGCCCATCATCTGCACTCGCACTCACCGGCTGCATGGTGCCGAGTTGCTTTGCCGCTGGCCTCATCCCGAGCTTGGCATGATCTCCCCCGAGGAGTTTATTCCGCTGGCGGAAGAGATGGGGGTGATTGGTCAGCTGGGTCAGCTGATGCTGGAGCAGGGTTGTGCCCAGTTGGCGCAGTGGCAAAACATCCAGCCAGAGATGGTGCTCTCCATCAATCTATCTCCTTTGCAGTTTCGCGATCCTGCGCTTTGTGAGCGGGTATCCGCTTGTATCGCCCTGCATGGGCTCAAGGCTAGTCAGCTGGAGCTGGAGATCACCGAGGGGGTGTTGATGGAAAATGCCGACGAGATTGAGACCAACCTCGACAACCTGATCGCCGCGGGTTTTCAGCTGGCCATCGATGATTTCGGTACCGGTTACTGCTCGCTGGCCTATCTGCCACGTTTGCAGGTGGCGACTCTAAAGCTGGATCGCAGCTTCACGCAGGGGCTGGCGAGCAATACGGCGACCACCGCCATCGTGCGTTCGGTGATCGGTTTGGGCCACGAGTTGGGGATCTGCATCACTGCCGAAGGGGTGGAGACGCCAGAGCAGCAGCAGTGGCTGACCGAGGCGGGCTGTGATCGGTTGCAGGGCTATCTGTTTAGCCGCCCGCTGCCACCTGCCGAGTTTGCAGCCAGTTATCTGGAGTGAGAGGTTCGCCGTGATGAGGTGCGCAACCTCAAGGGTGAAAAACAATGAGGCCACCGATAAGGTGGCCTCATTGTTTATTGCAGCAGCGGATCAATCCTGGAAGTAGGTGCCCCAGCCATCGTAATCCACCCCGTATTTTTCGAGGATAGGCAGCATCTTGGCGATATCGGCAACGATAGCATCGACATTCAGCTTGCACTCGATGGTGGCGTCGAAGCAGAAGATAGTTGCGCCGTCATCCAGCTCCATCTCTTCGGCATCAGTCACTTCAAAACCAGCCTTGAACAGGTCAACCGCGGCTTTTTCCAGACGGTCGAAGTCCTGGCAGGCGAAGTGGTGCTCAATTTCGTAATCTGCGTCAGGATTGCTACCATCGGCCAGCAGTTCGTTAACGATCTCGGCGGCTTCGTCGCGCCACTCTTGCATATTCAGACTCATGTTGCCTCCAGGCGGTATCATTGCGGCAAAGCATACTCGCAGAGTGGATTTGGCTCAATGCGGCTGAGCGACAGAGCTGCTATTTTCCATGAGATTGGCAGCGTATATATGCCGCGCAACCACAGCTAAGGCTGTGAAATGATAAGGTTTTGGTGAATAAATGGCCTTGACGTTCAGTTGTTGAGCGAACGCATTTTTTATCGTGGCATCTTGTTGACACCGTACCGCAGAAAGGGTTTAATGCGCGCCGTTGCCCAGATAGCTCAGTCGGTAGAGCAGGGGATTGAAAATCCCCGTGTCGGCGGTTCGATTCCGTCTCTGGGCACCAAAATTCCTCCTTAGTTCAGTCGGTAGAACGGCGGACTGTTAATCCGTATGTCACTGGTTCAAGTCCAGTAGGAGGAGCCAAATTCGAAAAGCCCGCTCAATCGAGCGGGCTTTTTTTCATCTGTTAATTCCCGTTGCAGGCAGCTAAAAACAGGGTCGCCCCGCAAGTGGCGCTGAACAGCAACATACCTGTTTGCAACATGCTGCCTGGGCATGCTTTTTTCTCTCTCTTTCTGGCCCTGACCCACTTTGGCTTCATCACATTCCCTTATCCGTTTTATGGCCTGAACACCTGAACTCCTGTTCAGGCAGGCCATCTTTGTTGAATGGCTGCATGGCGTCAATATCTCCCGAGAACAATTAATTCAGCAGCCGCGAACCGCAGTTTGTCAGGCCCCATGTTGGTGTTTAAACCCTTGTTAATATTTTGAAAAACCGGAGTGACCCCGCTTTTGGCCAAGGTTATGATGGGGTGAGAGATGTTCCCATCCTGACGGAGAGATCCCTGATGAACAGCCCCTTGCGCTATGTACTGGACGGCATCCACTGCGAGCCGCACTTTTTTACCGTCCCCCTCGATCATGATGATCCGGATGGTGACAGCATCACCCTGTTTGCCCGTACCCTCTGTCGCAAAGACAAGCTCGATGAGTCGCTGCCCTGGCTGCTGTTTTTACAAGGGGGGCCTGGGTTTGGCGCGCCGCGTCCGACCGCCAACAGTGGCTGGCTCAAGCGGGCGTTGCAGGAGTTCAGAGTATTGCTGCTCGATCAGCGTGGCACTGGCATGTCGAGCCCCATTCACGCCCATGTGCTGGCCAAGATGACCCCCGTTGAGCAGGCGGATTATCTCAGCCACTTTCGCGCCGACAGCATAGTGCAGGATGCCGAGTTCATTCGACAGGAGCTCAGCCCCAAGCATCGCTGGAGTCTGTTGGGTCAGAGCTTTGGCGGGTTCTGCTGCCTCACCTATCTCTCGCTCTATCCCGACAGTTTGCGGGAGGTCTATATCACCGGCGGTATTGCTCCTATCGGTCGCAGCGCAGAGGAGGTTTATCGCGCTACCTATCAGCGAGTGGCAGACAAGAATCGCGCCTTCTTCGCCCGTTTTCCCCACGCCCAGGCCATCGCTAACCGGCTGGCCAACCACCTCCAGCTGCATGATGTACGGCTGCCCAACGGTCAGCGGTTGACGGTGGAGCAGTTGCAGCAGCAAGGACTCGATCTGGGGGCCAGCGGTGCGTTTGATGATCTTTACTATCTGCTGGAGGGGGCATTTATGGGCGACAAGCTGAACCCGGCCTTCCTCTATCAGGTGCAGAGCATGCAGCCATTCAATACCAACCCGCTGTTTGCCATCCTGCACGAGGCCATCTACGCCGAAGGAGAGGCAACCCGCTGGGCTGCTGCGCGGGTCAGAGGGGAGTTCCCGGCGGTGAACTGGACGGCGGGCAAGGATTTTTCCTTCACCGGCGAGATGATCTTCCCCTGGATGTTCGAGCAATTCCGCGAGTTGCTCCCCTTGAAAGAGGCGGCTCATCTGCTGGCCAACAAGGCGGACTGGGGGGCGCTCTATGACCCTGCCCAACTTGCTCGCAACAAGGTACCGGTGGCCTGCGCCGTCTAT
The DNA here is from genome assembly GCF_900079845.1 of Aeromonas sp. EERV15. Classification (NCBI taxonomy): domain Bacteria; kingdom Pseudomonadati; phylum Pseudomonadota; class Gammaproteobacteria; order Aeromonadales; family Aeromonadaceae; genus Aeromonas; species Aeromonas sp. EERV15. The sequence continues at coordinate 392,548 of NZ_FKKY02000001.1, read as the reverse complement.
GCCGAGGATATGTATGTGGAGTTTGACTACAGCCGGGAAACCCTGCGGGGCCTTGGCTGCAGCCGTGCCTGGATCACCAATGAATATGAGCACAACGGCTTGCGTGCCGATGGTGAGGTGGTGCTCGATCGACTGATCGCCCTGAACCGGGATCGCTGAGGCGCGGCTCGAATGTGCCAGGCAGGGGCTGTGGTCATGAGATGACAGCCTTTTGCCATTGGGCGCACACCATCTGGCGGGTAGCCACAATCGACGATACACATCAGCGGGGATGAAATGAGAAGAGGCGGCCGATTGGCCGCCTCTTGCGTTATTACAGACCGATGGGCGTTAAGCCTTACAGCTGCTCGATACCTGCGATATGCCAAGGTGCATTATCTTTGGCCAGATTACGCTCGAGGTGCCATACCTCTTTGATGTCATCCTCGACCTGCTCCTGGCGGTCCATGTAGCGGCCGCTGAAGCGTACGCTCACCTGGGCCCAGTCGCTGCCATAGTCAGCACGTACCAGTTGGGTATCCACATACATCACTTCGGTATGCTGGTCGCCAGTCAGTTCGGCGCGCTCGGCTTTGAGCTGTTCAAACAGCTCCGGACTCACGTACTCGCGTACTTTTTCCAGATCGTTCTTGTTCCAGGCTTCTTGCAGGGTGCGATAGTGATCGCGGGCCCCGGCCAAAAAGCCGTTCATGTCAAAGCCGGGCGGCAAGCGGAACGGCACATCGCTGTCAGCAAAGCCGGTGGCTTGCGGTGCGCTGTTGCTCTGCTCGAACTGCTGCGGGGCAGCGGATTGCGGTGGCTGATAACCCGCATAGGCTGCCTGCTGCGGCTGTGGCGTCGCGACCTTGCCCCGGCGCAAGGCGCGCAGCAGGAACACGGCACCCAGCGCCAGTGCGGCGATCAGCAGCATATCCATGCCTTGCAGACCTTCAAAGGCACCGCTGCCCAGCAGGTAGGCAAACAGACCACCGGCCAACAGGCCACCCAGCAGGCCACCCATCATGCCGCTCTTTTTCGGCGGAGTCTGGGCGCCCAGGGTCGGATTCTTGTTGTCGACCGGTTTAGCCGCTGGTTGGGCCGGCGCAGTTTTGTAACTTTTACCAAAGGATTTGCCGCCACCAAATTTCTTGGCTTCGGCGTGAGGTGCCCCCAGGCCAATGGCCAGGATCATGGCAAACAGGGTCAGCATCTTTTTCATTTTGACTCTTTTCACTCTCGTCTGTGGGTGGGGCATGCTCTGCTTTGGCAAGCTCAGCAAGGCGCATTGCAGGCTGCCTGTCCCTAAATGTGTCGCAGCCTGTATTGATCAATATCACCATTGGCATGAATTATTCATGAACGAGATCGTTTGGGGTTGGCGTCAACGATAGGGAACACGCAGCATGAAAAACAGACGATTGAGTCGCAAGGCGCGCAAAATGCGTAGCAAAATCAAAACCGCTAAAGAGGAACAAGCCCTCATTTGGCCCTTTATGATGGTATGAGCCGCCAGATAGGGCTCGCCGTCTCTGGCTTTCTTTTGTAAAATTCCCGTCCCCTTCCCGCTGCGGTTTTTATGTGTATGGCAGAGCAAGTGACGGCGAAAAAAGACGCCAAGACACAACAGCTGAAAGTTCCTCCCCACTCTTTTGAGGCCGAGCAGTCCGTTCTGGGCGGTTTGATGCTGGATAACGACGCCTGGGATCGGGTCGCAGAGCGGGTGATCGACAAGGATTTCTACAGCCGTCCGCACCGGTTGATCTTCCAGGCCATGACTCGCCTCTCCAATGTGGGCAACCCCATTGATCTCATCACTCTGCAGGAGGAGCTGGAGCGCTCCGAACAGCTGGAGGAGTCAGGTGGCTTCGCCTATCTGGTGGAGATCGCCAAGAACACCCCGAGCGCCGCCAATATCAACGCTTACGCCGAGATCGTGCGTGAGCGGGCGGTAGTACGGGAGATGATCTCGGTCGCCAACGAGATAGTCGAAGCCGGCTACGAGCCCCAAGGGCGCACTTCAGGTGACCTGCTCGACCTGGCCGAGAGCAAGGTATTCAAGATTGCCGAGCAGCGCACCAGCGCCAATGAAGGGCCTCAGCCCCTCAAGGTCATTCTCGAGCAGACCGTCGACAAGATTGAAGAGCTGTTCAAGACCCCCCACAACGGGGTGACCGGGGTATCGAGCGGTTATGGCGATCTCGACAAGATGACCGCCGGTTTGCAACGTTCGGATTTGATTATCGTGGCGGCCCGTCCCTCCATGGGCAAGACCACTTTTGCCATGAACCTGTGCGAACATGCGGCCCTCACCGCCGACAAACCAGTGCTCATCTTCTCGCTGGAGATGCCCTCCGAGCAGATCATCATGCGTATGCTCGCCTCGGTCGGTCGTATCGATCAGACCAAGGTGCGGACCGGTCAACTCGATGATGAGGATTGGGGGCGGCTCTCTTCCACCATGGGCTTGCTGCTCGAGAAGGGCAAGATGTATATCGATGACGCCTCCGGCCTGACGCCGACCGATGTGCGCTCGCGCGCCCGCCGGATTGCCCGTGAGCACGGTGGCCTCTCGATGATCATGATCGACTACTTGCAGCTGATGCGAGTCCCGGCGTTGTCTGATAACCGGACGCTGGAGATCGGCGAGATCTCCCGCTCCCTCAAGGCATTGGCGAAAGAGCTGCAGTGCCCGGTGGTGGCGCTCTCCCAGTTGAACCGAAGCCTGGAACAGCGTGCCGACAAGCGTCCGGTCAACTCGGATCTTCGTGAATCGGGCTCCATCGAGCAGGATGCGGACTTGATCATGTTTATCTATCGTGATGAGGTCTATCACGATGACAGCCCGGACAAGGGGATTGCCGAGATCATCATCGGCAAACAGCGTAACGGCCCGATAGGAAGAGTGCGCCTCACCTTCCAGGGGCAGTTCTCCCGGTTCGACAACTATGCCGGCCCGGCGTTTGATGACGACTATTGATGTAAACCCAAGGTGATGGCGGCTTAGCCATCACTGCAACTGCCCTGACCGCTAGCCAACGTAGATAGTGGCCAACCGTCAGGGCCTGTTTTCCCGGTTCGACAATTATGCCGGTCCGGCCTTCGACGACGATAAGTGAGTGGCGGTCTTCGGCCCGATGAGGGGGAGACCATTTGTGCCCTCGTAAGGGAAAACCATGAAAGCGGCTACTGCCCAAATCAACACTGCGGCCTTGCGCCACAACCTCGCCGTGGTCAAGCGCCACGCTCCCGCTTGCAAGATCATCGCTGTGGTCAAGGCTAACGCCTATGGCCACGGACTGCTGCCGGTCGCCCGCACCCTGGTGGATGCGGATGCCTACGCAGTGGCCCGGATCGAAGAGGCGCTGATGCTGCGCTCCTGCGCCGTGGTCAAACCCATCGTGCTGCTGGAGGGCTTCTTCTCCGCCGACGACCTGCCGGTGCTGGCGGCCAACAATCTGCAGACGGCGGTTCACACCTGGGAGCAGCTCGAAGCGCTGGAGCAAGTCGAGCTGCCAGCCCCCGTGGTGGCCTGGCTCAAGCTCGACACCGGCATGCACCGCCTCGGGGTGCGGGCCGACGAGATGCCCGCCTTTATCGAACGACTCGGCAAGTGCAAGAACGTGGTGCAGCCGTTCAACATCATGACCCACTTCAGCCGCTCGGATGAGCTGGAGCAGCCCACCACCCGCGAGCAGATCGATTTGTTCAGCAAGTTGACCACACCGCTGGCGGGCGAACGGGCCATGGCCAACTCGGCGGGCATTCTGGCCTGGCCAGACTCCCACTGCGACTGGGTTCGCCCCGGTGTCATCCTCTATGGCGTGTCGCCATTCCCCAACACGGTGGCGGCCGATTATGACCTGCAGCCGGTGATGACCTTGAAGACCCAGCTGATTGCGGTGCGGGATCACAAGGCGGGCGAGCCGGTGGGTTATGGCGCCAACTGGGTGTCGGATCGCGATACCCGGCTCGGGGTGATCGCCATCGGCTACGGTGACGGTTATCCGCGCATGGCGCCCAATGGCACTTCCGTGCTGATCAACGGCCGCATCGTGCCGCTGGTGGGGCGTGTCTCCATGGATATGAGCACGGTGGATCTTGGGCCCGGCGCCACCGACAAGGCCGGCGACGAGGCGGTACTGTGGGGCGAGGGGTTGCCGGTGGAGCGGGTGGCCGACGAGATTGGCACCATCCCCTACGAGCTCATCACCAAACTCACCTCCCGCGTCTTTATGGAGTACGTCTGATGTGGCAGCAGTGCCTGCTGACTCTGAAGCCCCGTTCGCGGGGCTTTCATCTGGTGACGGACGAGCTGGTGGCCAAGCTGCCAATGCTGGCGGATTACCGGATTGGCATGGCGCACCTGCTGCTGCAACACACCTCCGCCTCGCTCACTCTCAATGAGAACTGCGACCCCAGCGTGCGCAGCGATATGGAGGCCCATCTGCACCGGCTGGCGCCGGAAGACGCCCCCTACTATCGCCACACCTATGAGGGGGCGGATGACATGCCCGCCCACATCAAATCCTCCCTGCTCGGGGTGAGCCTGCAACTGCCGATCCTCGATGGTCAGCTGGCGCTCGGCACCTGGCAGGGGATCTGGCTTGGCGAGCATCGCGTCGATGGTGGCGCCCGCAAGGTGCTGGTGACCCTGCAGGGGGAGTAATCAGGCTGCAACCAGCTGAAAGATGACGATAAAAAAGAGGGATGGCATTGAGCCATCCCTCTTTTTTTGCGCTTTCGCGAGCTATCCGCTGGCAAGTGGCACGGCGCTCTGCTTGGCTCAGCCGACCTTGAAGGGGGTCAGCTTGGCCAGCGGGGCTGCGTCCATAAAGGCTTGCGGCTCCTGACCGTGTTTGAAGATCTTGAAGTCCTGCTCGCGGGCGCTCCAGTACTCCAGACGCTCGCTGCCGTTTTCTCCGGTGATTTGCAGCAGACTCGCTTCGCGCAGGGCCACCACGTGCTCGCTCGGGTTGATGGCGCAGAACTCGGCCAGACGCTCGTCGCGGGTCTCGCCCATGTGGCCGCTGATGCTGGCGTCCAGATAGTGCGGGTTGATCTGCAGTGGGAACAGGCCCAGCGCCGGCAGCACGGCGGCGCTGGAAACCGGCATGTCGTTGGTGGTACGGATGCTCGGGGTCGCCACGTTGCAACCGGCGCTCCAGCCCACATAGGGGACGCCCCGCTCGCGCACGGCACGCTGGATCGGCACGATCAGGCCGTTTTCGTGCAGCATCTGGTTGAGGCGCCAGGTATTGCCGCCGCTGATAAAGATGGCGTCGGCCTGATTGATGGCATCAACCGGATCATCGAAGTGGTGGATGCTGATGGCATCGACTCCCAGATTCTCCTGCAGCTCGTTGGCACGGGCATCCCAGTCGCTGCGGATCACCGCGTAGGGGATGAGCAGGATGCGCTTGACCTGTTTGCGCGCGAGCAGGCTTTGAACCCGGTCGCGGGCCCAGCCGAGCAGACCCGGAAATTCGTTGGCTTTACCGTTGCTAAGCAGAAGCAGTTCCATCAAATCGTTCCTCAAAAAGTGAAAGCGGAGGAGGGAGGGCCACCGGAGCCGCCGTGCGGCCGGATGGCAAGAGCGGGCATGCTACCACCATTGGCGTGGCGGTTCTGTGATCGCGAGGCCCATTCAACGGCCATGGATGAGTTATGGATGGATAACCCAATGCCAAACGGTGGATTAATGAGCCGTGGTCAACGCGCCAGTCATCGCCAATAAAAGACCCCGCCGCAGCGGGGTCATGTCAGGGGGAAAGCCACTCGCCCATCAGGAGGCGGTCGCTTCAACCACCTTGTAGGAGGGCTGCTGACGCAGCTTCCACAGCTCGCTCCATTTGCGCAGGGCGGAGAGCAGGATCAGCATCCCCAGCACCAGCATGATGAGGGAGATGATGCCGTTCATCGGGTTGTAGCCCTTGGCCGCGGCGTTGAAGTAGACGTTGCTCATCATCCAGTAACCGGCGTAGTTGACGGTGACGAACAGGTAGGCCAGCGGAATGAGGCAGGTCAGCATGTAGCGGCGCTTGCTGGCCAGCCGCAAGATGATGGTGGCACCGATAATCAGGCCCACCGAGGCCATCAGCTGGTTCGAGACCCCGAACAGCGCCCACACCGAGCCGATATCGCCGGACATCAGCAGATACCCCCACATCACGCAGGCGAGCACGCTGGCCCCGATGGCACCCGGCATCCAGTCGATGCGCTTGAGAGGCGGGTAGAACTCGCCGAAGAAGTCCTGGATCAGGTAGCGGGAGACCCGGGTGCCGGAGTCAACGGCCGTCAGGATAAAGACCGCTTCGAACATCACCACGAACTGGAAGAAGTAGGAGGCGAGGTTACTGAACCAGGGCACCTTGGTGAAGATGTAGGACATGCCCACCGCCAGGGTGACGGCGCCGCCGGTGCGGCCGTTCAGGTCCATGCCGATCTCCTGGGAGAGGAACGGCAAGTCCACCACCTGCATCCCCAGTTTGGCGAAGGCCTCCGGGGTGGCGTTGATGGCGAAGTAGTCCGCCGGGTGCAGGGCAGTGGCGGCGATCAGCGCCATCACGCCCACCACGCACTCGGCCAGCATGGCACCGAAGGCGACCGGCAGGATGTCGTTCCACTTGTCCACCAGTTTCGGGGTGGTGCCAGAGCCGATAAAGGCGTGGAAGCCGGAGATTGCGCCACAGGCGATAGTGATGGAGATAAAGGGCCAGACCGGGCCGCCCAATACCGGACCACCGCCGTGGACAAACTGGGTCATGGCGGGGAACTGGATCTCCGGGTTGATGCAGATCACGCCGATCACCAGGGCGCCGAACACGCCGATCTTCATAAAGCTGGAGATGTAGCCGCGCGGGGTGAGCAGCAGCCAGACCGGCAGCGCGGTGGCGAAGAAGGCGTAGATCGGCAGCGCCAGACTGATGGTCTCGGCACGCAGGGTCAGCCAGGCACCGAAGGCGCTCTCCTGCACATAGGGGCCGAAGAAGACGCAGGCCAGCACGGCGGCAAAGCCGACCCAGGAGGCGGCTTGCAGGTTGCCGGTCAGCTTGTGCCAAATTCCCACCACCATGGAGATGGGGATGGTCATGAACACCGCGAACACGCCCCAGGCGTTACGCTCCAGCGCGTGTACCACCACCATGGAGAGACCGGCCATGGTGATGGTGATGATGAACAGCATCGCCAGACCGGTGCACCAGCCGGCGATGGGGCCAAGTTCGGCCTTCGCCACCTCGGAGAGGGACTTGCCCTGATGCTTCATGGAGGCGAACAGCACCACGGTGTCGTGCACCGCGCCGCCGATGACGCAGCCGATCAGCAGCCAGAGAAAGCTCGGCAGGTAGCCGTACTGGGCGGCCAGCACCGGGCCCACCAGCGGACCGGCAGCGGCGATGGCGGCAAAGTGTTGACCGAAGTTGACCCACTTGTTGGTCGGCACATAGTTCTTGCCATCTTCCAGCTGGTGGGAGGGGGTGACGAGCTTGTCGTCGGCCATCAGCACCTTGCGCACGAAAAATACGCCGTAGAGGCGATACGCGATGGCGAGGATGCAGAGGGCCGCAATGACGAAGGTGATTGCGTGTTGCATGGGGGAGTTTCCTTTTCCTGTGGCCAGTCTGGCCGGGCTCAGGCTGCACTCTACCCATGCGGTGGGGAAAGGGGAGCGAAGAAAAGGTCAGTGGCCGGGTTCTGCCCGCGAGTGGCAGAAAAGCGACCCCGAGTGGTTTGGCGGGGGGGCCGACGGCCGTGGTAAGCAGGTGAGTGGTGGCTGGCAGGGCAGGAGCGGGGTGAAGCGTCCCGTACCGCACCATCAGGGGATATCGAGCATCTCTTTAAGGGGTTTGAGGTAGCGGCGGCTCACCGGCACCTTGTGGCCGCCCTGAGTCACTACCTCCGCCAGTCCGCCCTCCAGCAGCAGGATTTCGCGGATCTGGCCCGGGTTGAGCAGGTACTGGCGGTGACAGCGCACGAAGCCGGTTTTCTCTTCCAGGGTGCGCAGGGTCAGCTCTGTGGTGCCCTGCTGCTGGCCGCTGATCACCCGGTTGCCGGTGAGATCGCTGTGGATGAACTCCACCTCGCCAAGGGGCAGCAGCAGAATGCGGTTGTGGCCGCTGCAGGGGATGCTGCGCAGGGGCTGGGCGATGCGGGTCGGGTCCGGCAGCGGCTGGCCAGCTAATTCGCCTTTGGGAGAGAGCAGCCGGTGGATGCGCTCCAGCGCCCGGTTCATCCGCTCTGCCGTGACCGGTTTGAGCAGGTAGTCGAGGGCGTTCTCCTCAAAGGCGCGCAAGGCAAACTCGTCGTAGGCGGTGATAAAGACGATGTGGGGGCGCAAGTCCGGGTCCAGCATGCTCACCAGCTCCAGCCCGTTGATGCGCGGCATCTGGATGTCGAGAAACAGCAGGTCGGGTTTGAGGCGATGGATGGCGGGCAGCGCCTCCATGGCGTGGGCGCACTCTCCCAGCAGGCGGATATTGCCCGCCTGCTCCAGCAGCAGGCGCAGCTCCTCGCGGGCGAGGGGTTCATCGTCAACGATCAGGGCGGTCAGCATGGGCTCTCCTGCAGGGGAAGGGTGATCCTCACCCGGGTTGATTGATGGGGGTCGCAGTCGATGGCGACCCCGTACTCGGCGCCGTAACGGGCCTTGATGCGCCGATCCACTATGTTCATGCCAAGGCCGCTCCCCTCCTGTTTCGTCTGATAGAGCCCGGCGTTGTCGCACACCTCCAGCACCACCCGCTGGGCCTCAACCCGGGCGGTCAGGGTCAGCAGGCCGGGCTCGAACATCTGGGAGATGCCGTGCTTGACCGCGTTCTCGACGATGGGTTGCAGTGAGAAGGTGGGCAGCTGGTACTCCAGCAGCGACTCGGGAATGTCGATCTGCACGCTCAGGTGCTCGGCGAAACGGGCCTGCTCGATATGCAGGTAGGCGTTCACATGCTCCAGCTCGTCGGCCAGGGTCACCTCGTCCCCTTGCCGTTTGAGGTTCTTGCGAAAGAAGGTGGAGAGGTTGTGCACCAGGGTGCGGGCGCTCTCGGGATCGCGCCGGATCACCGCCGACAGGGTATTGAGGGCGTTGAACAGAAAGTGCGGGTTGATCTGCGCCTGCAACAGCTTGATCTCCGACTGGGCCAGCAGCCGCTTCTGCTCGTTGTATTTGCCCGCCAGGATCTGGCCGGAGAGCAGCCGGGCAATCCCCTCTCCCAGGGTGCGGTTGATGGAGGAGAAGAATTTGCGCTTGGGTTCGTAGAGCTTGATGGTGCCCACCACGGATCCCTCTTCCCCCCGCAGCGGAATGACCAGCGAGGAGCCGAGCTTGCAGCCGGGGTGGAGGGTGCAGCTGTAGGGGATGAGGTTGCCGTCGGCATAGACCACCTCGTTGTGCTGGATCGCCTTGAAGGTGTGCCGGGAGTTGATGGCGGTGCCCGGCAGGTGGTGATCCTCGCCGATGCCAATAAAGGCGAGCAGCTTCTCCCGATCGGTGATGGCTACGGCGCCCACCCCGGTCTCCTCGTAGAGAATGCGCGCCATCTGCTGGCACGCCTGCTGAGTGAACCCCTTGTCCAGCACCCGCATCGCCCGCTCGGCGATCTTGAGGGCGCGGGCGGAGAAGGCGACCGAGTACTTCTCCAGCATGGCGCGGTGATCGAGGATCATCCGCATGAACATGGCGGCCCCCAGGGTATTGGCCACCAGCATGGGAGCGATGATGTTCTCGATAAGGTGGATGGCGTCGTCAAACGGGCGGGCCACCAGCAGGATGATCCCCATCTGCATCAGCTCGGCAACCAGGGCCACTGACCCCACTACCCAGGGGCTGAACAGCAGATCGAGCCGGTGGCGGGCGACGAAGTGGCGGTGTACCAGCCCGCCGAGCAGCCCCTCGGCGATGGTGGAGAAGGTGCAGGCCAGCGCGGTAAAGCCCCCCAGCGAATAGCGATGGATGCCGCCGGTGAGCCCCACCAGCAGCCCCACGGCCGGGCCGCCAACTATGCCCCCCAGCACGGCACCGATGGCGCGGGTATTGGCGATGGAGTCCTCGACCCTCAGGCCAAAATAGGTACCCATGACGCAGAAGCCGGAGAAGATGAGGTAGCAGAGGATCTTGTGGGGCCAGCTCAGGGTCACCTGAGTGAGCGGCATGAACAGCGGCGTTTTGGAGAGCAGCCAGGCGATCACCAGATAGACACAGAGCTGCTGGAACAGCGAGATCACCAGAGTGAATTGTTCAAATGCCACGGCTCATTGCCCCGGTAATAGTTGGTCATTTAATGGACGCGGAGTATGAGCAAACCTCATACCCCCTTGCAAGGCAGGGTTATCGGAATGGTGGCGTAGCGCACGATTTGCAGAATCATCTGACGGAATGGCTGGCGCTAACTGTCTGGTTAATCAGTATGGTGGCGGCTGCGAGGGGCCTATTGCGGCAACAAAAAGGGGGCCAAGAGGCCCCCGAATTGGCAGTCAGCGCATGGCTCAATCGAGTTTGAAATCGACCCAGACCAGACGGTGATCCGAGCTGACCCCCTTGGCGATGCCTAGTTTCGCATCATAGACCAGGTGATAACCGGCCTCGAAGCTGGCAGGCCAGAAGATGCCACTCTTGACCGCATTGAGGTTGGCGGAGGGGATCACGTGATCCAGCTGCAAGCCGCTGCTGCTGGTGATCCGCTCCGGGTTAGGGCGATTGTTATTACGTGAACAGAGTTGCGGCTGAGTGGCCAGGCACTCGGGACCCCCTTCGCTCACCGGGATCAAGGTGCCATTGGTGACGGCCTGGTTCATCAGGGCGTTATCCTGCAGCGCCTGGATGGCGGTCAGATCGCCGTCGCCGGTTTGCGGGTCGGCGTTGAGATCGCCAGCGATAACGAACTTGGCGTTTTTGGTCAGTCCACCTTTGGTGCCCTTGTCATCGGTCATGTAGCCAAGACCCTTGACGTAGTCGTTCCAGAAGGCGATTTCGGCGCGGTTGTGCTTGACGTTGTGGCGTGCCGCATTGCCGAAGATCGGGGGGGTTGGGTGGGAGATCAGGAAGTGAATAACCTCTTCACCCTTGTCGGTTTTGATCAGCACCGGCACATCGGCGTGGTTCTTGGAGGAGAGCGGGAACTGCTGCCAGGCCGCATCGTCATACCAGGCATCGCCACACTGGCGGCTGGCAGGGATCTTGGCCTTGGGGTTATTGCAGTCATCGATGATGGGGTTCTGCTCGCCCGGCATATCCTTCCACTTGAACTTCTGGAAGGTACGGATCTGCTTGGTATCAATCGGATATTTGGACATCACCGCAAAGGCGTACTGGCCGTGGTAGTTGCCAAAGCCCCAGGCATCGTCGGGGCCGCTGTTGACCTTGCCATCCAGATTGAGGTCATAACCGCTCATCAGGCCGGTGTTGGTGGCGAAGTTCTGCATCACCGGATAGCTGATGGCCGTCACCTCTGCGTGCTGGGCGTGAGCCAGATAGTTGTCGTTGAAGGCTTTCAGATCGGCGGTGCTCTCGCCTTTGCCATCGTTGTCGAATTCGTTGAGCAGGAACACATCTGGCCGAGTGCGCTGGATGATCTCAGCGACATTGCGGATCTGCTGCACATTCTTGGCTTTGGTTTCTTCTGGGCCACTCAGGCTCCCTTCGGCGAGGCGGGCCAGCAGCGCATCCTGCGCGGTACGGGTCAGTGCCAGCTCACCGGTCAGCATACCGGCGGCAGTGCGGTCAAAAGCGACATTAAACGTGGCAAAGCGAATCATGGTGACACCTGCGTCGGTTAACAGGCTGCCATTATAGGGTCGCGGTGGCCCGAGCGAGCATCTCGCATCAGAAAGAATGACTACACCACCATCGGCAGGCCGCTCTCGGGGTGGTGGATCACCTGGGCCGGGTAATCATATAAGCGTGCGATAAGCTCAGGGGTCAGTACCTCGGCAGGTGTGCCGTCGGCCATCAGCTTGCCCCGCTCCAGCATCACCAGCCGATCGGCATAGCGCGCCGCCAGATTGAGGTCGTGCAGCACCACCAGCACAGCAGTATTGCGGCTGGCCAGGGCGCGCGCCATGGTGAGCAGCTGATGCTGGTATTTCAGATCCAGTGCCGAGGTGGGCTCGTCGAGCAGCAGCAAGCGGGGTTGCTCGGCCTGATCGGTTGGGGAGGGGGCCTGCCAGATCTGCGCCAGCACCCGGGCAAACTGCACCCGCTGCCGCTCGCCGCCGGAGAGTCCCGGATAGAGCCGTTTGGCCAGATGCTCGACCCCGGCATGGGTCATGGCTGCCGCCACGATCTCGTCACGCCGGGTTGCCGGTTCACTGTGAGGCAAGCGCCCCATGGCCACCACCTCTTCGCAGAGGAAGGGGAAGTTGAGGGACGAGCTCTGCGGCAATACCCCGAGCCGGTGGGCCAGCTGCTTGCCGCTCCACTGCTGGCGATTTTCGCCAAACAGGGTGATGGTGCCCTCATATTCCAGCTCGCCGGTCAGGCACTTGAGCAGCGAGCTCTTGCCTGCCCCATTGGGGCCAAGCAGGGCGGTGAGGGTGCCGCTCTCAAGGCTGAGATCGAGCCCATCCAGGATCTGGCGCTGGCCACGGCGCAGGCTGAGCCGGGAGCAGGTCAACAGGGGGGAGGAGAGTGAGGATGAGAGTGGTTGCATAACAGTCCGTATCAAAGGGCGCGGCGGCCGGTTACCAGCAGCCAGATAAAGAAGGGGGCGCCGATCAAGGCGGTGATAATGCCCACTGGCAGTTCGGCCGGGGCCAGCAGGGTGCGTGCCAGCATGTCGGCCGCCAGCAGCAGGGCGGCGCCAAGCAGGGCCGAGAGCGGCAGCAACCGGACATGGTTGGGGCCTGCCAGCAGGCGCACCAGATGGGGCACTACCAGTCCGACGAAACCGATCATCCCCGATACCGCCACCGCCACCCCGACGCCTGCTGCGGTGAGCAGAATGAGGCGGCGCTTGAGGGACTGCACATTGACCCCCAGATGACGGGCTTCCCCTTCACCCAGTAGCAGGGCGTTGAGGGGATTGGCATCGCGCATAAAGAGCCACAGCAGCGCCGCCAGGGTGAGCAGGGCCAGCGCCACATCGGCCGGTTTGCCTGCCGCCAGCGTTCCCATTTGCCACAGGCTCAGGTTGCGCAGCATCTGATCGTCCGCCAGATAGGTGAGCAGGCCGATCACCGCGCCGGAGAGCGCCGTGATGGCGACCCCGGCCAGCAGCATGACGGTGACCGAGGTGCCCCCCTCGCGGGTGCCGAGCAGATAGACCAGGGTGGTGGTGAGCGCGCCGCCGAGAAAGGCGAGCAGCGGCAGCAGGCCAACCCCGATGGTGGCTTGCAACTGTTGGCCATATTGTGGTGCAAGAGGGGCCAGCAGCACTATGGCAAGCGCTGCCCCCAGTGCGGCACCGCCGGAGACACCTATGATGCCGGGGTCGGCCAGGGGGTTGCGAAACAGCCCCTGCATCACGGCGCCACAGAGCCCGAGAATGCCCCCCACCGCGATGCAAAGCAGGGTTCTGGGCAGACGGATCCCTTGCACGATCAGCAGTTTGTGCGCCTCAATCCCGCTCTCCTGCCCGGCAAACAGCGCCCGCAGACTCTCGCCCAGGGTGAGCGTCATGGGGCCGGTTGCCAGCGAACCGAGCAGCAATAGCGCCAGTGCGGCCGTGGTGAAGGCCAGCAGCCAGGAGAGGGGCAAGCGCATCATGACCCCTGTTTGATCCACTGGGCGATCTGGTTCGCCTGTTGCAGGGAGTTGAGGCTCAGGCCCCCTTGCAGGGCGTGACCGTCGATGGCGTGAATGGCGTTGCGCTTGCCAGCCGGGGTGGCGGCAAGTGCGGGCACCTCTGCCAGCACCTTGGCCGGATCGGCATATTGCTGCCAGTCACGACCGCTGACCAGCACCAGATCGGGCTGCATCTCGATGAGGGATTCGGCGGATACCGGTTTGTAGTTGCGCAATTCGGCGGCCGGATTGATGCCCCCTGCCAGCGAGACCAGCGCGCTGGCAGTGGTGTCACCCCCGGCGATGCTGGTGGGTTGCCCTTTGTGCAGCAGCAGGAAGGCGACCTTGAGCGGCTTGTTCTGTTTGGCTTGCGCCGCCAGCTGATCGGTCTGGGCCTGGATCTTCGCCTTCAGACGATCGCCAGCCGCTTTGTCGCCCAGCAGGCTGGAGAGGGTGTCGATACGCTGGTTGAGGTTGGCGATGGTCGGCGCGGTATCCAGCACTTCAACCTCGACCCCGGCGCGGCGCAGCTGATCCAGGGTCGGGGCCGGGCCCATCTCGTCGCTGCCTACCAGTCGGGTGGGGGAGAGACTCAGGATCCCTTCGGCGGCGAGGGCCCGGTGATAGCCCACCTTGGGCAATCCTTTTGGTAAGGGGCTGCTGACGTCGGTGGCGATTAGGCTCGATTCACCACCAAGGGCCAGAATGAGTTCTGTGGTGGCGGGGCCGATACTGACGATACGCTCTTTCTCTCCGTCGGCGGCAACGGCAGAGAAGGGGTGCAGTGAACTGCAGAGCAGGGTGATGGCGAGGGCAAAACGACGGCCCATGCTAACCTCCGAAAAGGGTGAATGTAACGGGTGTGCCGCGGAGAATATCAAGGCTTTGAATAAATTGCACTGATAATGATAGCAATTATCAATTGCATTGGTGTCAGTGCTTTATTAGAGTAGCGACCATGATAAAGAGCGGGACAAAGGTGTCTCGTCGAGGGAGAAAACATGAGCATTGCACAACGCATTCACGCGCTGCTGGAGCAGGATCCCGGCGCTCATCCGTCCACCCTGGCGGCCCAGCTTGCCATCAGCGAATGGGAGGTGGTTCGCCATCTGCCCGCCGAGCTGGTGACCCTGCTGCCTGCCGAGCGAGCCCAACCGCTGCTGGAAGATCTGGCCGATTGGGGTCATGTCACCACCATCGTTGAATCTGATGGTTCCATCTTCGAGGTAAAAGCCCCCTTCCCGAAAGGCAAGGATGCGCGCGGCTACTACAACCTGATGGGCCGTGACGGCGAGCTGCATGGCCACCTCAAGCTCGACAACGTGGCGGGGATTGCGCTGGTCAGCAAATTGTTCATGGGCAAGGAGGGGCACTCCTTCCAGTTCTTCGGTCACTCTGGTCGCTGCATCTTCAAGGTCTATCTGGGTCGTGACGAGAAACGTCAGCTGCTGGCCGATCAGGTCACCCGTTTTATGGCCCTGCGCCAACAGTCTCAAGAGGAAGTCAAAGCATGAGTGAACGTCAGGAACGTCTGCAGAACCGTCTGCAACCGGAGATCCGTGAGTTTCGCGACAGCTGCCGTACCCTGCAGCTCGCCACCGTCGATGGCGAAGGCAATCCCAACGCCAGTTACGCTCCCTTCGTGCTGCAGGAAGATGGCTACTATGTGCTGATCTCCGAGATCGCCCGCCACGCCCGCAACCTGCAACAGGTGCCCCGGGTATCCCTGATGCTGATCGAGGATGAGAGCGGTGCCCGTGAGCTGTTTGCCCGCAAGCGCTTGACCTTCGATGCGGTGGCCGAAGTAGTGGCCCGTGACGACGACCGCTGGAGCAAGGCGGTGGCAGCACTGGAAGGGCGTTTTGGCGAGATCATCAAGGGTCTCTCCAACCTCAAGGATTTCAAACTGTTCCGCCTCAAGCCGGAGCAGGGGCTGTTCGTCAAGGGCTTCGGACAGGCGTTCGCGGTCTCCGGTGACGAGCTGGTGGATTTCGTCCATCTGGTGGAAGGGCACAAGCGCATCGACACCGGTGCCGAGCTTACCAGTCCGGCCGATGCACCGGTCTGACGATATCCTGTCGATCACGACAGCAGCCATAACAAAACGGGCAGCCACTTGGCTGCCCGTTTTTATTGCGCTATCTCGTCGTCTGGCTTGCTCAATCTTGCCAGGAGGCCTTGTTGGGAAAGGTGCGGCGATCCGCATCAATTGCCGTCTCGTTGCACTCGCCCCGAACTTTCCATGAGCTCTGGCTCAGCACTATGTACCCTTCCCGGCAATATTGTTTGCTCGCCAGGGTCTCGGTCAGCAAGTTCTCTTGTAGCGCCTCCCGTTGTTCCAGCAATCGCTGGCTCTGGACCGCAGATAGGCCGCGCGGCAAAGTATCGTTGGGCGCGGCTTCGAAGGTAAACCGCTTGCTTCCCTCCTCGTTGATGTGAGTCAGAAACAGTGGTTCGGGGCCATCATAGGCTTGCCCCGGCAGGTTGCTGCAACCATTGAGCAGCGGAAACAGCAACAACAGGCTAGCGGGCAACAAACGCACGACAGACTCCAGTGAAAAATGCAGCAAGATTAGTAGATTAACATGGCTGCAGGGCAGGAGTGACTGCCAGCAGCTCGTCGGTGGTGAGCAGGGTCACACGTCGTCCCTCCGGCAGGCTGAGGTGGCGCCACATCCAGTGATGATGCTCGACAATCAGGGCGGCGCTCAGGTGCGGGCGATCGGCGGTGGAGTGGCCATCGCTCAATACCAGCACCTCGAAGCCATGGGTAGCAGCACTGCGTACCGTGGTATCGACACAAAAATCGGTGGCACAGCCACAGATAATGAGCCGATCGACCGGCTGCTCGGCTAGCAGGAAGGCTAGCTCGGTATCGAGGAAGCTGTCGCTCGCCGTCTTGCGCACCCGGCTATCTCCCTTGGCGGGTTGCAGTTCAGAATGGAGCTGCCAACCCGGCGTGCCGGGCTCCAGTTCGGTGCCGGGTGGCGAGTCATGTTGGATATAGATGACGCGTCCCTGTTGCTGTCTGACATGGGCCGCAGTCCGGTTGATATTGGCCAGCACTTGCTGTTGCTGGTAGTTGGTCGCTTTCATGACCCCTTGCTGCACATCGATGATCAGTAATACATCCATATTTTACCCGCCGTATCCTGGAAAATTAGGGTTGTAGCCACTGGCTACAGTCACGACTGCGGGATTGATGCAGCGCACTCATATCTTGCTTCATTTCCGCATCGCTTTGCCAGCGCTGTGGCAGCGGCATCAGGCTAACCCGCACATCGGTTGCGCGATCTGCAACAGAGGTCTCATCTATCCGGGGAACCACCAGCGCGACTTTGAGTGACGGATTGCGACTGGCGATGCGACTGGCCAGTCCAAGCCCCCCTTCGACATGGAAGTTGCCTGCAATGTGCATGATCTGCTGGCCCGGGTGCATGGCGAGGTAATCCACCATGCTCTCGGCCATGGTGTCGTCCCAACTGGTCTGGGCGGCGAAGCGGCGGGCGTTGCTGTCGGCATCGCCGTGATGCATCGAAGCCATGAACTTCTGGCGATAGGGGTCATCACCCAGGGTCAGTTGGCGGGCCAGCTGGCTGCGGCGAGTGACCGGCAGCTTGTCGAGCCACTCAGGCCCCTCCTGACCGACACAGCTCACCAGTGGCTTGGGGGCGTTGGCGGCGATCACCGGCATCCGGTGTGCCTTGGCAAATTCCACCAGCGGGCGGTAGTCGCTGGGGTAGTTGGGCCAGGCGTTGCCTTCACGGATCAATGCCGCTTCGCCAATCTTGTTGGCGAGATAGGCATCCAGCGTGCCCTGATCGGCGCGGCTGAACTGCTCCATGGAGAGGGCCAATGGCCGCCCGTGCTGCTGATCGGCGGTGTAGAGCCCACTCAGCAATTGGGACTGCAACAGGTGTACGGCGGGATGGGTGTGCAGCTCGCCCACCAGAATGATGTCGGCGTCGGCAATGCGAGCGATCGCCTGCTCCAGCGTCAGGTCAGCGTCTCCCGCGCTGCTCAGCCGATAGTCATAGAGCGTCTGTAGTTGTGATGACACGGTCGGCTGGGTGGGGGTGGCACAGGCTGCCAGCAGCAACGGCAGGGCGAGCAGGGGAAGTCGTTTCATCATGGGATCTCACGGCAGATAGGCCCGGATGCGCAGCATCGCTGGGCAGAAAACAGGTTTGGAATCGCAATGGCAGGCAGTTTAAAACCAACCTTTCATTTTTTAAATGATAATGATTCTTTTTATTGATCTTTGGCGAGGGGTAAGTAAGATGCGGCCTGTTTGATAACAGTTCTCAATAAGGATTCGCTGTGACCCATCATAACGCACTCTCTCTGGTTGCCCTCGCCGTGGCGGCCGGTCTCTCCTCCCAGGTCTTTGCTGCCACCCAGAAGGCGGATGAAGTCGTGGTCGTCAGCGGCTCACGGATGGAGCAAAAACTGGAAGATGTCTCCGGCCCCATCTCGGTGATCACCGCCAAGCAGATTGAAGAGCAGGTCGTCACCAACGTCGCCGACCTGTTCCGCTACGAACCCGGTGTGACCGTGCTCGGCG
The DNA here is from genome assembly GCF_900079845.1 of Aeromonas sp. EERV15. NCBI lineage: Bacteria > Pseudomonadati > Pseudomonadota > Gammaproteobacteria > Aeromonadales > Aeromonadaceae > Aeromonas > Aeromonas sp. EERV15. Next base: position 374,294 of record NZ_FKKY02000001.1, on the reverse strand, counting down.
GTCAGGGTGATGCGCAGACCTTCATCATCCGCGGCATGGGGGAAAACCGGGTCAAGGTGGTGCGCGACGGTGTGCGCCAGAACGATGCTTACAGCAAGGGCGGTGTTGGCCAGAGCTACTTCGATACCGACATGATCAAGCAGGTAGAAGTGGCAAAGGGGCCCGCTTCTGCCGCCTACGGCTCCGATGCGCTGGGTGGCGTGATTGCCATCACCACCAAGGATGCCAGCGATTTCCTCAAGGGCAAGGATAGTTATCTGGACGTGACCAGCGGTTACGCCTCCAGCAGCCACCAGAAGATGGCGGGCTTTACCGGCGCCCTGCGCACTGGTGAAGTGGAGAACCTGCTGCGCTACACCTGGCGCGATGGCGGTGTGACCCAGAATTTCGACTCCACCAAGAACGACTTCGATATCGGTACCCAAGCCTTGCTGCTCAAGAGCAAGTGGAACCTCTCCGATGAGCAGTTCCTCAAGCTGACCGTTGACTACCTGACCGATGGCGAGGAGCCGGATGCGGTCAAGCTCAACAAGGTCGGTACCGGTACTGCCCGTGTCTTTGATCAGCCCATCACCGACAAGCAGACCGACAACCTCTCAGTGGTGCTGGATCACGGCATCGCGCTCAATCAAGGCTGGGCCGATCGGATGGATAGCAAGGTTTACTTCGCCCGCACCAAGCAGACGCTGGATCAGTACGCCTCATCCAAGTATCCGGTCAGCCCCGGCAACCCCTATGTGACCAAAAACTCGCTGGATCACAACGTGTTCGATCAGAAGAACATCGGCGCCCAGCTGCAGTTCCACAAGGCGGTCGCCAACCATCGCCTGGCCTGGGGGGCTGAATACGAGCACACCGACAACGAACGTACCCGTTACAAGGGGCCGACGACCCCCGGTGATTTTGTCGGCTACAACGAGCTGAGTTTCCCGGCTACCACCAGCGAGCGCAGCGCCCTGTGGGCCTTTGACGAGATCAAGTTTGGCGAGCGCTGGGTGCTGACCCCGGGTGCCCGTTATGACTACTACCGGATGACTCCGGACAAGGATCCGGCCTACACAGGCGACAAGCTGCACAAGTTCTCCGAAGGGGAGTTGTCACCAAAGCTGGGTCTGGTGTTCAAAGCCCACGAGGCGGCCAACCTGTTCGCCCAGTACAGCCACGGCTTCAAGGCTCCCATGTATGACAGCGCCTTCTCCACCCTGAACCATCAGGCGTACGGCTATCGCATAGAGCCCAACCCGAACCTCAATCCGGAGAGCAGCGACGGCATCGATCTCGGCGTGCGTGGCAGCAGCAACGGCTTCAGCTATGAAGTAGCCAGCTTCTACAACAAGTTCGAAGATTTCATCGAGATGGTGGAAGTGGGCAAAGAGGGGCGCACCGCCGTCTACCAGTACCAGAACCTGAGCAAGGCGACTACCAAAGGGGTCGAAGCCAAGGCGGATTACTGGCTCAACGACATCGTCAATGTCTGGGGCAACCTCGCCTACATCGAAGGCAAGGATGGGGATGGCAACTACATCAACAGCCTGAGCCCGCTGAACGGCTCCGTCGGTGTGCGTCTGGAACAGGCCCAATGGAACTTCAACACAGCCCTGCGCTTTGCTGACGACATGGACAAAGTCCGTAAAGACAGCAAAGGCAAGGATTACGTGAAGAGCGCCGGTTGGGGTGTGGTGGATATGTACGCCCAGTTCAACCCGATGACCGACCTGCAGCTCAACGTCGGGGTCTTCAACCTGTTTGACAAGGAGTACACCAGCTACGAGCGCATCGCCGGTCGTGCCGAGGGCTCCGATAACAGCATGATGACCGAACCGGGCCGCAACCTGAGTGCACGGGTCAAATACGTATTCTAAAGAGCAAACAACAGACGCAGATGATCAAAGGGGCTTCGGCCCCTTTTTTGTCGCCGCCATGTTGTGACGATGGAGCAGAGCAGATGTTTGCCTAAAAAAAGAAACCCGCCATGGGCGGGTGGAAGGATTGCAACACTAACCAGGAGGAGGTGTTACCAAGTAGACCCTGTACCTTCGGTAATAGTTCAATTTTGTTGAAGTTTTTTCGTTTTCTTAGCGGGGTTTCCATCGGGATCTGTGGGGGCGGATGGGTTATCATTCTGCTCCCGTCATCCGGTTGCAGAGGATCTATGCCCGCGTTCTCTTGGTTAGCGCTCTTTTTCGGCGCATTCTATTTTGTCTACGGTGCTTACTTGCCATTCTGGTCGCTCTGGCTGGAGGGGGTGGGCGTCAGCGCCGAGATGATTGGTCTCCTGCTGGGGGCGGGGATGGCGATCCGCTTTGCCGGCAACCTGATGGTGATGGGGCAGATCAAGGGGGCGGGCCATCTGCTGCCGGTTACCCGGTTGCTCTCCCTGCTCAGTCTGCTGGCGTTTCTCGGCTTCTATCTCAGTCATAACCTCTGGTGGCTGGTGGGCTTGACCCTGCTGGCGAATTTTATCTATCCGACCCTGATGCCGGTGGGGGAGGCGCTGGCGACCCGCATGGTGGTGCAGGCTCACCTCGATTACGGCAAGGTGCGGCTATGCGGTTCCTTTGCCTTTATCGTCGCCTCTACCCTGGTGGGGGCGCTGGTGGGCAACTTCGGTAGTGACTGGATTTTGCACACCATGGTGGCGGGGCTGGTGCTGATGCTGCTGCTCAGCTGGTTGCCGCTCTATCCCGCACCACAGGATAGTCAGGGCGAGCGGGCCAAAGCCTCCCTGCTGGCAACCCTGCGCAGCGCGCCGGTGCGCCGTTTCCTGCTGCTGACCGCTCTGCTGCAGGGGAGCCACGCCGCCTATTACGGTTTCAGCGCCATCTACTGGAAGGCGCAAGGGTATAGCGGCACCATCATCGGCTATCTCTGGGCGCTCGGGGTGGTAGCGGAGATCTGCATGTTCGCCGCTGACAAGCGGTTCTTGCAGCGCTTTGGCGCCCAGAGCCTCTTTATCGCCGGTGCCATCGGTTGTGTGGTGCGCTGGGTATTGCTGGGGGCCTCGACCGAGTTGTGGGTACTGGTGCTGGGGCAACTGCTCCACTCGGTCACCTTTGGCATGAGCCATCTGGGGGCTGTGCGCTTCATGACCCGCCAGCTACCGGCCGAACAGTTGATCCCGACCCAGGCGCTCTATGCGGCCCTTGGCCTCGGCATGACGGTGGCGGCCCTGATGGCACTTTGCGGCGTGCTGTTCGAGCCTCTCGGCGGCGGCATCTTCTTCCTGATGGTGCTGGTGGTCTTGCCGGTGTTCTTCCTGCGGCTGCACCCCTTTGCGCCGTCTGCGCAGGAGAGTGCTCCAGCCTGATATTTGTCTATTTGAATCATCACCTAACAAAAGGGAGAGCCACGGCTCTCCCTTTTTCGTTGTTGCAGTTTGCGGCGTTACTGCTGCTCGCCAAGATAGAGGCGGCTGAGACGGCGCCAGGTATCCGAGCCGATGGTGCCGGCAAGCAGCTCATTGGATGCAGCATCAAAGCGGCCATCCGGCAGCCAGCCCAGTTGGGGCAGCAGTTGCGCCAGCGTCACGTCATTGTGCTGCAGCTCCCGCTCCAGCGCTTCCCAGAAGGCGCTCCCCTTGACGTAAAAGAGCGGGTAGTAGGAGTGATCGCCCGCCAGCACCTCGCGAGCCGCCCGATAGAGGCCGCTCTCGCTATGGGGTAGCAGTTTGCCCCGCTCGGCCAGCTCGTTGACCGCTGTGACCTGATGCAGCCGAAAGCGGCGCAGCGCTTTGATGGCAAGGTATTCGGCGAGGCTCTCGTTGACCCAGGTGGGCTGTGGAGCAGTACGGCGAGCGCTGAGGATATGCACCGCCTCGTGGGCCGAGGTGCGCAGCAGGCGCAAGGGGGCCTGTGGCGTCGGCTTGCCAGCCTCGGTGGGGTAGTTGGCGACAAACACCTGATCTCCGGCTGCGCCGCCAAGGGAGCGGGTCGCCACATCCCGCCCCAGCCACACCAGTTGCCACGGGTGAGTGGGCGGATCCACATCGAGCTGGAAGGCCAGATAGTCGATGATCTCATTCAGTTGCTGCTGCAAGGCCGGCAGATCGAACTGGTTGGCGGTCTCGTCATGGCTCAGCACCAGCCGCGGATCCGGCTTGGTGACGGGCACTGTGTCCAGACCAAACGGCAGGATCAGCGGCGGCTGGTTGACATCCGGCAGTGGTTGGCAGCTGCCATCCGGCAGACAAACCTTTCCTTGGCGACTCCCCATCTGGCGCACAAAGTTACCCCACTCGGTCAATAGCCACTGATTGGGTGCGAACAGAAGCGACTGTTGGGCCGAGGCATCAGCACCCACTGTCGGAGCCGGTGTGAGCGTGATCTGCCAGCCGATCTCTTTGCAAGAGAAGGGCTGGTTGAGGGCAACCGGCTGGTTGTCTGCAAGGCAGATCAGCGCGGGGGAAACCGGCGCGGCACTGCCCGGCAACTGGCGGGCGGGGAGCAGGGTAAAAGGGGGCTTGCCCTGCATGGTGAGGCGCACTTGCAGCACATTGGCGCTGGCGCCCTGCTCGATATGGTAGCGGGGGCCGTTCGCGTCATTGCCAGCGCAGGCCCACAGCGGCAGCAGCCACAGGGCAAACAGGGTGATATGACGACTCATAAGAGGGTTAGCGCTCCTGCTCGTAGCCCAGCAGATCGCCGGGCTGGCAATTGAGTTCACGGCAGATGGCCTCCAGAGTGGAGAAGCGCACCGCCTTGGCGTGGCCATTTTTGAGGATCGAGAGGTTGGCCTCGGTGATGTCGATGCGCTGGGCCAGCTCGCGGGCGGTCATTTTGCGCTCGGCCAGGAGGGCATCGAGTCGGATGATAATGGGCATAGGATCCTCACACCGTCAGTTGCTGTTCATCGGCCAGCAGTTTGGCCTCGCGCATGACCAGTGCCAGCGCCAGTACGATCAGTCCCGCCAGCAGTACCCGGAAATCGGAGGTACTCAGCGCTATGGTACCGAGTACTTCCGGGCCTCTCATGGTGAGCACCATATCCAGCAAGGGGGTCAGGATCAATTCGACCAGGAAGGTTGTACAGAGCAGCAGTCCGATCTGCCGATAGCGGCGGATCTGCTCGAAGGTGAAGAGCAGACCGGCGCGGTAGCCGCGAAACAGCTGACGCAGTTGCCAGAGCATCATCATAAAGACCAGATCCGGCAACAGCTGCACCAGGGTGCCGAGCAGCCGGGTGGAGAAGTGAAGGGGATAGTCGGCAGGATTGATGCCGGGGCGGCTCAAGATGGTGTTGAGCTTCTCCTGCAGAAAATCGGCGCCACCGAAGGGGGTCCACACCTCCAGCAAGGTGATCAAAGGGGTCGCCAGCAGTGCCAGCAGCAGCAGCCATTCGATCAGCATGCTCGAGCGTTCGAGTTTATTGGAGATCATCTCATTCCTCACTGTGATGGTTTTATCTGAAAGGTAAAGTTTATCGTTTATCAATATTTACACCGGCAATGTTTATTGTTTTACGATATACAGTCAAGATAAAACTTATTGAAAAACGATAATTTCAATCTCTCCGAAGGGGATGACTTTTGGCTGCTGCCTCTCTAGACTGGCGAGGTTGTATACAAAAACTCAACATGGACAAGGAGTTATCGATGCACCAGGGATGGCTGCTGATCGGATTGTCGCTCACCTATCTGGGGCTGCTGTTTCTGATCGCCTTCGTGGCAGACAAGCACAAACGGCACCGTCTCAAGGGGCAACCGCTGCTATACAGCCTGTCGCTGGCAGTCTACTGCACCTCCTGGACCTTCTTCGGCACCGTGGGGCAGGCGAGTGAATCCCCCTGGTCGCCGGTGCCCATCTACCTTGGCCCCATGCTGGTCTTTCTGTTTGGCTGGCGGCTGCTGGCCCGCCTTATTCTGGTGGCCAAGCGCGAGCACATCACCTCCATCGCCGACTTTATCGCCGCCCGTTACGGCAAATCCCAGCGGCTCGCCATGGTGATCGCCCTCATCGCCATCATGGGGATCCTCCCCTATCTGGTGTTGCAGCTCAAAGCCATCGTCACCGGGCTGGATCTGCTGATGGTCAACAGCGGCGGCATCAGCCCGACCAGCAATACCAGTGAGCTGGCGCTCGGGGTCACTCTGCTGCTGGCGTTGTTCAGCATCCTGTTCGGTACTCGCCATCTCGATGCCACCGAGCACCACAGGGGGATGGTGGTGGCCATCGCTTTCGAGTCGGTGGTCAAATTGCTGGCCTTTATCGCGGTGGGGGGCTTCGCCCTCTGGCTGATTTTGAGCAAACCCGGCGAAGCTCACGAGCAGGTGACCCGCGACTTCTTTGCGCAGGTGGTGGCGGTGAGCCCCGGCAACCTGCTGGAGCTTGCCATTTACACGGTGTTGGCGATGTGCGCCGTTATCTGCCTGCCGCGCCAGTTTCATGTGACTGTGGTGGAGAACAATCAGGGGCAGGATCTGCACTGGGCGCGCTGGATCTTCCCGCTCTACCTGTTCGTGATGGGGCTCTTTATCTGGCCGCTGGCACTGGCGGGCAAACAGTGGGTCGGGGCTGACATGGCCTCCGACACCTATGTGATCAGTCTGCCGATGGCCCTCGGTTTCGATGGCATGGCGATGCTGGCGTTTCTCGGCGGCACCTCGGCGGCCACCGGCATGGTAATCGTCTGCACCATCGCGCTGGCGATCATGGTGAGCAACGATCTGGTGCTGCCGGTGCTGCTGCGCCGTTTCTGGCGGCAGGGACGCGACGAGCGGCTGGTGCGGCTGCTGCTGCAGGTGCGCCGCGGCGCCATTCTGCTGATCTTGCTGGCGGCCTGGGGGCTCTACCTCTGGCTCGGCGATCTCACCAGTCTCTCCCGCATCGGCTATCTCTCGTTTGGCGCGGTGGCCCAGTTTGCACCGGCCCTGCTGCTCGGTCTCTACTGGCGTCACGGCAATCGCAAGGGGGTCTATCTTGGTCTCTTCCTCGGGGTGAGTCTCTGGTTCGTGACCCTGCTGGTGGAGAGCGGGTTGCTGGCCGGTTCACCGCTGGCCGAGCTGCTGGCGCCGCCGGACTGGCCCGCGTTTCGCGATCTTAGCCTGGGCGCCTGGTGCATCTTCCTGAGTCTCGTGCTCAACCTGCTCGGCTACGTGGTGGGTTCGCTGCTGTCGCGCCCGGCGGTGAGCGAGCGGTTGCAAGCGGCCAACTTCGTCGGCAAGCCGAGCCGCGATACCGCCGCCCTCTATCAGGCGCGGGTCTCGGTCAAGGAGCTGGAGATGCTGGCGGCCCGCTTCGTCGGTTCGAGCCGGGTCAAGCGCGCCTTTGGCCGCTTCGCCGGTGAGCGGGGCGGCACCCTGGCGCCCCAGATGCAAGCCTCGGCCGAGCTGATTGCCCACACCGAGCGGCTGCTGGCGGGGGTATTTGGCACCTCGTCGGCACGGCTGGTGCTCGCCTCTGCCCTGCAAGGGCGCAATATGCAGCTCGAGGAGATCGCCACCATCGTCGATGAGGCCTCCGACGTGTTTCGCTTCAACCGCGGCTTGCTGCAGGGGGCGATCGAACATATCGGGCAGGGGATCTCGGTGGTGGATCGGGAGCTTCGGCTGGTGGCCTGGAACCGCCGTTACATCGAGCTGTTCCACTATCCGCCGGGGCTTATTCAGGCAGGGCGTCCCATCGAGGAGATCATCCGCTACAACGCCCAGCAAGGGCTCTGTGGCCCCGGCGATATCGAGGATCATGTGGCACGGCGGGTCGCCTTTATGAAGCGGGGCAGCGCCCATATCTCGGCGCGGGAGCGCCCGGACGGGCGGGTGATCGAGATGCAGGGCAACCCCATGCCCGCCGGCGGTTTTGTCATGACCTTTACCGACATCACCCCGTTTCGCGATGCGGAGCGGGTGCTGCGCGAAGCGAACGAACATCTGGAGGCGCGGGTGGCCGAGCGCACCCGTGAGCTCTCTGAACTCAACCGCCAGCTGCTGCTGGTGAACCAGCAGGTGGAGCGGGCCAATCAATCCAAGAGCCGTTTTCTGGCGGCGGTCAGCCATGATCTGACCCAGCCCCTCAATGCCGCCAAGCTGTTTACCTCCTCCCTGTTGGAGATGCTGCCAGCATCTGGCGATCAGGCCCGCATCGCCCGCCATATCGACGATGCGCTGGGGGCGACCGAGGATCTCATTACCGATCTGCTCGATATCTCGCGGCTCGAAGCGGGCAAGTTCAAGGCCAAGAAGCTCGACTTTGCCCTGCGCGATCTGCTCGACAACCTCAAGGCGGAGTTTGGCGTGCTGGCGCAGGCGGGAGGGATCCACTTCTCTGTGGTGGAGAGCAAGCTCGCGGTACACAGCGATGTGCGGCTGCTGCGTCGGGTGTTGCAGAACTTTCTCACCAATGCGTTTCGCTACAACCCGGGGGGCCGGGTGCTGCTCGGTTGCCGCCGGATGGGGGAGAAGATCCGTATCGAGGTATGGGACAACGGCCCCGGCATCCCGCAGGACAAGCAGGAGGCGATCTTCGACGAGTTCTCCCGCCTCGATCACTCCCGTACCGCCAAGGAGCAGGGGTTGGGTCTGGGGCTTGCCATCGCCCGCGGCATCTCGCAGGTGCTCGGTCATCAGCTCACATTGCAGAGCTGGCCGGGCAAGGGATCGGTCTTTGCGGTGACCCTCAATCTGGCGACCCGGCCGGTCACGGCCCATCAGCTGGCGGCGCCGGTGGCGCGCGACAGCCAGCTGGAAGGAGTTGCCGTGCTCTGCATCGACAACGAGCGGGACATTCTGACCGCCATGAGCACCCTGCTCGGCCGTTGGGGCTGCGAGGTGCACTGTGCCGTCGATCTGGCCGAAGCCGAGGCGCTGGTGGCAGAGGGGTTTGTGCCAAGACTGGTGCTCTCCGATTATCACCTCGACGATGGCAAGACCGGGCTGGAGGCGCTGGCTGCCCTGCAACGGGTGTGTGGCGACGAGCTGGGAGGCATCATCATCAGCGCCGATCGCAAGAGCGAGTTGCAGGTGCAGATCCGCGAGCGGGGGTATGGCTACATCAGCAAACCGGTCAAACCACTCAAACTGCGGGCACTGATGAACAGCCTGCTGCTGCGATAGCAGACCCGGGGCGGCAAGCCGTGAACCGGCTCACAAAACCGCACAAATATGGCGGCAGCCATCGTCATGGTGGTTCGTCATACATGGCCCCGGATTGGCGATGATCCCTTCACTATTTCGTGTGATAACGACCGATAGCCATTCTGGTCAGCCACTTGTTGTGAAAGTCGACAGTAGCGCACCTGATCCGCTCACTCTATAGTCGGGATGCGATTATTTTTATCGCGAATGAAGTAGCTAAAGGGCAAACCGATCGCAAGGTCGGGACGCAAAGCTTCCGGTCCAGGGATGAGCCGTACTTGAGATAGCGGGGCCACCACAGGTTGTTGTTGTGCACCTTTGCCAAGAGGCCGCACTGCTGTCTGGGTTACCTGTCAGGGCGTCGCCCTTTTCGTTGCCTACATAACGAAATAGGGAAATATAACAATGCTAAGTCCAAAGCCTACCATGCTGGCCCTCGCGGTCGGTCTCTGTTGTGCCACTTCTGTTTATGCTGCGCCCCCCGGCAAGCCTGCCATTGCCGCGGGCCCCACCAAGTTTGCTATTGTGGAGGTTGATCAAGCCGCCAGCGCCTACAACAATCTGGTCAAGCGGAAGGATGCCGCTGACGTCGAAGTGAGCTGGAACCTCTGGAGTGGCGATATTGGCCAGACCGCCAAGGTGCTGTTTGATGGCAAGGAGATGTGGTCCGGCCCCTCTGCCGCTGCAGGAACGGCTAAATTCAAGGTGAAGAAAGGGGGGCGGTACCAGGCTCAGATAGCCCTCTGCAACGCCGATGGCTGTACCCTCTCTGATGCCAAGGAGATCGTGGTTGCCGATACCGACGGCAGCCATCTGGCGCCACTCAAGGCGCCGCTGCAGGAGAACAACAAGCCCTACGCCAACAAGTCCGGCAAGGTGGTGGGGACTTACTATGTGGAGTGGGGGGTCTATGGCCGCAAGTTTACGGTGGACAAGATCCCGGCCCAGAACCTGACCCATATCCTCTATGGTTTCACCCCCATCTGCGGCGGGGATGGCCTCAACGACAGCCTCAAGGAGATCGAAGGGAGCTTCCAGGCGCTGCAGCGGGCGTGCGCAGGCCGGGCCGACTTCAAGGTGGCGATGCACGATCCCTGGGCCGCCATCCAGATGCCGCAAGGCAACCTCACTGCTCATGACGAGCCCTACAAGGGCAACTTTGGCGCCCTGATGGCGCTCAAGCAGGCTTATCCGAGCCTCAAGATCCTCCCCTCGGTCGGCGGCTGGACCCTCTCCGATCCCTTCTATTTCCTCGGTGACAAAACCAAGCGCGACGTGTTTGTCGGCTCGGTGAAAGAATTCCTGCAGACCTGGAAGTTCTTCGACGGTGTGGATATCGACTGGGAGTACCCGGGCGGACAGGGCGCCAACCCGAAACTGGGCAGCCCGAGCGATGTTGCCACCTATGTGGCCCTGATGAAGGAGCTGCGGGCCATGCTCGACGAGCTGGAGGCCGAGACCGGTCGCCAGTATGAGCTCACTTCCGCCATCGGGGCGGGGGGCGACAAGATCCAGGATGTGGACTACAAGGCGGCCCAGCCCTACATGGACCACATCTTCATGATGACCTACGACTACAACGGTGCCTGGAGCAACACCGAGCTGGGTCACCAGACCAACCTCTATGCGGCGAGCTGGGATCCCGATACCAAGTACACCACCGACAAGGCGGTGAATCAGCTGCTGGCGCAGGGGGTTGAACCGGGCAAGCTGGTGGTCGGTGCCGCCATGTATGGCCGTGGCTGGACTGGCGTGAGTGGTTATCAGGGCAACAACCCCTTCACCGGCAAGGCGACCGGCAAGGTGAAAGGCACCTGGGAGGACGGGGTGGTGGATTACCGCGACATCGTCAACAACCGGATGGGGGCGGGCTGGGAGAAGGGCTACGACGAAGTGGCCGAGGCGCCCTATCTGTTCAAGGCGGCGACCGGCGATCTCATCACCTATGACAACGAGCGCTCGGTCAAGGCCAAGGGGCAGTATGTGCTGGCCAACAAGCTCGGTGGCCTCTTCTCCTGGGAGATCGACGCCGACAATGGCGACATCCTCAATGCCATGCACGAGGGTCTGGGTCACGGCGAGGGAACCACTCCACCAGCCCACAAGCCGCCGCTGGCCAATGCAGGCAGTGACCTCAAGGTGACCGGCCCTACCGAGGTGACGCTGGATGGGTCGGCCTCACACGACCCGGAAAACAGCGCGCTCAGCTACAGCTGGAAGCAGGTCTCCGGCCCGCAGGCAGCTCTGCTTGATGCCACTCAGGCCAAGGCCCGTGTGGTGCTGGACGCCGTGTCCGCCGACATCAATCTGGTGTTCGAGCTGACGGTGACCGATGACCAGCTGTTGAGTGCCAAGGATCAGGTTGTTGTCACCAACAAGGCGCCGCAAGCCAATCTGGCGCCGGTGGTGAGTCTACCTGCCACGGCCTCTGTGGAGGCGGGCAAGCAGGTGAGCATCAAGGCGACCGCCTCCGATCCGAACGGTGATCCGCTGACCTACCAGTGGAGCGTGCCGGCAGGCATCACCGCAACGGGTCAGAACAGCGCCACCCTGGTGGTCACTGGCCCGAGCGTCACCAGCGACACCGGCTATGACCTGAGCGTCACCGTCTCCGACGGCGGGCTGGATGCCAGCGCGGCAACCCGTCTGACGGTCAAACCGGCCAGCAGCGGCGGTGGTTGCACGGCGACTGATCCGGATGCGGCCAACTGGCCAGTCTGGAAAGCGGCAAGCACCTATAACAGCGGTGACAAGGTGAGCCACAACCAGCTGGTGTGGCAGGCCAAGTACTGGACTCAGGGCAACGAGCCGAGCCGCACCACGGATCAGTGGCTGCTGGTGAGCAAGGTGCAACTGGGTTGGGATGCCAATGTGGCCTACAACGGTGGCGAGATCACCACTTATAACGGCCGTCAGTGGAAGGCGCAGTACTGGACCAAGGGCAATGAGCCCGGCAAACACGACGTCTGGCAGGATGTGGGGGCCGCCAGCTGTAAATAAACAAGAGTTGAATGGTCGCGGGGCATGCCAGTCATGCCCCGTTTTTTTGTCTGGCAATCAGTGCCAGCGCCTCTTTACACCACTGCGTTCTGACATTCAGTTGGCCACCACGCCACTTTTGGGTTGGGGGCGGTCGTTACGGCCTCGGCGTAAAGTCAAACGAACAATTTTGTCGTATCTGAATGGTCAACCTGGTGGGGAGGGGCTTGCGGGGCCGGTGACAAAAGGGCGGTGAGAAAACCACTATCAATTCGGCATCTCACAAATGACAATTTTGTTAGTTATTGTTTTTTATCGGTTTATTTTATGGCTCGATCCATGCCCAAGCCATGGCCTCTGTTGTTGTGAACAAAGTGTATGTTTCAATTATCTGTTTTTAAACAATTAATCCTTATAAATTAAACGCTTGTGACGTTTTTTTTCGGGGAAAAAGGCAATGGTCGGATTTGCTTAACCCCTTGAATACCCATATAGTCAATCAGCGATTATTTATCGCCAAGAATAAAGTTGTGATAAGGGCAAACCGATTGAAAAGTCGGGACGCAAAGCTTCCGGTCTAAGGGACATGTTGACCTAGGATAGCGGGGCCACCACAGTGTTATGCAGACTGCCTTTGCCAAGGGGTGGTCATTTTTGTGTTACCTGTCGTGTTGCGTTGCCCTTTCGTTTTTTCCATAACGTAAAGGAAAGCAATATGCTAAGTCCAAAACCCGCATTGCTGGCCATGGTGGTCAGTACCCTGCTCGCTTCATCTGCTGCTTATGCTGCCGCTCCGGGCAAGCCTGCCATTGGTTGGGGCCCCACCAAGTTTGCCATCGTCGAAGTCAACCCCTCCGCGAGTGCATACAACCAACTGGTGACCCGCAAAGACGCCGCCGATGTCACCGTTACCTGGAACATCTGGAGTGGCGATATTGGCCAGACCGCCAAAGTGCTGCTGGATGGCAAGGAAGTGTGGTCTGGTCCCTCTTCAGCGGCCGGTACCGCCACCTTCAAGGTGAACAAAGGTGGTCGCTATCAGATGCAGGTCGCGCTGTGTAACGGCGATGGTTGCACCCTGTCTGATGCCAAAGAGATCCTGGTTGCCGATACCGATGGTAGTCACCTTGTTCCGCTCAAGCCGACTCTGCAGGAACACAACAAGCCCTATGCCAACAAATCCGGCAAGGTAGTCGGTACCTACTTCGTTGAGTGGGGCGTTTACGGTCGAAATTTCCCGGTAAACAAGATCCCGGCACAGAACCTGACCCATATCCTCTATGGCTTCACCCCGATTTGCGGCGGTGATGGCATCAACGACAGCCTCAAAGAGATCGAAGGGAGCTTCCAGGCGCTGCAAAAATCCTGTGCCGGTCGCGAAGATTTCAAGGTTGCGATCCACGATCCTTGGGCTGCGATACAAGCACCACAAGGTACGCTGGGTGCCTGGGATGAGCCCTACAAGGGCAACTTCGGTAACCTGATGGCCCTCAAGCAGGCCTATCCTGACCTGAAAATTCTCCCGTCTGTTGGTGGTTGGACTCTCTCCGATCCCTTCTTCTTTATGCATGACAAAGCCAAGCGTGATGTGTTCGTTGCCTCGGTCAAAGAGTTCCTGCAGACCTGGAAGTTCTTTGACGGCGTCGATATCGACTATGAGTTTCCGGGTGGTGACGGCGCCAACCCCAACCTGGGTGACAAGACCAAGGATGGGGCTACCTATGTGCTGATCATGAAAGAGCTGCGCGCCATGCTCGACGAGCTGGAAGCAGAGACCGGTCGCACCTATGAGCTGACCTCTGCCATCGGTGCCGGTTATGACAAGATTGAAGATGTGGATTACAAGGCTGCCCAGCAGTACATGGATTACCTCTTCGTGATGAGTTACGACTACAACGGTGGCTGGAGCAATACCCAGCTGGGTCATCAGGCCAACCTGTATCAAGCGACCAATGGCTCCGCCAACAAGCGTTACAACACCAATGAAGCGGTCAATCAGCTATTGGCACAAGGTGTCGATTCCGAAAAACTGGTGGTCGGTGCGGCGGCTTATGGCCGTGGCTGGAAAGGGGTGAGCGGCTATCAGGGCAACGATCCCTTCACCGGTACCGCGACTGGCAAGATCAAGGGTACCTGGGAAGATGGCGTGATCGATTATCGCCAGGTCGTCAATAACCACATGGGTGCGGGTTGGGAATACAACTACGACGAGACCGCCGAAGCGGCGACCCTGTTCAAGCCCTCCACTGGCGAGCTGATCACCTATGACGACGAGCGTTCAGTCAAGGCGAAAGGCCAATATGTGCTGGCCAACAAGCTGGGTGGCCTCTTCTCCTGGGAGATCGATGCCGACAACGGCGACATCCTCAACGCCATGCATGAAGGTCTCGGCCATGGTGAGGGGATCACCCCGCCAGTCAACAAGCCGCCGGTCGCCAATGCGGGCAGCGACGTGACTGTGACCGGCCCGGCCTCCCTGACTCTGGATGGTTCAGCCTCCCACGATCCGGAAAAAGGCACCCTGACCTACAGCTGGAAGCAGGTCTCCGGTCCGCAAGCTGTGCTGGGTGATACCACGCAAGCCAAGGTGCGAGTCGATCTGAATGCCGTGAGCGCCGATACCGCGCTGGTATTCGAGCTGAGCGTGACCGATGACCATCAATTGAGTGCCAAGGATCAGGTGGTGGTGACCAACAAGGCGCCGCAACCCAACCTGCCTCCGGTGGTCACTCTGCCCGCCAGCTTCAAAGTAGAAGAGGGCAAGCAGGTGAGCATCACCGCCAAGGCATCCGACCCCAATGGCGACGAGCTGATCTACCAATGGCAAGTACCAGCCGGTATCTCGGCCACCGGCCAGAACAGCGCCACCCTGGTGGTCACCGGTCCTGCAGTGGATGTTGAAACCGGTTATGACCTCTCTGTGACTGTCTCCGATGGCGCACTCGACGCCAGTGCGGCAACCCGTCTCACCGTTACACCGATCAATGAAGGCGGTGACGGTGGGGAAGGTGGTTCATGCAATACCACCGACCCGGAAGCGGCCAACGTCCCGGCATGGCAGACCAGCAAGGTCTACAACGGCGGTGACAAGGTGAGCCACAACCAGCTGGTATGGCGTGCCAAGTACTGGACCCAGGGCAATGAACCGAGCCGCACTGCGGATCAGTGGTCACTGGAGAGCCAGGTTGAGCTGGGTTGGAACGCCGCGGTTGTCTACAACGGCGGGGAACTGACCAATCACAACGGTCGTCAATGGAAGGCCAAGTGGTGGACTCAAGGTAATGAGCCGGGCAAGCACGATGTCTGGGTTGATGTTGGTGCAGCAAGCTGCCGTTAAGTTGACATCATTATGATTGTGGCGGGGTCTGTTTAGACCCCGTTTTTGTCTGCTAATAAAGTTAAGAGAGCAATAATAATGAAAAAAAATCGCATCACCCTTCTGCTTGCCGGATTGATGCTCAGTGGCCACCTGTGGGCGGCTGAGGCATACAACATTAACAAATCCTATCCGGGCGGTAGCCAGGTCAACTACAACGGCCAGGTATTTGAAGCCAAGTGGTGGGTCAACCCGGGCCAGACCCCCGGCATGGCGGCCGCCGACGAGTGGGATACCCCGTGGAAGCTGATCGGCGAAGGTGAAGTGACCCCGCCGGACAATGGCGACGGTGATGACAAGCCCACTCCGCCAACACCTACACCGCCGGATGGCAGCACCGCTCCTGTTTATATGAGCCAGGCAGAGCTGGATGCCAAAGAGCAGACGTTGACCGACTTCCCCGGGATGGCCGCGGTCAAGGCATCCATCGCCACCCGCGACAATCTGGTGGTGGAAGCGGTGCAAGCGGGCCGAGCCGACAACCCGGATAACGTCAAGCTGGTGGAGAGCCTGCTCAGCGAGAGCCAGTTTAACTACCTGTTCCCCCTGCGAGCCCCCGAGTACAGCTATCGTGGTCTGTTGCAGGCGGCGGCCAAGTTCCCGGCCCTGTGCAGCAACTACAGCGATGGTCGCGATGCCGAGGCTATCTGTCGCAAGACCCTCGCGACCATGTTTGCCCACTTCGCCCAGGAGACCGGTGGCCACGAGAGCTGGCGTCCGGAAGCTGAATGGCGTCAGGCGTTGGTCTATGTCCGTGAGATGGGCTGGACCGAAGCGATGCGTGGCGGCTACAACGCCGAGTGCAGCCCCAGCGTATGGCAGGGTCAGCAGTGGCCATGCGGCACCTTCGATAATGGCGAGTTCAAGAGCTATTTCGGTCGTGGTGCCAAGCAGCTCTCTTACAACTACAACTACGGCCCCTTCTCCGAGGCGATGTTTGGCACGGTGCGCACCCTGCTCGACCAGCCGGAGCTGGTGGCTGACAGCTGGTTGAACCTCGCCAGTGCGGTGTTCTTCTACACCTATCCGCAGCCGCCCAAGCCTTCCATGTTGCACGTCATCGACGGTACCTGGCAGCCGAACGACCATGACAAGCAGAACGGTCTGCTACCCGGTTTCGGGGTGACTACCCAGATCATCAACGGTGGCGTTGAGTGTGGCGGCAATGCCGAGCATGCCCAGTCCCAGAACCGTATCAACTACTACCGCGAATTTGCCAACTACCTCGCCGTGCCGGTACCGGCTGACGAAGTGCTGGGTTGCAAAGGGATGAAGTACTTTGACAACGAAGGCGCCGGTGCCCTGCCTATCTATTGGGAGCAGGACTGGAGCTATGTGGCCGAGAACCCGAACGGCGGCAAGAGCTATGCGTGCAAGCTGGTGGGTTACCAGACCCGTTTCAGCGCCTTCAAGGAGGGGGATTACACCCGCTGCATCCAGCATTTCTATCCAGAGGTGGTGATTGAAGACAATGGTGGCGGTACCAACCTGCCACCGGTGGCCAGCATCACTGGCCCGGCGCAAGCCGAAGGCGGCAGCAAGGTCACCCTCTCCGCGCAGCATTCCAGCGATCCGGAAGGCAAGCCGCTGGCGTATGCCTGGACCCTGCCTGCCGGCGCCTCCGCCCCGGCACTGGATCAGGTCACGCTGGAGCTGACCCTGCCCCAGCCGGCCGCTGATACCAAGCTGGCTATCAAGCTGACGGTGACCGACGAAGGGAGCCTGAGTCGCAGTGCTAACCACGCCCTGCTGGTCAAAGGGGAAGAGGGGGGCGTAACCCCACCGGATGGTGACTACCCGGCCTACAAGGCGGGCACTCCCTATAAAGCGGGCGAGCGCGTGAGCAATGGCGGCGCCAGCTACGAGTGCAAACCGCATCCCTACACCGGCTGGTGTTCCGGTGCAGCCTGGGCTTATGAGCCAGGCAAGGGAACCGCATGGAGCGATGCCTGGATCAAGCTGTGATCCGGCAATGAGCCAATGCAATAAAAAATGGGGCCTGCGGGCCCCATTCTCGTTTGGTGGAGTTCAGGTTTGGCCGAGGACTCTCTCTGGCCGGGACAGGACAGCTCCTGGATGGCGCTGCGATAGGATGTGCGTGATGTAGTTTTATTACTTTTATTGGTGAAATACTTTCACAGCTTACTTGCCGTAGCGAAAGTAGTATTCACGGGTGGACGGTGCATAGGCATCTTTCTCTACAATGCCGCTCTTGGTGGTTGCGCCCTTGAGGCGGAACAGGACTGCCAGATTCTCAAACATGGTTTACCTCATCGCTCTGTCATTTATGGTTATGGTGTGTGACCTGGGTCACGGTTTGATCCTATGGTTATCTGTGAGCTGGATCAACTTTTTATGTTGTAAATTTACGAAAATCATAGAAAGGGTTTTCAAGTGCAACATTCTTTATGGAAAGGGTTTCTTGTTCATGGAGAGGGTTGATTGGGGTGATGAGAGCGAGTCTGTTTGCGCGCCCGCCACTAAAGGCAAGGGATCGGCAGCGTTGCATCCGAAAAGGGCCTGCTTCACGGACGGCACTCTATCGTGGCTTGAGATCGAAGTTTGAGCCGATTTGTGACATAAAACAGAGAGATAGCATGCTCCTTGCTGGTAAAAACAGCGGACTGCTGCAATTTTGACTAAACGAATCAATGGCAGTTATTTTAGGGTTGACAGCAAAGCTCACGATGCCTATCATCCGCCTCCGTTGCCGGAGATAACTTCGTCAGCGCCGAGGTGAGTTGGGGTTATAGCTCAGCTGGGAGAGCGCTTGCATGGCATGCAAGAGGTCCGCGGTTCGATCCCGCGTAGCTCCACCAATTATCCTCGAACAATCTGGAATCAAAGGGGTTATAGCTCAGCTGGGAGAGCGCTTGCATGGCATGCAAGAGGTCCGCGGTTCGATCCCGCGTAGCTCCACCAGGTTCCTGATTGAAATGAAGTGCCCAGGGCAATGCGGTGTGTATCACCCAGGCCGACCTTTGTGGGGTTATAGCTCAGCTGGGAGAGCGCTTGCATGGCATGCAAGAGGTCCGCGGTTCGATCCCGCGTAGCTCCACCACTATTTAGGATGAATGGCCGCCAGAACCATTCATTCAGTACCGAATTTGGGGTTATAGCTCAGCTGGGAGAGCGCTTGCATGGCATGCAAGAGGTCCGCGGTTCGATCCCGCGTAGCTCCACCAAATTCAGAATGACTGCAGGTCATTCACACAAATCGGGGTTATAGCTCAGCTGGGAGAGCGCTTGCATGGCATGCAAGAGGTCCGCGGTTCGATCCCGCGTAGCTCCACCAAATTCTTGTGACAAGAAACAAAAAGGCCACCGCATCGCGGTGGCCTTTTTGTTGTACGAAAATTTTATTTCTCCAGCCGAGCGGTGTGGCAGCAGTGGTACCATATTGCATTCACATGTTCAGGTAGGCTGGTATCAATTATGGCAATTATCTCTAAGCACTACGCGCAGCTGGAAAGCGGCTACCGTGAAAAAGCCCTGAAACTCTATCCCTGGATATGTGGACGCTGCTCTCGGGAGTTTGTGTACTCTAACCTTCGCGAACTGACGGTTCATCACATCGATCACGACCATACCAACAATCCTGAAGATGGCAGTAACTGGGAACTGCTTTGTCTGTACTGTCACGATCATGAGCATTCAAAATACACCGAAGCTTATCAATATGGCTCAACGGTCGTTGCTGGCGAAGATGCCAAAAACGCTGCCGGTGGTGCGACCCATAACCCCTTTGCTGATTTAAAAGCGCGGATGAATAAGAAGTCGTAGAGGGATTGCTGACAGAATGGATTCACACCCCTTTGCGGGTCAGCTCCCTGCGGGTGGTGTAATAGGGACGCAGATGTTCCTGGCGTATGGTTGAGCTAGGTGACCTAATTGTTATGCTGGCCGTCATCGTGTCTTTATCCATTTCGAATGGAACTTTTCTATGCAGCGCATTCTTTTTGTTGAAGATGATCCCGAGATTGGCCAACTCATCAGCCGCTGGCTTGGTCGCCACGATATGGAGGTGATCCTCGAACCCAGAGGGGATATGGCACTGGCCCGGGTCGAGGCCGAACAGCCCGATCTGGTGCTGCTCGATATCATGCTGCCGGGGCAGGATGGCATGTCCCTCTGCCGGGATCTGCGGCCGCGCTTTGATGGCCCCATAGTGATGCTCACCTCGCTGGACAGCGACATGAACCAGATCCTGAGTCTGGAGCTTGGCGCCAACGATTACATCCTCAAAACCACCCCACCGCCAGTGCTGCTTGCCCGCCTGCGGGTGCAGTTTCGCCAGCACCAGCAAACATCAACCCAACCCGTTGCTACCAACAACGTGCCTCAGCAACTGCAATTTGGCCGGTTGCACGTCGATGGACCGGGTCGGGATGTGCGGCTCGACGGCGAGAGCATTGCCCTCTCGACCGCTGACTTTGATCTGTTGTGGGAGCTCACTTGCCACGCAGGCCAAATATTGGGACGGGAAACCCTCTTTCGCAGCCTGCGCGGTCGGGAGTATGACGGCCAGGATCGCAGCATGGATGTGGCCATCTCCCGCCTGCGCCGCAAGCTCGGGGATGACCCCAACAACCCGACCCGGATCAAGACGGTCCGCCAGAAGGGCTATCTGTTCGTTCCCCACGCCTGGGAATAACCCTCTTTCGGGAGCACCGCCATGCGCCGTCTCTTTATCCAGTTCTATCTGTTGCTGATCGGCTGTTTTACCCTGGCCATCCTGCTGGTGGGCGTGGTCTATCAGGTGACTGCCGAGCGGGCGGGTGACCGCTACCTCGAGCGGATGATGCAAGGTTCCCTTGGCCTGTTGACCAGCGAGTTAGCGAGAACTCCGCCACAGCACTGGCCCGATCGGCTGGCCGAGCAAAGCAGCCAGTTTACCCTGCCCCTCAAGGTCGGCGAACTGGCGCGCCAACCACTGGCCAGCGAGGATCAGGCCTTTCTGGCCGCAGGGAACATCGTCATCGTCGAAGAGGATGACACCTTCCTGCAGCGTGTCCCCGATACCGATCAGGTGCTGATCGTCGGCCCGGTGCCCTATCTCTCCTATCTGCACGAACTCCACTGGGTCGATGTGGGGCTGCTGCTGGTGATCGGCCTTTCTCTCGGGTTGCCACTGCTGCTTTGGCTGCGCCCCCACTGGCGCGGCTTGCTCCAGCTCGAGCAAATCGCGCGCCGGGTGGGAGATGGGGATCTCTCCTGTCGTACCAACCTGCCGCAAGGCAGCAGCCTGGCCCGGGTCGGCCGCACCTTCGATCAGATGACCGCCCAGTTGCAAGCGATGCTCGCCAGCCGCAAGCAGCTCACCGATGCCATCGCCCACGAGTTGCGCACCCCGCTGGTCCGGTTGCGCTATCGGCTTGCCATGCTCGCTCCAGCGCCTGCCGAGCAGGAGCAGCAGGCGCTGGAGCGGGATCTGGGGGCGCTGGACTCCCTTATCGATGAGATGCTCACCTATGCCAGGCTGGACCGGCCCGAGCTGCCACTCAAGCTCGATGAGCTGGAACTGGTGGAGTGGGCGGAGCTCCACTTTGGAGACTGGCAGGCACTGCGCCCGGAGAAAGCACTGGCTTTGCAACTGCCGGTCATCCAGATGCCCTGGTGCGGCGATCAACGGCTGTTGACGCGCGCCGTGGAGAACCTCATCGGCAACGCCCTGCGTTATGCCGAGAGTCGGGTCACCCTCTCGCTCTCCCGGTTGCAGGATAACTATCTGCTGGAGGTGAGTGACGACGGACCGGGGATCGATCCCGCGCTGGCGCCCCAGATCTTCGAGCCGTTCGTGCGCCTTGATCAGAGCCGGGATCGTCGCACCGGCGGCACCGGACTGGGGCTGGCCATCGTGCGCAGCATTGCCCGTCATCACGGGGGGGATGTGGCGTTGCTGGCCAGTGACCACGGCGCCCGCTTCTGCCTCACCCTACCTGTACATTTGGATACAAACCGTCACCAACCGCTCACTGAAGGGCCGCTGCAACCGTCATAGGATGACTGTCATGGAGAACGCTCCATAACATCAACCCGAATAAGGAAATTGAACATGAAAAAAATTATCCCCCTGACCCTGGCAGCCGTCTTCGCCCTCACTTCCGGTTTCACCATGGCGGCCACCCCGACCAAGACAGCCACACCGCAGACGACCCAGACCAAGGTGGTGAAAAAACACCATAAAGCCACCCACGCCAAGACCCCTGCCGTCAAAGTCGCGCCGAAAACCAAGTGATCCAACTGGTCACTTGATAGCACCAAGGGAGGCTGACGCCTCCCTTTCCATCTCTTCACGAAATTTTCCTGACGAGCGCCTCCCTCGTCCAAACCGGATCCACGACCCGGCTCCCCCTTTGCGGGAAACGGTCAATGACCACAGGAACATGGCATGTGGCGTCATCTGCTTAAATGGCTCGGCCCCTTGTGCAGCTTGCTGCTGCTCGGCACCGCACTGACCGTGCTGTATCACCTGACCCAGACATGGCACTGGCACGATATTCGTTTGGCCATCTGGTCCCAACCCCTGCCGCGACTGGCGGGCGCCCTGTTGCTGACCCTGCTCAGTTATGGTTGTCTCTGCAGCTATGACATGCTGGCGCTCCATGCGCTGGGCAAGCGCCTTCCCTGGCAACAGGTCAGCATCACCTCCTTTATCGCCTACACCTTCTCCAACACCCTGGGATTTGCCCTGCTGACCGGCACCTCGGTACGCTATCGCCTTTACTCCGCACTGGGGCTCGCCACCGGAGAAGTGGCCCGCGTGGTGCTGTTCTGCTCCATCACCTTCTTCCTCGGCCTGCTGGCGTGGGGAGGTGGCGCCCTACTGACCTGCGATGTATCACAGTTGCTGCCTGACTGGCCGCAATGGGCAGACACCCTGCTCAAGCTGGCGGGCATGATGGCTCTGCTGTTGGTGGCCTGCTACCTCTGCTGGCCCACACACCGTCTCTCCTGGCGCGAACACAGCCTGATCCTGCCCGGCTTCAAGGTTCGTCTGTTGCAGCTGTTGGTCGCGCTGGCCGACTGGATGGCCGCCGCCGCCGTACTGTTCGTGCTGTTGCCTGCAGATAGCGTCCCCTACCCTGTGCTGCTCAGTGCCTTCGTGCTGGCCAGCTTCCTCGGGGTACTGGCCCACGTGCCGGGCGGGATCGGGGTGTTCGAAGCGAGCATGAGCATGTTGCTGGCTAACTACCTGCCAACCGACAAGCTGCTCGCCTCGCTGCTGCTCTATCGCTGCATCTACTACGTGCTCCCCTTCCTCTGCGCGTTGCTGCTCTTTACCAGTCAGGAGATGCTGCAGCAGAAAGCGCGCTGGCAACGGCTGCAGGGGATCATGAGCGCAGTGCGCGAATTTCTGCCCGCCCTCATCAGCCTGGGCACCTTTGCAGCCGGCAGCCTGCTGCTCTGCTCGGGGATGATCCCCACCATGCGCAGCCGCATCGAAACACTGCTGCAGGTGCTGCCACTCCATCTGCTGGAGCTCTCCCACGTCCTCGGCAGCGTGAGCGGGGTGCTGTTGATCCTGCTGGCCCGCAGCCTCTATCGCCGCCATGATGCCGCGTTTCGCATCAGCCAGTTGCTGCTGGTGCTGGGAATGACCTTCTCCCTGCTCAAGGGGGGAGGCTGGGAGTCCACCCTGCTGCTCGGCAGCTTTCTGTTGATCATGACGCCCTGTCGCCCGCTCTTCTATCGCAAGGGATCCCTGCTGCATGCCCAGTTCACTCCAGGCTGGCTTGTCTCGGTCGGTGCCGTACTGCTGGGGGCGCTGTGGCTGCTGCTTTTTTCCTACCGTCAGGTGGAGTATGACCACGCCCTCTGGTTCCACTTCTCCCCTCACGGCGGTGCCGCCAGAGGCCTGCGCGCCATGGGTAGCGTGGTGGCCGTGCTGGCAGTCGTCGGGGTTGCACAGTTGCTGGCGCCGCTGCGTATCGTGGGCAACAAGCCGGATAAAGAAGCGCTGGCACGCGCTCATGCGCTGGTGGTGCGGGACGGCGGGGGCCACGGCTATCTGGCCCAGCTGAAAGATAAATCCCTGCTGTTCCACCCCGCCGGTGACGCCTTTTTGATGTATGGCATCGAGGGCAACAGCTGGATTGTGATGGGGGATCCGGTCGGTCGCCCCGAGCTGATTGAAGAGCTGCTCTGGCAATTTCGCGAGCGCTGCGACGAGCACGACGCCAACCCGGTCTTCTATCAGGTGTCGGCCCGCTACCTTCCCCTCTATCTGGAGCTGGGGTTGATCCCCTTCAAGCTCGGCGAAGAGGCGATGGTCGATCTGACTAGCTTCGATCTGGCGGGCAGCCGGCTGCGCAACCTGCGCCAGAGCCACACCAAGGGAAAACGGGAGGGGCTGATCTTCGAAGTGGTGGAGGCCACTGCCGTTGCCCCCTTGCTGCCGAGGCTGCAAGCCGCCTCCGATAGCTGGATGCAGAGCAAGATGGGCAAAGAGAAGGGCTTCTCGGTCGGCCGGTTTGATCCCGACTACCTCACCCTGAGCCCGGCGGCGCTGGTGCGGCACGAAGGGCAGATCGTCGGCTTTGCCAACCTCTGGGTCAGCGACAACAAAGAGATCTTATCCATCGACCTGATGCGCTACAGCCTGGATAGCGGCACCGCCCCCATCATGGATTTTCTCTTCGTCGAGCTGCTGTTGTGGGGCAAGGAGCAGGGGTATGTCTACTTCAATCTGGGGATGGCCCCCATGTCCGGTTTCAATGACCACCCGCTCGGCAGCTACTGGGATCGCCTCGGCAACACCCTGTTTATGCGTGGCAGCCGTTTTTACAACTTTCAGGGGCTTCGCCGTTACAAAGAGAAGTTTTCGCCCAGCTGGGAGCCACGCTATCTGCTCTGCAGCAGCAAGCTGGCACTGCCAAGAACCCTGACTCACCTGATCACCCTGATTAGCCGCGGCCCGCTGGGGCTGATCAAGAAATAGGAGCATGGCCCATGAGAGCCTTGATATTGCTGTTACTCAGTCTCGTACTGCCCATCTCGTCATTTGCGGCGCAAGCTGCCCCGGTCAAGGATGATCTGAGTTTGATTGAACTGCCGGTCAAGCAGCCATTCGACGCCCCCATGGTGGTGTTTCTCAGCGGCGATGGCGGCTGGGCGGCCCTCGACAAAGGGTTAAGCGCCCAGTTGCAACTGCACGGCATGCCGGTGGTGGGCTGGAGCTCCCTCAGCTACTACTGGAAGAAGAAAACCCCGGAGCAGGTGACTGCCGATCTGGAGCGGATCCTCGACGATTACCAGGCTCGCTGGCAACGCCCGCGCTGGCTGCTGGTGGGCTTCTCGTTTGGTGCCGAGATAGTCCCCTTCGTCATCAACCGACTGCCGGAGCGCTATCGCCAGACTCTGGAAGGGGCTGTGATGCTATCTCCCTCCACCAGCTCGGATTTCGAGATCCATGTCAGCGACATGCTGACTCACAAGGCCCGCAGCTACCCGACCGAACCGCAGGTGAAGACCATCCGCGATCTGCCGATGATCTGCCTGCAAGGAGCCGATGACGATGACGGCGACCGCCTTTGTCCGCGCCTCAACCAAGCCAATGTCACCACCGTCACGCTACCGGGGGGGCACCATTTTGAAGATGACTACCCCCAGCTCTATCAGGCCATCACCAAACACATGTCCCTCACCACGCCCTGAGTGGCAATTAAAAAAGAGAGGGCGGCCAAGTGGTCGCCCTCTCTGTTTATCCGGCGTCTCTTGCCAACCACGCCTGATTACCACCACCCCAGCAGGTTGCGCCCGGTCAGCGCGCCCCACACCAGCGCATTGAGCGCCAGTGCAATGAAAACGGCAGCGGAGCCCATGTCCTTGGCACGGCCGGAGAGTTCGTGATGCTCGGCGCCAATTCGATCGACCACCGCTTCAACGGCAGAGTTGAGGATCTCCACAATCACCACCAGCCAGCTGATGACGATCAGCAGCAAGATCTGGTTAAGGCCGTCGCCAACGAAAAAAGCCAGCGGCATCAGCAACAAAATGAGCAGTAGTTCTTGGCGAAAAGCGGCTTCATGCTGCCAGGCCGACGAGAGCCCTTTCATGCTGTAGTTGGTTGCATGAATGATGCGAGTGATCCCTGTTGCACCGGGTTTTGCCATTTCCTTTTCCTCTTTTCATGGTGAACACGTCATGGTGAACACGCCCCTGCTGTATAGAAAACCTGAACCCTGGCAGGGGCGTTTACGTGACAAATTAAACAAATAGGGGGATGAAAAAGGGGCGCATGAGCGCCCCATACAGGGTTTATTGCACTGTGCGGCATTGGCTGAAGATATCCAGCCCCTGATCATAGACCGCTGTTTTGACATCCCAGATCCCCAGCACGGACGAAAAGAGGTTGTCGTGGGAGTAACGGGTATCGGTGGCCTTTTGCTGCAAACAGCCCATGTCCAGCCCCTTCTCACGGGAGAAACCGGGAGACATCCAGACCTGCATCGGCACCCGGGTCTGGTCATCGGGGGCGAATTTGTAGGGTGTACCGTGCAGGTAGAGCCCCAGCGCACCCAGTGATTCGCCATGGTCAGAGACATAGATCAGCGCCGTGTTGTACTTCTCTTCATAGGTTTTCAGTTTGGCAATCAGCTCTGCGATCACGAAATCGGTATAGCGGATGGTGTTGTCGTAGGTATTGACCAGCTCTTCATCTGTGCAGTTTTCGATGTCGCTGCGTGGGCAATCCGGTAAGAACTGACGATGAGCGTCGGGGTAACGCTTGTAGTAGGTCGGGCCATGGCTCCCAATCAGGTGGAAGCCAACCAGCTTGTCACCTTTCATCTGTGCGACTTCATCATCGAGGTTTTGCAGCACCACCTCGTCATAACAGGTGTTGTTATCGCAGAACTGCGGGTGATCCTTGGGCTTGATCTCGATATTGGGCACCCGATCGCATACCCCTTTGCAGCCACCGTCGTTCTCTTTCCAGAACACCGAGACCCCGGTTTTATGCAACACATCCAGCAACCCCTCGCTGTTGCGGGCACGATTGTCGTCATACTCCTTGCGCACCATGTTAGAGAACATGCAGGGCACAGAGACAGCTGTCGCAGTGCCGCATGAGCGGACATCATTGAAAGAGATCACGCCACCGCTCTTGCTGGTAAAGGCATTGGTCTCTTTCCCGTAGCCGTTCATCGAGAAGTTCTTGCCGCGAGCGGTCTCCCCCACCACCAGGAACATCAGGGTCGGCTTATCCTCATTCGCCGCCACCCGCTTGGCATCATCTCCCAGCGTGGTAAAGGGAACCGGCTCTGCCAGATACCGTTTGTAGAGGTACTTGGTGGTGCTGTAGACAAAGTTGGCAGGCACGATTTCACGGTTGAGGGTCTGGTTATTGCGGCCGACAGAGACGTAATCCTGATAGTAGAAGGCGGCGATGATCCCGACGATTGCCAGTGAGCCCAGCATGGAGAGTCCACGCTGGAAGAGGCCTGCATACCACTTTTTCGGATACTCAATTTTCACAAAAAAGAGCAACACCGCGGGCAACACCCCGGCCAGCAGCACCCAGGCAACGATGGGCAAACTGATATAGGAGTGAGCTTCGCTCTGGTTGCTCTCGAAGATGTTCTGGATCATGTTCTGATCAAACAGAATGCGGTACTTCATCATGGTGTAGCTGACGATAGAGCCAACCACGAAGAGAAACGCGAAGAACGGCTTGAGCAGATAGCGCACTGAAAATGGCATAAAGACGAAGTTAAGTGCAGCCACCAGCAGGATGGGGATCGATATTGCGAACCCTATCTTGAAGTGCTCCATATTGGTGAAGATCTCATAAAAGTGGAGCAATACTGGCCAATTGAGCAGAAAGGCAAACACCAACGCCAACAATAAAATAAATGGCACAACTCTTATTTTAACAACTGAAGGCATGACTTCTCCCAGAGAGGCATTTCAAACATTGATTTTGGGTATTCCATTACTGCGTGGGGATAGTACCAGAGCAGGATGAAGAGAAAGCCCGATATTTGTAAGGGCGTGTTGCATAATGAGCTTTATCAATAATCTGAAGTATGAGTGAAAAATAACCCTTGAACCTTAAGGAAAAATTAAGAGGAAATTGTTGTCTGGCGGACTCTCATCTGGCTAAAAAGCGGTTTTTTGTCAGAATTTTATCGAGCTTAAGAATTTCTTAAGAAATCACTGACATGCTCTATGCGACGGATCGTTGTCGAACCACCGGATGGGTGGGCTATGCATCACAGTATCAGCTCTTCAGCCAGCAAAGTGCCGGAGATCACCCTGGCATTCTGGATTATCAAGATATTGGCAACAACGCTGGGGGAAACCGGTGGTGATGCTGTCTTCATGTCGATGGATCTTGGCTATCTGTTGAGTACCGGGATCGTTGCAGTTATCTTTTTTATCGCCGTTAGCGCTCAAATTTCAGCCAGCAGCGCACTTTATTGGACCACCATTATGTTTTCCCAAACCCTGGGCACGGCATTAGGTGATTGGGTTGCTGATGATGGCGGATTTGGTTACACCAGTAGCATGATCCTGTTTGGTGCCATATTGCTGGCCATCGTCGCAACTTATTTTTTCACCTCAGTATCTCGCACCTTGCTGTTTTGGGCGGCTTTTATCATGACTCGGCCATTAGGCGCTGTAGTGGGCGATTTTCTGGATAAACCACTAAAAAGCGGTGGGTTGGAATTGAGCAGATATTCAGCTTCTTTTAGTTTGTTGGCGGCAATCGTGCTGCTCGTATATCTATCAACCCTGGAAAATAAAGTCACGGAACAGCAAGATCTGGACACGGAATAATTTAATGGTGGCACAAGCGACTTCAATGTTGTTTGTGCCACATTGCAATGGTGTGGAGAGTGTTATGAAACATGATGAAATAAAAGTTTGGGATCTTGTCGTCAGATTTTTTCACTGGGCGACGGTCGTATTATGTGTACTCAATCTATTTATTCTCGAAGAGGGGCATCGTAATCATCGTTATGTCGGCTAT
This sequence comes from Aeromonas sp. EERV15, assembly GCF_900079845.1. NCBI lineage: Bacteria > Pseudomonadati > Pseudomonadota > Gammaproteobacteria > Aeromonadales > Aeromonadaceae > Aeromonas > Aeromonas sp. EERV15. The sequence goes on along the minus strand of NZ_FKKY02000001.1, from coordinate 345,896 downwards.
ATCTTGTCTGGATTGTTGGTGATCCGAATTGCGTGGGGTTTCATTGGATCTCATTACGCGAAGTTCACTCAGTGGTTTCCCACTCCAGCCCGTGTAACGGGTTACGTGCAAGCGAGCATGAAAGGGAAACATCCCTATCACGCAGGGCATAACCCGATGGGATCCTTGATGATTCTCCTGTTACTGACCTGTTTGGTTGGCACTGCTGTTACTGGGATTCTGACTAACTATGAGCATCTGTTTGGTGATGAGGTCATGGAAGGTATCCATGAGTTTTTTGCCAAAGCGCTGCAGGTGGCGATTTTCGTTCATGTAGTGGCTGTCATTGCGATTGACCGCTTGACTCATGGCGACTTAATCCGGGCGATGATTTCTGGCAAGAAACGTGTGCCATCTGGAGTAGATGTTGTCGATCGTTAGATCCATTTCATTTACTGCGTAGTTGGGGGATTACCGGACGGGTACGGTGATGAGATGCCTCAAGAGGTATAAGAGGGTGGCATGGAATGTTTCCTGTGGTACCCCATGTGGTACCCCGCGCCACAAACGACCAAGGGGTTAGCACCATGAAGATGCTAACCCCTTGTTTTATATGGTGCTCCCGACTGGAGTCGAACCAGTGGCCTGTCCCTTAGGAGGGGACCGCTCTATCCTACTGAGCTACGGGAGCCTTGTGGCGGGCATTATACAAGAAGCAACTCCCTTTTAAACCCTTGATTTTTATTCCAATACTGCCAAATCCCCATTCTGGATGTTAAACGGTGAATATTTGTTCTGGCTGCTGATGATGGCGCCATCGTCGAATACCTGCACCACTTCGAACAGGCCGTCGGCCGGGTTGCGCATCATGCGCGACTTGCCGTAGGGGTCGATGAAGTCGGCGTTGTGCTGGATGCGGAACTGGTCGCCGAGCTTGACGCCGTTGCGCCGCCCCAGATTGATGTAGGGGCCGCGCTCGTTCTGGCCGACCACCCGGGCGGTGACCGGGGCGCAGGTGAGCTGGGCCACCAGATCCTGAGCTGCTTGCTGCAACTGGTAGCTGACCTCCTGGCCGTAGCTTGACTGCCAGAACTGGCCGCTGCTGCTGCCCACCTGCTCCCGCTTGCCAAAGGTCCAGGTGGCGCGCCCTTCGTAGACCTTGCGGTTGATCAGGCTGCCATTGATGCCGTCGAACAGGTAGAGCTGCATGCGAAAGTTGCGCACCGGATCCTCATACCAGCTGGTCAGCTTATTGCCCTGCGGCTCGATAGAGAGATCATCGATGCTGCCGAGCACCAGATACTGGCTGTCGGTACGCAGGCTGAGCGCCTTGATCTCCTCGAGGGCACTGCGATCCCCCTGTTGCAGATGGAGCGGGTCGATGCGCAGGTTTTCATCCAGCCACTGGCGCACCGCGACCCCTTGCGGCGCATTGGCGAGGGTTTCGAACAGCCGTCGCGAGAGGTTTTCCGGCATGTCGTCCATGGCGCCGTAGCTGGCCTGATCCGGATAGCGCATCCGCAGCCGCACCAGTGTCAAATCCTTGGCGAAGTGCTGGGTCTGGCAGATCTGGCGCTCGGCCTGAATGTCGGCTACCAGGGTGATATACATGCGGCCGTTGCGCACCTCTTCCCGCTTGAGCCGGTATTGGCGAATGTCGCCGCCGGAGCGGATCTGGATCTGCTCGGAGCGCAGGCTGCCATTTTCCAGACGCTGGACGCTGGAGACGGCGGCACCGCTTGCCAGCAAGGCCTGACGCAGGGCATCGCGGGTTGCCTGCTCGCGGGCATAGACTTCATCGCCCCCCAGAATGGCGGCGCTGCCCTGTGCTTCGATAAGCTCGGCGCGGGCGCTCAGGCTGGCCAGCAGCAGGGTCAACAGCAGCGGTAATTTCATAACAGATACCTTGAGTTGGCGGGCAGCCGCGCCATTTTTGAGGAAATGGCGCCCGCTGGCCGACATGGTTCACAACACTTGCCGGGTGGCAGCGCACGCTGGCGCTGACAATGACCATTAAAAAGCAAGAATCATGCCTCATTCCCGGCTCAAGCTTTGTCCGGCGCGTCCGATAATAAGTCAGGTGCAGATACAGGAAAGGTATCCATGAACAAACTCATCACGGCGTTGGCGCTCGCCTTGGCATTGGCCGGGTGCGGCTCCGACCCTATCAATCGGGATCAGGGGGACCCCCGCCAGGCGGCGCAGGGGATGGAGCTCAACTGGCTGGTGGCGCGCATGACCGATCAGCTGATGGAGCGCAAATCGCTGACTACCCTGACCGAACCCATAGCAGTGGCTTCCTTTGTCGATCTCGATACCCTGCAGGATACCAACTGGATGGGGCAACAGATTGAAGAGAGCTTTATCTACGAGCTCAACCGCCGCGGCGAGGTGGTGGTGGACTTCAAGCTGACCGGCAGCATCAAGGTGACGCCGCAGGGGGACTTCGTGCTGAGCCGCAACTACAAGGAGCTCTCTTCCCGTTTGCCGATCTCCCGCATTCTGGTCGGTACCTTCAGCCGCAATAACAAGGGGATCCTGGTCAACGCCCGCGTTATCGACATGCGCACCAAGATGGTGGAGACCACGGCCCAGAGCCTGATCCCGCAAAAATATCTGTTCGGTGCCAACAACTCGTTTGGTCGGGCATCGATCAATCGCGGTTATCTGATGCGTGACAGTCAGGCTAGGCCGGGCGGTCATCTGGTCAACCTGACCCCGTGAGGAGCGAGTCATGAAGATCCTGTTTGGTTGCCTGTTGGCACTCTTGCTCACCGGTTGCAGCTACAACCGGGTGGTGGATTACACCCAGGGTGGCAAGCCCGATGATTTTCCGGTGCTCAAGGCGGTGGGCTATGCGGTGATCGACATCCAGCCTGGCCCCTCCCAGTCGGAGAAGATGCTGCAAGCCATTCGCGCTTCCAAGATGGATGCTTATCGCGAGCTGGCCGAGCAGCTCAATGGCCAGCAGGTGCGCGGCCAGAGTAGCTACCGCGATCTGACCCAGACCTCCAACTCGCTGGATGTGTCGGTGGCGGGCGTAGTGCGCGGTGCCCGGGTGGTTGCCTCCTATCCGCGCGGCAACACCTATGCCACCGAGATGGAGCTCGATACCCGCGCCCTCTACAACATCAATCAGTTGATGGCCGGTCAGTTCTGAGTTGATTGCCTGACCTGAAAACAGGCATCAACACAGGCATCAAAAAAAGGCGAGCATAGTGCTCGCCTTTTGTCGTTCTGGTTTGGTCATTCAGGGCTGTTTAGCTCCCCATCAGCACCGGCGGCACTGCGGTGGGTTTCACATCCTCACTCGGGTAGCAGCCAAGCACCTTGATATAGCGGGTGATCTTGGTCAGCTCCACCAGTGCGGCCTGCATCGCCGGGGTCTGCAGATTGGCGGAGACATCCAGATAGAACATCTCTTCCCACGGGTTGCCCTGCACCGGACGGGATTCCAGCTTGGTCATGTTGATCTCGTGGTTGCGCAGTACCAGCAGCGCCTCCACCAGCGAACCCGGTTTCTGGGAGGTGGACATGATGAGTGTGGTCTTGGCCGGGATCTGCGGCGCCACGTCGATGGGCTTGCGTGCCACCACGATAAAGCGGCTGTAGTTCTCTTTCTGGTTTGCAAGATGCTCGGCCAGTACGTCCAGGCCATAGAGCTCGCCACCGGCGGCGCTGCCGATGGCGGCAGCCTCGGGGCTGGCCAGTTCTTTTACCTTCATCATGGCGCTGGAGGAGGAGTCGCAGATCTCGTGGCGTGCCCCTTCCAGCTTGCTCAGATAGTGAGAGCACTGCTGGAACACCTGCGGGTGGGCATAGAAGGTCTTGATACGGCTCAGCTCAGTCGGCACGGCGGTGAGGATGCAGTGCTCGATGGGGTAGGTGAGCTCGCCGACGATGGAGAGGCTGGTGTGCTGCATCACGTCATAGACTTCGTTGATGGAGCCCGAGCTGGTGTTCTCGATGGGTAGCACGCCAAAGGCGGCACGGCCTGACTCCACCGCATCCAGCACTTCGCGAAAATTCTGGCAGTTCACCTCGATCACCTGATCCTTGTAGCGCGCCAGATATTTGCGGGCGGCGAGGCTTGAGTAAGAACCGCGCGGCCCCAGATAGGCGACGCTGGTCATCGGCTCCTGTTGCTCCGGGTTGAGCAGGCTCTGCAGATAGGCCTGCTGGGAGAGCACAGAATCTTCGATGATGGTGTGATAGATGCGGGTGATGTACTGGGCGTCCAGCCCCAGCACGCGCCCTTTCTGGATCAGGGCGACCAGCAGCTCCTGCTCCCGCTGGTGGTCACGGATGGGGCGGGGATTGGCCTGTTTGGCACGGGCCACCTCGATGCTGAGGGTCTTGCGTTTCGCCAGCAGGGCAAGCAGCTCCTGATCCAACCGGGTGATGTCTTGTCTGATCTCGTCGAGCGTTGCCATGATTGTTCCCTATCCAAGTAATCGATTGATATTAATGCAAAAAAAAGCCTCCGCTAGGGGAGGCTCGATTCGTCTTTGCTTGCTGCTCACACGACGACAGGCCTTCCCTCAAGCGGGCCGGATAAACGAGAAAGCAAAGAAGAATGTTGGCTGCATGGTCAAAGTCCTGATTGTAACGCCCTAACCATTAAGGGATTTGGCGGTCTGATGCAAGTAAAACTTGCCCGCGGGCGGGGATGGGGGCAGGGTATCCGGTTAAGAAAACGGCGTGTAAACGGGATATATCGATTCCGTTTGAATAACATTCAAAGGATGAGGGAGGTGAAGCGGATGACCATTATTTTCGATCTGGGACGGGTGGTGGTGAGCTGGGATCCGGTGGGCATAGTGAGTTCGGTGCGTGGCCCGCAGGGGGCCGAACAGTTGGCGGAACAGCTCTTTAACCACCCGGACTGGCTGGAGGTGGACAGAGGCACCATGTCACTGCACACCATGGCCCGCGAAGCACAAGCGCGCACCGGCCTCTCGGCGGCGGAGAATCTGGCCATTTTGCAGGCGGTTCCCGCATCGCTCTTGCCAGATCCCGCTATGCTGACCCTGATAGCCGAGTTGCACGGAGCGGGGCACACCCTGTATGCCCTCTCCAACATGGGCCACGCCAGCATCGACTGGCTGGAGCAGCATCAGGATTTCTGGCGCTGCTTCAGCGGCAAGGTGGTATCGGCGCGGGTGCGAATGATGAAGCCTGAGCCGGATATCTATCGCTATCTGCTGGTATCGTTCGATTTGAAACCGGCAGAGTGCATCTTCATCGATGACAGTCCCGCCAACATCGCGGCCGCAGAGGCCCTGGGCATCAGGGGGATCGTCTTCACCGACGCGGCGAGTTGCCGTCAGCAACTGGGTGAGCTGGGCTGTTTGCCCACCACCGGCAAGGGGTGATGCCCCTGTGGGAGCACTATGGAGCATGGCCGGTTTCGCAACTGGTTGAGTCACTATCCCGAGGCGACCTTGATCATCGCCTGCAAGGATGGCAGCGGTTATCAGCTTTGCATCGAGGCGGAAGGGGAGAGCCTCTGCCTGACCGACAGCGAGGGAGGGCACCTGACCTTCACCTCGCTGGATCAAGCTCAGGGTTTTTTGCGGGCTCATCAGGTGTATCAGGCTCGTTTGCGAATTTATGACCCTCAAACTGAAGAGATGACGGCAGGCCCGCAAGAAATAATCATCAAGTTTTAATGTTAACCAGACTCTTTAAGGGTCTATTCAGCTTGTTTACCCCACAATAGCGCACCTGTTCATCATCCGGAGCTGTTTAATGGGTGCCAATGTTGTTGTACTGAATCAGGGATATGATCACTCTTTTCAAGCCAGGGAACAGCTATTGATTGAGCGACTGGCAAGTTTTGACGAGCTGGTTGTCTCTTTTTCGGGACGGTTGGAATCCTGCTACAGCATCGATCTGTGCCGCGCCGCTGGCGTCAAGATCCACGCTATTACCCTCGATAATCCGACTCGCAGTCGTAGCGAAGTGGCCCGTGCCAAGCGTTATTGCCAGCGCTATGGCATCGACCACTGGATCGTCAAGAGCGATGAGATCGTCTTCTGTGATCGCCTGCCACATATGGAAGGATTGATCGATCCGGTTCGCCGCATTTATGAGCATGTGCAGACCCGTCCAGAGTGGTCTCACCTGCCGCTGCTGATCCCCGCAGCGGTGGAGGAGCGTGACGACTATCTGACCCAGTTCGGTTCCCTGCCTGCCAATACCATCTGGTTTTTTGCTGACAACGGCTTGATGCGTCGCGATTATCGCTATGGCTTCCACAAACGTCAGCTCGGTCGCTGGGGCAAGGGGAGCAACGGTTGCCTCAGTAATCGCTTCGCCAATCCACGGCTGCTGGAGCAGCGCTATCTGCGGATGGTGGATCAGGCCGAGCAGATGCTGGCCGACATGGGGCTGGACGAGGCGCAGGTCTTTTTCCATACCCTGTGCGACTGCACCACCACTCTGGCCCGGGTGCGCCTGCCCGAGCATCAGCGTGCGCAGGCCTTTGATATGCAATCGGATATTCTGTCTGCCCTCAAGGGGACCGAGTTCGATCTGGTGACCCTGGATATGGCGCAGCAAGAGCGGCACGAGATCGCCATCTAGCCTGCAGGCGAACGACCGGGGCGTCAGAACGTGAGTGCTGTCATAGGCAAGGGGCGACGGGACTGTTTATACTGTCGCCCTTTCACCCGTTACCGAGCTTCGCCCTATGAAACCCTTCTCCCGTCTGCTGATTGCCCTGTGCCTCTCACCCGTGCTGGTACAGGCCGCCCCCCTCTCTCAGGTGACGCTGCCCGATGGCCGGCAGGTTCAGCTCAACGATGACTTCACCTGGGAGTATCTGGTGGTCAAACCGGCAGAACCGGTGCTAGGCGTAGCGGCTGATGGGAAGGCGGGGGCCGTGGTAGCGGTAGCCGCCCCGGTACTGACCGATCAGGCCAAGGCCAATCCGGAACTGCTCGCCCAGATGGCGCGCGACGGTGTGGTGGTCAAGCTGGACAAGATCGAAGGGTCTGACCCGCTGGCGCTGACCTTTATGGTGAGCAATACCGGCAGCCGCAATGTGGTGGGTGTGCGCGGCATGGTGACCCTGTTCAGTGCTGACGGGGTGCAGCTGAGCCGTCAGGAGGCCCGCTTCTGGGTTGCCGAGAACCGCCTGCCGGAGACCTATCTGCGCAAGGGGCAAGCCCGTCCGTCGCTGGCCATCGAGATCCCCCGTCCTGCCGGATTGACCGGTCAGCCGCTGGTGCGGGTCGAAATTGACGAGGTGGTCTTCCGCTGATTTTCCGCTGTTCCGGCCCATGCAAACCGTTTGGGCCGGCAACTTGTTGCCGCTGACACTCCCAGCAATATCTGCTTACATCTGACATGGTTCTGCAACAGCTTGCAGCTCGGCAAGCCGGGAACCTGGCCGCACAATGACTCCATACCAGCTCGCTAGCAACGGGCCCAATCACATGGAGTTATCATCATGAAAAAAGCAACTGTCTCTCTTCTGGTTCTGGCCGGGTTTGCCTCTACTTCCGCCATGGCGCAGGATGCCTTCAGCTACGCCAAGGGTTCTGCCACCTGGGCGCACACCAAATCCGATTATCTGAACAACGGCCTGGCCTTTCCCCGTGATACCAGCAATCAGGGCACTCGCGATTTTGGTGGCGTGACGCTGGATCTCTCCAAATCGTTCGCCAACAACTTCTACGGCCGTCTGCTCTCAGAGGGCACCTCTGCCCAGCACGGCAATGACAGCATGGGGATCGGCAGCCTGGGTATCGGTGTCTTCACCCCGCTCAGTACCGGCCTGAACCTCTACGGTGAAACCGGTCTGATGGGTTACACCATGGAGCGCGAGCAGGCCTATGACGTCAAGGGCTGGGATCTAGTGAGCCGCAAGAGCAGCGGCAGCATGTATGGTGAAGTGGGTCTGCGCTACGACATCGGCAATGTCGAGCTCTCCACCGCTTATCGCTACGCCAACATGACCGACGATATGCACGACTTCAAGGTGGGCGGTGCCTACAAGCTCAACCAGAACTGGGCGCTGACTGCCGATTACACCTATCGCAACTGGGATCTGCAAAAAGGTTCCATCTCCAGCCTGGGTGTGAAGTACAGCTTCTAATCCTCCTTCCCGTAGTCCGTAGTGTCTTGATTTTTACCCATGGCGTTCGCCATGGGTTTTTTCTTTTTCCGGTGATCCTCTTTTTCTCCTTGTGTCGTATCAGTCGCAAATAGTTATACAACTTTCATTTTTTTGTATAACTGCTATAACTGAATCAATGCTTATACAAGGAGCGTCATCATGTACAAGATTAAAGTCGGTATCAGTGCCTGCCTGCTGGGACAAGAGGTACGTTTCGATGGGGGCCACAAGCGCTCCAGCTTCTGTGAACGGGATCTTGGCGCTCACTTTGACTATCACCCCGTCTGTCCCGAGATGGCTATTGGCCTCGGGGCGCCTCGCGCCGCCATCCGGCTGGTCAAGCGCAACGGCGAGATCCGTGCCGAGGCGAGCAACGGTAGCTTCGATGTCACAGAAAAGCTGATCGCTTTTAGCGAGCAGAAAGCTCGCCAGCTCGACTTTATCTCCGGTTATATCCTCTGTGCCAAATCCCCCAGCTGTGGTATGGAGCGGGTCAAGGTCTATGGCGCCAACAACGAGGGGAGTGCCAAGGAGGGGATCGGCCTGTTTGCCAAGGCGTTGATGGAGGCCAACCCCCTGCTGCCGGTCGAAGAGGATGGCCGCCTGTGCGACCCCATCCTGCGCGAGAACTTCGTGCTGCGGGTCTTTGCCTACCACGACTGGCAGCAACTCTGCGCCCGCGGCATTACCGCCTCTGCGCTGATCCGCTTCCACTCCCGCTACAAGTATCTGGTGCTCTCCCACGCCACCACCCACTACCGCATCCTCGGCAAGTTGCTCGGTAATCTGGGCAAGTCCACTAATTTGCAGGAGGTGGCAGACAACTACATCAAGGGATTGATGACGGCGCTAACCCTGCGAGCAAACCGCCGCAGTCACACCAATGTGCTGATGCACCTGCAGGGCTACTTCAAGCGGGTGCTGACCCCGGCCCAGAAGCAGGAGCTTGCCGATACCATCGACAAGTACCGCACCGGCATCTTCCCCTTGCTGGTGCCGCTCACCCTGATCCGTCACTACCTGCGCGAGTACCCCAACCCCTATCTCGCCGAGCAGGTTTATCTCAATCCGCACCCCGATACGCTGAAATTGCGTTACGGGCTCTGAATCCGTTCTGTTGCCCCGGCGCATGGTTTGCGCCGGGGAGCCTTACCCCTCTGTTTGATGGACGTTGTCATGTCTGATTTATCGCAAGAAGTTGCTCCTCTCGCTGATGAGGGGAGCTACCCCATTCGCGAGGTCTCCCGTCTCACCGGTGTCAACGCCGTAACCCTGCGTGCCTGGCAGCGCCGCTACGGTCTGGTGCAACCGGCTCGCACCGAAAAGGGCCACCGCCTCTACAGCGAGCAGGATATCCTCCAAATCGGCGAGATCCTGAGCTGGCTGGAGCGGGGAGTGAGTATCGGGCAGGTGAAGGGGCTCCTGAGCGAACCCCATTCCGAACCGGTGAGCGATCACTGGCAGCAAACCCTGGAGCAGTTCAGTCAGGCGCTGCTCGCCTTCAACCAGCGCAAGGTGGAGTCCGAGCTTAACGATCTGCTGGCTAGCTACCCGTTCGAGCTGGTGCGCAGCCGGGTACTGCAACCACTGGTGGAGCGGCTGCTGGGGCTGTGGCGTGAACGGCCCGATGGCGAGTTGCTGCAACAGGTGTGGCTGGGCTGGCTCCATACCCGCTTCGCCCGCCACCTGATCGAGCAGGAGAAGGGCGTGCCGATCACCTTGGCGAGCTGGGGACAGGTCGGCCCCCTCGATCTGGTGTGGGCCGCTTACGAGCTGATCGGTCAGGGCTATGAGGTGCAACTGCTGGGTGCGGTGGAGCCGCGCCATGCCAGCCTGCTTGAGGGGCGTGCCGTTACCCCTTGGCTGGTGCTGCTGGGAGCTGGGCTTGGCAAGCAGGATCTGGCCGCCGGATGGCCCGCCGGTACGCGTCTGTTTGGCGAGCTGGGGCGTCTCTACGATGGCGAGTGGCTGCAAGCCAACGGTTGGCAGGCGAGCCTTGCCGAGCTGATGGCGCAGACGCCTGCTGCGGGTAGCGCCAGCGGACGCGGGAGGAAAAAACCATGAAACTGGTCTGGTTGCGCAATGATCTGCGCCTTGCCGACAACCCGGCGCTGCGCGCTTGTTGTGGCAAGAGTGCCTGCGTCGGTGATGAGCCAGTCGCCGCGCTCTTTATCATCTCCCCCACCCAATGGCGGCAGCACAAGATGGCACCCATCCGTCAGCGCTTTATGCTGGCGCAGGTGGATGTGTTGGGCCGTGAGCTGGCGGCGCTCGGCATCCCGCTCCATCTGTTGCGAGTGGAGACCTTTGCCGAGGTGCCCGCGGCGCTGGCTGACTTAAGCCGCGAGTTGGGGGTGACCCGGCTCTACGCCAATCAGGCTATCGAGATCGACGAGCAGCGCCGCGATCACGCCGTCACCGCCGTGCTGGCAGAGCAGGCAGTGAGTTGCCACTGGCTCAACGGTTGCTGCGTGCTGCCGCCGGGGCGGGTGCGGACCGGCTCTGGCGATATGTTCAAGGTCTTTACCCCCTTCAGCCGCGCCTGGCTCAAGGCCCTTGATGAGGAGGGTTTTGTCATTCACCGCGCCCCTGCCGCGCGCGGCGAGCCGTTGCCGTGGCAGCCGCTCGCCGAGCGGGAGTGGGTTGATGAAGCGCTCGGCGAGCTGACGGCAGATCCCCGCTGGCCGGTGGGGGAGGGCGAAGCCCTGCGCCGTCTGCACGCTTTTTTGGAACAGGCTGTGCTCGACTATGGCGAGAACCGTGATTTCCCTGCCATTGCGGGCACGTCCGTGCTCTCCCCCTATCTGGCGGCGGGCATCATCAGCCCCCGTCAGTGCGTGGCTGCCCTCCAGCAGCGGCTCGGCTATCGGCCCCAGTCCAAGGCCCAGCCCGGCTTTGTCTGGCTCAATGAGCTCATCTGGCGCGAGTTCTATCGCCACCTGCTGGTGCTGATCCCGACCCTCTCGATGAATCGCCCTTTCAAGGCGGAGACGGCGGCCTTGCCATGGAGCTGGGATCCGGATGCCTTTGCCGCCTGGTGCGAGGGGCGCACCGGCTACCCCATCGTCGATGCGGCGATGCGCTGCCTCAACGCCACCGGCTGGATGCACAACCGGCTGCGGATGATAGTGGCGAGCTTTCTCACCAAGGATCTCCACATCCACTGGCGGCTCGGGGAGGATTACTTCATGAGTCAGCTGATCGACGGGGATCTGGCGGCCAACAACGGTGGCTGGCAGTGGGCGGCGGGAACCGGCGCCGATGCGGCGCCCTATTTCCGGGTGTTTAACCCCACCACTCAGGGGCAACGATTTGATCCACAAGGGGAGTTTATCCGTACTTGGGTAACTGAACTTGCCGATACTCCCCCGCCTTATGTGCATCAGCCCCATGACTGGCTACGACTCAAAGGGCGACAGGATTATCCGGCACCCATGGTGGATCACGCGGTTGCCCGGGTGAGAGCCATCGAGATGTTTCGAAATCAGGAGAAATAGGATGAAGGATCCGCTGGCCAGCTTTATTGCGCTCTATCAGCAACTGGACAAGCAGCAACTGCACCGCTTGCCAGAGATCTATGCCGAGCAGGTCATTTTTGTCGATCCGGCCCATCGTATCGACGGGCTGGCAGCGCTTGCTGACTATTTTGCTGCAATGTACCAGCGCCTCGCATACTGCCGCTTCGAGATCACCAGTCAGCAGCAGCAAGGGCAGGAGGCATGGATCAGCTGGATAATGCGTTTTTCGCATCCGCGGCTGGCCAGCGGTCAGACTGTCACGGTAGAAGGTGCCACTCGACTCACCTTTGACAAGCTTGGTAAGGTAGTGATGCACCGTGATTATTTTGATCTTGGCGCAATGCTCTACGAGCAGTTGCCGCTACTGGGCTCAGTGGTACGAGCGATCAGAGGGAGATTGGGTTCATGAATGGACGCGTATTGATCACTGGTGCCAGCTCAGGGATCGGTCGTCAACTGGCGCTGGATTACCAGCAGGCCGGGTGGCAGGTGTGGGGCTGTGGCCGGGATGGTGAGCGGTTACAGGAATTGGCGCAAGCGGGCATCACCCCGCTGCAATTTGATGCCCGTGACCTGGCTGCCATGAAAGAGCTGGCTAGCAGTTTGCCGCCATTGGACTTGCTGATCCTCAATGCCGGAAATTGTGAATACATGGATGTTGCCGAGGGCTTTGACAGCGCCCTGTTCGCCCGGGTGATCGAGACCAATCTCATTGCTACCGGCTATGCTCTTGACGCGTTTTTACCGCTGTTGCATCGGGGGGCACGGCTGGCGCTGGTCAGCTCCTCTGTCAGCTGGTTAGCCTTGCCAAGAGCGCAAGCCTACGGCGCCTCCAAGGCGGCGATTGATTATCTGGCCGCCACCTTGCGCCTGGATCTTGCCGTGAGGGGGATCGGCGTGACCCTGATCCGCCCCGGTTTTGTAAAAACCCCCCTCACCGCGAAGAATGATTTTCCCATGCCCTGTCTGGTGACCGTGGAGCAGGCCTCCCGCACTATCATGGACGGGCTTGCTGCGGGTCACCATCAGATCCATTTTCCCCGCCGTTTCATCTGGTTGCTGCGCCTGCTTGGGGCGCTGCCGGTGGGATTGTGGCTGCGTTTCGGTGGTTCGCTTACTTCGAAAGGACACAATAAATGAAGAAAAGGATAGCCATCATAGGCTCCGGAATTTCCGGTCTCTCCGCCGGTTTTTTACTGCACAAGTTGCACGATGTTACGTTGTTTGAGGCAGCGCCAACCTTGGGTGGCCACACCGCAACCGTTGATGTGAGTCTGGCGGGTCGTAACTACGCCATCGATACCGGCTTTATTGTGTTTAATGACCGTACTTATCCCCATTTTTTGAAGTTGCTGGCCCGGATCGGGGTAGAACGGCAACCCGCCGAGATGAGCTTTTCAGTCAAAAGCCCGGAGGGGCTTGAATACAACGGTCACAACCTCGATACCCTGTTTGCCCAGCGCAGCAATTTGCTAAGCCCGCGTTTTTACCGTTTTGTTGGCGAGATCCTGCGGTTTAACCGGGATGCTCGCGCGTGGCTGGCCGATGCGCAACTCGAAGGGAATAGCGATCAGTTGACCCTGGGGGATTTTTTGCTGGCCGGTGATTTTAGCGATTACTTCGCCCGTCATTACATCCTGCCCATGGGGGCGGCGATCTGGTCTTCGACCCTGGCGGATATGCGCGCCTTTCCGTTGGGTTTCTTTTTGCGCTTTTTTGCCAACCACGGCTTGCTGGATGTGGCCAATCGCCCCCAGTGGTATGTCATTCCGGGCGGTTCGCGGGAATATATCGGCCCCCTTACTGCGGGTTGGCAGCAACAGATCCGGCTCGCTTGTCCGGTTCAGGGTATTAGACGGGTGGCTGATGGTGTGGTGATCCAGAGCAGCTATGGTGAGGAGTCGTTTGATGAAGTGATCCTCGCCTGTCACAGCGATCAGGCGCTGGCCCTGTTGCAAGATGCCAGTTCAGGGGAGCAAGCCATTCTCGGTGACATGACTTATCAGGCGAACGATGTCTGGCTCCACACCGATGCGGGCTGTTTGCCGAGCCGCAAGAAAGCCTGGGCCAGCTGGAATTATCAGCTCGATGGCAATGACGAGGCGCGACCGCTGGTGAGCTACAACATGAACATCTTGCAGAGTGTTGAATCCCCAGAACCCTTCTGTGTCAGCCTCAACCCGCAGGGCAAGGTGGATGAGAGCAAGGTGTTGCGTCGCTTTGTCTACCACCATCCGGTGTTCAATCAGGGGTCCATCGCAGCCCAGCAGCGGCGCGCCGAGATTTGCGGTCAGCGCCACACCCATTTTTGCGGCGCCTATTGGTACAACGGTTTTCATGAAGACGGGGTGCATAGCGCGCTGGATGTGGCCGAACGCTTTGGGGCCAGTCTATGAGTACCACTGCGGCTGAACAGACCATCAGTGCCATTTGGCAAGGATCAGTGCGCCATCGCCGTTTTGCACCACGGGCGCATGCCTTCTCCTATAGCCTGTTTATGCTGGGGCTGGATCTGGATGAGATCGCTGCGCTGGATCAGGGGCGCTGGTTCGGCGTGGAGCGGGCGGGGCTGCTCTCCTTTCATCGTGATGATTACCTCAAAGGCAGTCAGGGTAACCTCAAGCAGGCGGTGTGGCAGAAGGTGAGAGAACTGGGTGGAGATGGCGACCCCGAGGGGCGGGTGCTGCTGCTTGGCAATGTGCGCTGTTTGGGGTTTTACTTCAGCCCGGTCAACTTCTACTTCTGCTACCGGCAAGGAGAGGCGCGCTATCTGCTAGCGGAGGTCTCCAACACCCCCTGGAACGAGCGCCACTACTATCTGCTGGATCTGGCTGCGCTGACGCCCCATGACAAGGATTTTCATGTATCCCCCTTTATGGGGCTGGCCATGCGTTACCACTGGCGTATTCGCCCCCCGGCACAAGAGACGCTGATCCACATCGAGAGTCATCCCGTATCCGGCGAGGCAAAGTTGTTTGATGCGACCCTGGCACTGAGCCGTGAGCCGCTGTCACGCAAGGGGTTGATGGCGCTGCTGGTGCGCTGGCCGTGGATGACCCTGAAGGTGCTGCTCGGGATCTACTGGCAGGCCCTGCGTCTTTTTATCAAACGAACCCCCATTTTTAGTCATCCGGAGACTCGCTAATGGAATTAGTGCAAGCCACACAATCAGCCTCTTTCATTGAAAAAGGGGCAAAGCAGTTGCTACTCAAGCTGCTGGTGCGCCTCGGCCATGGTCAACTGATCCTGCGAGACGGTAGTGAGCGCCACAGCTTCGGGGTAGCAGGCACCGATCTGCATGCCGAGCTGGTGGTGCAGGACCCCGCCTTCTATCGTCGCCTGTTACTGGGGGGCAGCATAGCGGCTGGTGAGACCTGGGTAGAGGGGCTGTGGACCAGCCCGGACCCGGTAGCACTGGTGCGGTTGCTGGCCCGTAATATGTCCCTGCTGGACAGCCTGGAGCGGCGCCTGAGCTGGTTGAGTTTCCCCTTCAACAAGGCGCGTCACTGGCTCAATCGCAATACCCTGACTGGATCGCGCTCCAATATCGCCGCCCACTACGATCTGGGCAATGCCCTCTATCAGGGCTTTCTCGACAGCCATATGCAGTATTCGAGTGCCATTTATCCAACCGCAGAGGCCACCTTGGAACAGGGGCAGCAGGCCAAGCTGCATACCATCTGCGAGCGGCTCGAGCTGGGGCCGCACGATCATCTGCTGGAGATCGGTACTGGCTGGGGCGGCTTGGCAGTCTATGCCGCCCGTCACTACGGTTGTCGGGTGACGACCACTACCATCTCTCAGGCCCAGCATGACTATGCCAAGGAGTGGATCGCGCGGGAGGGGCTGGGGGATCGCATCACATTACTGCTGGAGGATTACCGCAAGCTGGAGGGCTCCTATGACAAGCTGGTCTCCATCGAAATGATCGAAGCGGTCGGCCATGCCTTTCTGCCCGACTATTTCCGCCAGCTATCACGGCTGCTCAAGCCCGGTGGCCGCCTGCTCATTCAGGCCATCACCATTGCCGATCAGCGTCATGCCCAGTACCTGCGCAGCGTGGATTTCATCCAGCGTTACATCTTCCCCGGTGGCTGCTTGCCGAGTGCATCCCAGATGGCGGGCTTGATTGCCAAAGAGACCGACATGCAGCTGGTGCGGTTGCACGATCACGGCCATCACTATGCCCGTACGTTGGCCCACTGGTGCGAGCGCTTTCTGGCGCTGGCCCCCGAGCTGCCCAAGTTGGGCTATAGCCAGGATTTCATCCGGTTGTGGCACTTCTACTTCGCCTATTGCGAGGGGGGATTTTGGGAGCGGGCGATCAGTCTGGTGCAGCTGGAAGCGGCCAAGCCGGGGCCGTCTGGTTGGTCAGGTTCACTGCCAGTGAGCGGTCACTAATCATGTGGCAGTGGGCCCATCTGTTGGGGTTCAACCTATACTGGTTGCTGGCGGTGAAATGGCAGCAACCGGGCCCGCTGCTGGTGATGTTGCTGCTGCACTTTCTCTTCTCGCCCAGCCGCAAGGATGATTTGCGGCTGTTGCCCCTGGCGCTTGCCGGGTGTCTGCTTGATCTGCTGCTCTGGCAGCTCGGCTTGTTCCAGTTTCCCGCCGGTTTTCCCCTTTGGCTGGTGCTACTCTGGCTCGGTTTTGCTCTGTCCTTGGCTCATGGCATGCGCTGGCTGCTGCGCTTGCCCCGCTGGCAGCAGGCGCTGTTTGGCATAGTGGGGGGCGCCTTCTCCTATGTGGCGGGTGCCGCCATGGGGGCAGTACACTTACCCTGGGGCATCTGGATCAGCGCGGCAGTGCTGACAGTGATCTGGATGTGGTGGTTACCCGTACTGCTGTGGGTAATGGTCAAACTGGAGGGTGAGCCAACATGAACACCTTTTCGAGCGACACCTTGTTGTTTTCCAAATGGACCAAAGAGAGCCAGCACGAGCTGACAGACCGCCACTATCTGGTCGTTGCTTGCCAGCGTGACGCGCAAGGGCAGCTGGTGCAGGTGGTGGTGCAGGATATCAACACCTTGCAAGAACAGGAGATGGACTGGCATGAACTGGAAGACCCCAACCATTGGCATATGGGGTGGAATTAGCCCACTGCTTGCGGCGCTGACTTTACTCATTGCAACGACCGTGCAGGCTTCTGCGGCACCCTGGCAACAGCTGCGCCCGGTCGGACAGGGGGAGATGAACTGGCTTTGGTTCAAGCTCTACGATGCCACCCTCTACAGCCAGAGTGGCCGCTATCAGCTGGGCCAATATCCACAGGCTCTAATCCTTACCTATGCCAGATCCATCGAGCGGGAAGATCTGCTGAATGCCACCGCCGCCGAGTGGCAGCGGCTCGGCCTTGGCACTGACGTAGAGCGTCAGCGCTGGCTCGGTCAGCTTGCGGCGCTGTGGCCAGATGTGCAGGCAGGTGACCAGCTCAGCTTCTATGTCGACAAGGGTGGCGCAGGCCACTTCTGGTGGCAGGAGAAGCCCCTCGGCACCCTGGCTGATCCGCAATTCTCGGCTGCTTTCCTCGCCATCTGGCTGGCTGACAACAGCCGCGATCCCGCCCTGACCCGCCGCCTGCGTGGCCAACCCTGAACATGGAGTCTCTGATGTTTTTCTATCGTGCATACCGCTGGTTGCTGTTATTGCCCCTGCTATTGCTGAGCGGCTGTGGCGCCAGTCTCAATGACTATCGTGGCCAAGGGCCGAACTGGGATCTTGCCCGTTTCTTCAACGGCAAGCTGGTGGCTCACGGCCTAGTGACCGACCGTAGCGGCGAAGTGACCAGTCGCTTTCGGGTCGAGATGGTGGGGAGCTGGCAAGAGGGTAAGGGGGAGCTGTTCGAGCAGTTCTACTTCGATGATGGCCGTCAGCAGACCCGCACCTGGTATCTGAGCAAGGGGGATGATGGTCACTGGCGTGGTACCGCTTCCGACGTGGTGGGGGAGGCGGTAGGCAAGACGGAAGGGTTTGCCCTCAACTGGCGTTACCAGCTTGATCTGGCTCTGCCGGATGGCGAGGTAGTGCGGGTGAGTTTCGATGACTGGATGTATCTGCTGGATGAGGATCGTCTGATTAATCGTGCTGCAATTAGCAAATTTGGCATCCACCTTGGTGAGGTGATCCTCTACATCGAGCGCCAGCCCTGACGATTAAGGAACTTTACCTCTATGAAAAAGCGCGCCGATGGCGCGCTTTTTGTTTCGCAAGGAAGGCCGGATCAGATGATGCGGTTATCTTCCAACATCTTGCGACGGGCCTCTTCTTTGGCCATCTTCTTCTTGCGGTTATCGCAAGGCTCGGGGCAATCGCACTCTTTTTCGATGCCGACCGTACCCAGGCCACCACAGGAGCCGGAGATGGTCTTCTTCTGGAAGATGTAACCGATAGCCATGGCGGCTATCACCAGCATGAAGACCCCGAAGGTGATCAGAAAAATCTGCATCTGTACCTCTTACTTCTTGACCAGATAGGGCTTGAAGGCATCGGAGTAGGCCTCTTCAAAGCCGTCGTCCGTTTTGGTGATCACGAAGATCGCCAAGCCTCGCTCTTTGGCATACGCCAGGCTCTTCTCGGTTCCCATCACCATGAATACGGTCGCCAGCCCATCTGCGGTCATACAGGAGGGGTGGATGACGGTGACCGATACCAGCCGGTGCTGGATCGGCTTGCCGGTGCGTGGGTCTATGGTGTGAGAGAAGCGCTGGCCATCCAGCTCGTAGTAGTTACGGTAATCGCCAGAGGTAGCCACGCCGTTATGACCAGGAATGATCACCTCTTGCACCGTGCCGGAGCCCGCAGTGGGCTTCTCGATAGCGACGCGCCAGGGATGTCCCTTGCTGTTGACACCACTGATCCGCAGTTCACCACCAATTTCTACCAGATAGTTGCGGCTACCGAGGTGTTCCAGATACTCGGCTACCTTGTCTACTCCAAAGCCCTTGGCAATAGAGGAGAGATCGACGTAGAGGTCCGGAATATCTTTTTGCAGGGTATCGGCATCCACCGAGGTCACTACATGCAGATTACCCAGACCGGTCTTTTGGCGGGTTTGGGTGATCAGCTCGTCAGAAGGGATCTTGGTTGGCTTTTTGTCCGGGCCAAAGCCCCACAAATTGACCAGCGGGCCAACGGTGACGTCCAGCGCCCCCTGGCTCTCACGGCCAATGTGAATCGCCTCTGTCACCACTTGCGCCGTATCACGGGAGACCACGATCGGGGTGGCACTGCGATGCTGGTTGAAGCGCGACAGCTCGGAATCGGGGCGATAGGTCGACATCTGGTCGTTGACCCGCTCCAGCAATACATCGACTTCAGCCTGTAATTTGGCGGGATCACTGATGACGCCATCAGCCACTTTGATGGAGTAGTAAGTGCCCATGGTGCTACCGGTGATGTGGATCTCCGGTTTGGTTTGGACCGTTTCCTGACCGCACCCAGTCAAGAAAAAGGCTAGCCCGAAGGCTAGCCAGGTCTTTACAACACTGTGCATGGATTAACCACCAAAGTCATCCAACAGGATGTTTTCGTCTTCAACGCCCAGATCTTTGAGCATGTTGATGACGGCAGCGTTCATCACCGGAGGTCCACACATGTAGAACTCGCAATCTTCCGGTGCTTCGTGGTTCTTGAGATAGCTCTCATAGAGCACGTTGTGGATGAAGCCGGTGTAGCCATCCCAGTTGTCTTCCGGTTGCGGATCAGACAGGGCGACGTTCCACTTGAAGTTGTCGTTCTCGGCCGCGAGCATGTCGAAATCTTCGACATAGAACATTTCACGCTTGGAACGGGCACCGTACCAGAAGCTCATCTTGCGCTTGGAGTTCAGGCGACGCAGCTGGTCGAAGATATGGGAACGCATCGGCGCCATACCTGCACCACCACCGATGAATACCATTTCGGCATCGGTCTCTTTGGCGAAGAACTCACCGAATGGACCGGAGATGGTCACCTTGTCGCCAGCCTTCAGGCTGAAGATGTAGGAGGACATCTGTCCCGGAGGGGCGGTCCAGTTGCTCGGCGGCGGCGTAGCGATACGCACGTTCAGCATGATGATACCGAACTCTTCCGGATAGTTGGCCATGGAGTAGGCCCGGATGATCGGCTCATCGACCTTGGACTCCAGTTCAAAGATCTTGAAGCGATCCCAGTCACCACGATACTCCTCGGGAATATCGAAGTTTTTGTAGCTCACATGGTGAGCAGGGGCTTCGATCTGGATATAGCCACCAGCACGGAATGGTACTGTTTCACCATCTGGGATCTGCAGTTTGAGCTCCTTGATGAAGGTGGCCTTGTTATCGTTGGAGATAACAGTACATTCCCACTTCTTCACCCCGAAGATCTCTTCCGGCAGTTCGATATCCATGTCAGAGCGCACGGTGACCTGGCAGGCCAGACGTTCGCCATGACGAGCTTCGCCCTTGCTGATGTGATCCAGTTCGGTCGGCAGAATGTCGCCACCACCGGATTTCACCCGTACTTTGCACTGGCCACAGGAGCCACCGCCGCCACAGGCGGAGGAGACAAAAATACCGCTACCGGCCAAAGCGCCCAACAGTTTGCCGCCAGCAGGGCCTACAACAGCCTTGGCAGGATCACCGTTGATGCTGATTGTCACATCGCCCGCAGTCACCAGCTTGGACTTGGCGAACAGAATGACTGCCACCAGTGCCAGCAGGATCACGGTAAACATGACCACACCCAAAATAATTTCCATCTATCGTTCCTTTCTGATTGCAGGAAAGCCGATTACAGGGAGATACCAGAGAAGGACATGAAGCCCAGAGCCATCAGGCCAGCGGTGATGAAGGTAATGCCCAGACCACGAAGACCGTGCGGAACATCAGAGTACTTCATCTTCTCGCGAATACCTGCCAGCGCAACGATTGCCAGCATCCAGCCTGCCCCTGACCCTACACCGTAAACTACAGATTCGACGAAGTTGTAGTCACGCTGCACCATGAAGGAGACGCCACCGAAGATGGCGCAGTTCACGGTGATGAGTGGCAAGAAGATGCCAAGCGCGTTGTAGAGCGCAGGGAAGTACTTGTCCAGCGCCATTTCCAGGATCTGTACCAGTGCCGCAATCACACCGATAAAGGTGATGAAGCTCAGGAAGCTCAGATCCAGACCGGATACCAGAGCACCATCTTTAAGCACGTAGTTGTAGATCAGGTTGTTGGCCGGAACCGCGATGGTCTGCACAACAATAACGGCAATACCAAGACCCATAGAGGTCTTTACCTTCTTGGACACCGCCAGGAAGGTACACATCCCCAAAAAGAAGGATAGTGCCAGGTTTTCGATGAAGATCGATTTAATCAACAGACTCAGATAGTGTTCCATACCTTAATCCTTCGCCTCCACCTGCTTGGGATCCTTGGTGCGAACGCCCCAAATGATCAGACCAATGATGAAGAATGCACTCGGCGGCAGCAGCAGCAGGCCGTTTGGCACGTACCAGCCACCATTGTTCACCAGCGGCAGCAGTTCGAAACCGAACCAGGTACCGGAGCCCAGCAGTTCACGAACGGTTGCGACGCTCAGCAAAATAGCGCCATAACCCAGACCGTTGCCGATACCATCCAGGAAGGAGGGCAGCGGGGCGCTCTTCATGGCGTAGGCTTCGGCACGACCCATCACGATACAGTTGGTGATGATCAGACCCACGAATACCGACAGCTGCTTGGAGATGTCATAGGCATAGGCCTTGAGCACCTGGTCAACCACGATAACCAGTGAGGCGATGATCGCCATCTGGACGATGATCCGGACACTGTTCGGGATGTGATTGCGGATCAGAGAGATAAACAGGTTTGAGAAGGCGGTGACCGCCATGACCGCCAGGGTCATTACAAACGCTGTCTTCATCTGGCTGGTAACCGCCAGTGCAGAACAGACACCCAACACCTGCAAGGCGATGGGGTTGTTGCCAAGCACCGGCGTCAACAGCAACTTCTTCATTTCGCTCTTGTCAGCCATTGTTGATTTCTCCTGCACGAACCTTGGCCAGGAAAGGACCAAAGCCCTTGGGACCCATCCAGAAGTCGAAGGTATGTTGAACGCCGTTACCGGTCAGGGTAGCGCCGGACAGACCATCGATATCATGCTCGGAACCTTCCGGAGCATGGCCCTTGATGACGCGCAACGCCGGCATGCCATCCTCACCGAACAGTTTCTTGTCCTTGAACAGTGCCTGCCAGGCCGGGTTTTCGATCTCGCCACCCAGACCCGGGGTTTCACCGTGGTCATAGTAGGTGATGCCTTTGATGGTCTGGCCATCAGCAGCTACCGCAACGAAGGCGTACATGGTCGACCACAGACCCTGACCGTAGACGGGCAGGATGATGCTGTCGATCTTGCCTTCGCTGTCTTTGGCGAAGAATACCGGGATCAGCCTGGAGATCTGGCGCAGACTGGCTTTGTCGTCCGCGGTAGCGAGGCGGATGCTCTTGGCCGGATCTTTGGCTGCCAGCTTGCTATCGAAGTTGTCAGCATCGCCATCAACAAACTCACCGGTAGTCAGATCCACCAGACGAGCTTCAATCTTCTCGCCGTAGAGCTTGGCCAGGTCACGCTTGGCAACCTCGCTCACATCCACACCGGCGACGGCGAGAATGTTGCTCTGTTTGTCGAGCGCCTTGTTTTCCTGCTGGGTAGAACGCAGGCCAACAGCGGCAACGGATACCACGATGGAACAGGCCAGACACAGGCCGGTAACCACGCTGATGGTGCCGAGGGTTGAATCTTTATTAAACGCCACGAGCAATCCTCCGCTTGATGTTTGCCTGAGCGACGAAGTGGTCCATCAGGGGAGCAAACAGGTTCGCAAACAGAATGGCCAGCATCATGCCTTCCGGGAATGCAGGGTTGACCACACGAACCAGCACCACCATGACGCCGATCAATGCGCCATACCACCACTTGCCCTTGTTGGTAAAGGCTGCGGAGACAGGGTCGGTCGCCATAAAGGCCATACCGAAGGCGAAGCCACCCAGTACCAGATGCCAATGCCACGGCATGCTGAACATGGGGTTGGTATCGGAACCGATGACGTTGAACAGCAGGGAGGTAGCGATCATACCGATCATCACACCTGCAATGATGCGCCAGGAGGCGATCCGCATGTAGACGATCATGGCGGCACCCAGCAGGATCATCAGGGTAGAGACTTCACCGATGGAACCTGGCAGGTTACCAAGGAAAGCGTCCATCCAGCTGATAGCCTGGCCGGTTGCACCGTGGATCAGTGCCATCTGGCCGCCTTGAGCCCACTGACTCAGGGCAGTCGCGCCGGAGAAGCCGTCAACGGCAACCCAGACTGCATCACCGGAGATCTGGCCCGGGTAGGCGAAGAACAGGAACGCACGACCCGCAAGAGCCGGGTTCAGGAAGTTCTTGCCGGTACCACCGAACACTTCTTTGGCCATTACCACACCGAAAGTGATACCCAGCGCAGCTTGCCACAGGGGCAGCTCTGGCGGCACGATCAGGGCAAACAGGATCGAGGTGACGAAGAAGCCTTCGTTGATCTCGTGTTTGCGCACCATGGCGAACAGCACTTCCCAGAAGCCACCGACCAGGAATGCGGTCAGGTAGATTGGGAAGAAGTGGGTGGCGCCGATCAGCATCTTGCTGCCGATACCGGCGACAGCCGGATCGAGGGAGGCGCCCAGCATGGTCGCCAGCGCATATTGCCAGCTGCTGGCACCAGCAGCGGAGCCCATATGGGCAATGGCGGCAATCGCCTGGTTACCGACGTTGAACATGCCCCAGAACATCGCCGGGAACACGGCCAGCCACACCATGATCATCATACGCTTCAGATCGAGCGCATCACGGATGTGGGCAGCATTGCGGGTAACGGTACCCGGGGTGTAGAACAGGGTGTACGCCGCTTCGAACAGGGCGTAGTACTTGGCGTACTTGCCACCCGGCTCGAAGTGGTGTTCCATATTTTCAAGAAGTTGCTTGAAACTCATTGCTTAACCTTCCAGTTCAATCTTGGTCAGGCACTCACGCAAGACTGGGCCGTACTCTGTCTTGCCAGGGCAGACAAAGGTACAGAGCGCCAAATCTTCCTCATCCAGCTCCAGGCAGCCCAGTGCTTGCGCACCATCGCTATCGCCAGAGATCATGTCTCGCAGCAGCAAGGTTGGCAGGATGTCGAGTGGCATCACCCGCTCATAGCTACCAATCGGTACCATGGAGCGGTCACTACCGTTGGTAGTGGTGGTGAAGTTGATCAGCTTGCCCTTCATCAGGTGAGAGAGGGTGGTGCGGGTGATCGAGAACTTGTTGGCGCTGGGGTTGATCCAGCCAAGGAACTCTTTCTCGCGACCTTCACCCAATGCACAGACCTGATTGTGATAACGGCCCAGGTAGTCGTGAACCCCTTCGGCTTTGGCACCACTGAGGATCGATCCGGAGATGACACGGTTTTCGTCGGCACGCAGCTCATTGTTGGTCAACTGGCTGATACAGGCACCCAAACGGGTACGCAGCAGACGCGGTTTGAGCACGTTCGGACCGGCCAGCGCGATCACCTTGTCGGTGCAGATCTGACCTGTGGTGAACAACTTGCCGAATGCGATCACATCCTGATAGTTGATATGCCACTGCACCTTGGTGCTACTGACCGGATCCAGGAAGTGGATATGGGTACCTGGCAAACCGGCAGGGTGTGGCCCGACGAAGATCTCTTCCTTGACCTGAGCCAGCGGAGAGTGGGGCAGACTGCCTTCGCCTTTACAGACATAGACGCTACCGTCGGTCAGGCGGGTCAGGACGGCCAGACCATCGAGGAATGCCTGGGGCTGTTCCTTGATAATCAGCTCGGCACTGGCGGCCAGCGGGTTGCTGTCCATAGCAGTAACAAAGATGGCGCGCGGGGCAGAGCCTACCGCCGGCACTTTGCTGAATGGACGAGTACGCAATGCAGTCCATTGACCTGATGTGATCAGGATCTCTTGCACCTTGCTGCGCTCGAGCTTGGCCAGCTCGGCAGAAGCAACATGCTCAAAGGTCACCTGTTCATCAGATCCGTCGAGGTCGATGACCACAGACTGGAGAATACGTTTGGCACCACGGTTGATTTCTGAAACCACACCGGTGGCGGGAGCTGTGAATTTAACGCCCGGATTCTTCTTATCTTCAAAAAGATCCTGACCTTTGATGACGCGATCACCTACTTTGACGAACATAGTAGGTCGCATCCCCACGAACTCCTCGCCCAGTGTCGCAACACGGGTGATGGCGGGGCCATCGTAGATTACTTGCTCTGGCGCACCCAGCACGGGGATGTCCAGTCCTCTTTTGATTGTAATCATACTCAATTGCACTACCGTTACGGGAAGAGAGGTTGGTTAGCGCCGAGAAATACATCACGACGGGTGGTTGAATGAGCCGCTGCTGTGGTCACGCCAAATATTCAGGCTTAACAATTATTCAACATGCAAGGTCACTCAAAAGCGCTTGAGTTTACCACTTAAGGTGCATTTTCTGCCATGCAAAATGGGCAAAATCCCCGTGCCATCACAAAATTAACCTGCAATGAATAAGCCTCTGATGCCTTGTAAGTCGTGGTTTTAAAGGTTTTTTTATTTGGATACCTCGATAGGGGTATTTGTTGTTATCTCAGCTATCAACAAAAGTGATCACCCTGCAAAACACCCCTTTAGATGTAGCCTTTTACGGTCTAATTGGGGAAAGTTGTTACATTTTTGTGTGGCGCGCCCCAGTGGGGGGGATGAGGGCTGCGCTTTGATCAGAAGAGGGACGGCTTGCCAACGCAGCTCGGGGTACGGGGGGCATTGCCCTTCTCCTGCCACTCGTTCTCTGTGTAGGTATGCAGAGCCAGTGCATGAACAGCGCCTGCCAGCTCATCGGCCAGAATGGCATTGACCTGGCGATGGCGAGCCAGCAGCCGTTGCCCTGCAAATTGCTCGCAGACGATCACCACCTTGAAGTGGCTCTCTGAACCCGGTTCCACACGGTGCATGTGGCTTTCGTTGATCACCTCCAGCAGAGTCGGGGAGAGGGCGGCGGTCAGCTTGGCTGCAATCAGTTGTTGGATAGTCATCGGGTCTGCTTCCAGAGTGAATGTCGGGCCATTCTAGCGGCAGTTGCGGTATGGAATAAGCCCCCGAAAGGGAGAAATCGCCGTCGTTCGCCCGCTTGATGCGCATCGAACTGGTGAAATTTCTGCTCCTCGCTAGAATAGCGCCACTTTGCGTCACCCCTGGCGCCTGTATACACGAACCAAGCCGAGGTTGGACTCTTCCTATGCAAACCCTTCTCGACACTCCCCACTGCCAGCTCATGCTCTACCGCTATCCGCGCCAGAGTCAGGAGACCCTGCAAGCCTGGGATGCGGCTGACGAATATCTGATCAACACCCTGGCTGAATCTCCCCTCGAGCAGGCGGGCCCGGTGGTCATCATGAATGACGGCTTCGGGGCGCTGGCGGCATACCTGCATCCTCACTCCCCTTGCTGCGTCACCGACTCCTATATCAGCGAACGGGCGACCTTGGCCAATCTGGCCGACAACGGACTCGATGCTGACGGGATAACGCTGCAGGATGGGCTGGCACCGCTGCCGAATGCCCCCGTGCTGGTGGTGATCAAGGTCTCCAAATACCAAGCGCTGCTGGAGCAGCAACTGCTGGCGTTGCGTCAGGTGGTGACACCGGCAACCCGCGTCATCGCCGCTGGCAAGGCGAAGGATATTCATACCTCCACGCTCAAGCTGTTCGAAAAGTATCTGGGGCCGACCCGTACTTCGCTGGCTTGGAAAAAGGCGCGCCTCATTCACTGCGAGCCGCAGGCAGAGCAACCCGCGCTGACCAATCCGTTCCTGACCGTCTGGCCGCTGGAGGGGACCGACATGCTGATCCACAACCATGCCAACGTTTTCTCGCGCACCAGTCTCGATATCGGTGCCCGCTTTATGCTGGACAATTTACCGATCAACAGTGCGCGGAAAGTGATCGATTTGGGTTGCGGCAACGGGGTGCTGGGCCTCTCGCTGCTGGCCAAAGACAGCGAGGTCGAGGTGACCTTTATCGATGAATCCTATATGGCGGTCGCTTCGGCACAGCTGAACGTCGAGCACAATCTGCCCGATGCACTGCCGCGTGCCCGCTTTATGGTCAACAACTGTCTCGACGGGGTGGCGGTCGGTTCGGCAGATCGGATCCTCTGCAATCCCCCCTTCCATCAGCTGCAGGCGATCACCGATCATATCGCCTGGCAGATGTTCAGTGATGCGCACCGGGTGTTGCCTCAAGGGGGTGAACTCTGGATAGTAGGCAACCGTCATCTGGACTATCACAACAAACTCAAACGCTTGTTTGCCAACGCACAAGTCGTTGCGTCGAACAGCAAATTCGTTATTTTGAAAGCCATCAAACGCTAAAGCCAAAGGAAACCATGATGAAAAAGTCACTCTTGCTGCTGGCCGCCCTGATGCTGGGCGGGTGTGCCACTCATTGGCCGGAGACGGCGCTGCTCAATCCGCAGGTGATCCCCGCCAACCAACAATACTACTCTGGCAACCGCATTACCATGGAAGGGGTAGACAAGCGTGAGGCTGCCTACGTCTTCTCCATCAAACATAAAGAGAAAGCGCCGGTGCTGGTCAATAGCGAACGCCCGCTCAATCTGCTGATGGCCGAGCGGCTGGCCGAAGGGCTGCGCAGCCAGGGTCTGGAAGTGGGCAACAGTGGCACCACCAACCTGACACTGGTGATCTCCAATGCGGCGGTCAACGTGGAAGAGAAGACCTTTACCTATGTCACCAAGTCCCGCGTCAGCCTGCAGGTGATCGCTGATTTCCAGGGCAACCGTCTGACCAAGCAGTTCAACATGTCCTCCAGCAAGGAGAGCCCGAGCGAGCCGGGCATGGCCGATCTGGAATCGACCCTGAACCTGCAACTGGGCAGCGTGCTGCAACAGATCATGGCGGATGACGCGCTGCGTGGTTACCTGAAAGGTCAACCGAGCGGTGCAGGGGTCTGATGATGAAAAAACTCTG
Organism: Aeromonas sp. EERV15; assembly: GCF_900079845.1. Lineage (NCBI taxonomy): Bacteria > Pseudomonadati > Pseudomonadota > Gammaproteobacteria > Aeromonadales > Aeromonadaceae > Aeromonas > Aeromonas sp. EERV15. Next base: position 318,234 of record NZ_FKKY02000001.1, on the reverse strand, counting down.
GTTACTGGCCATGTTGATCGCCCCGTTGGCATTTGCTGGCCCGAAAGTGAGATTGGAGACCAACCACGGCAATATCGTGGTGGAGCTGGCGTCCAAACAAGCCCCCCAGACGGTGAAGAACTTCCTGCGTTATGTGGCTGATGGCAGTTACGATGGCAGCCTGTTCCACCGGGTGATCCAGGACTTTGTGGTGCAGGGGGGCGGCTACAACCAGCAGTTCCAGCAACTGCCCACCTTTGACCCCGTGATCAACGAGTCTCGTGGAGGTCTGCCCAACAAACGCGGCAGCATTGCCATGGCCCGCACCCAATCGGTCGACAGCGCCACTCGCCAGTTCTACTTCAATCTGGTCGACAACAACAACCTCAACGCCGGTGGCGCTGCGGGTTATACCGTGTTTGGTCAGGTGGTACAGGGGATGGATGTGCTGGACAAGCTGGCTCAGGTGCAGACCGGTTACAGCTCCATTCTGCGCGCCAACGATGTGCCAACCAGCCCCATCATTCTGAAGAAGGTGGTGCTACTGGCTGAAACTGCGGCGGACAAGAAAGTCGACAAGAAAGCCGGCAAGTAACCTCGCCGGACGCGGTTCGTCACTGCGATCCCGTCATGCTCCATGCAAGGCACATCCCGCTTGAGATGTGCCTTTTCTCTATCCGGGCTTCTTTGCGCCGATCTCTTTGCTCGCCTTGGCTATCGGCCATCAACCTGCCAAAATGGCGCACTTTTCCAAAGTCGTCAGGTAGTTAAACATGGTCCGCAAACCAAGCTGGAGAGAGTCCCTCGCCGTTTATCTCGAATTTCGGGTATTTATTCTCTTTGCTATGGGTTTCTCATCGGGCCTGCCGCTGTTGCTGGTGTTCGGTACCCTCTCATTCTGGTTGCGCGAAGCCGATGTCAGTCTGACCGATATCGGTTACATGAGCTGGGTTGCACTGGCCTATGGTTTCAAGTGGTTGTGGTCACCGCTGGTGGATCGTATGCCGCTGCCGCTGCTCTCGAGACTGCTGGGTCGTCGCCGTAGCTGGATGTTCTTCTCCCAGTTGCTGATCGCCGCGGCGCTGGTTGGCATGGCGTTCTGCGATCCCAAGACCGGGTTGGCTCAACTGGCGATGTTTGCCCTGCTGGTAGCCTTTGCCTCGGCGACACAAGATATTGTCATTGATGCCTATCGTATCGAGTCCGCCCCCGAGCGGCTGCAGGCAGCGATGGCTGCCTCTTATATGACCGGTTACCGGCTGGCGATGATCATGGCAGGCGCGGGTGCGTTGGCGCTGGCGGCCTGGTTTGGCAGCAATAGCGGTTATGACTATCGTGGCTGGCAAATTACTTATCTGGTGATGGCGGGCCTGATGTCGCTCGGGGTTATTACCACCCTGTTTTGTCACGAACCGGATATCGATCTGGCGGGGCAGGGTGAGCAACAGGCCGAGCGCAAGGCGCTGCTGCTGGAAAAAGGCTGGCCTGCTCTGCTGGCGAGTGCGGGGGCCTGGGGCTACGAAGCGGTCTGGTGTCCGTTTGCCGATTTTTTCCGTCGCTATGGTAGCTCGGCGCTGCTTATTTTGGCGCTGATCGCCTGTTACCGGGTGGCTGATGTGGTGATGGGGGTGATGTCCAACAGTTTTTACGTGGATATGCAGTTCAGCAAAACCGAAGTGGCCAGTATCACCAAGGTATTTGGAGTCATCATGACCCTGGTCGGTGCCGCGTTGGGGGGAATACTGGTGATGCGTTTTGGTACCTTGCGTATTCTATTTCTCGGCGCATTGCTCACCGCCAGCACTAATTTGCTGTTCGCCCTGCTTCATCAGGTGGGCCACAACCTGGAGCTGCTGACCCTGATCATCTCGCTGGATAACCTCAGCGCCGGTATTGCAACCGCGGCTTTCGTGACCTATCTCTCCAGTCTGACCAATGTGGCGTTTTCAGCGACCCAGTACGCCTTGTTCAGCTCGGTGATGTTGCTATTGCCCAAGTTGCTGGCCGGTTTCTCGGGGCAGGTGGTGGAGCAGATTGGCTACAGTACCTTCTTTGTCGCGACCAGTGTGCTCGGCTTGCCGGTGTTACTGTTGATTGTTTTGGTAGCCAGAAAGGGGAATCAGTTGCTATCTGCTACTGACAAATAGCAAGCGTTTGCGTAAAATGCGGGGTGATTAGATTCACACTTCCGGATAAAGTTCCCGAGAAGTTGTTTCTACCCCTATTTTATTTGATTAGAATTGCTCTCGCTCCTTGTGGGCAGGCTACGGAAAACCTCAACTAACGTACAAGAGACCAATAAAATGGCCAAATTTACCAAGACGCTTATCGCTGCCGGTCTGCTGGCTGCTGCCGCTACCCCGGCCTTTGCTGCTGATTACAGCGGTGATATCCACAAGAATGATTTTAAATGGATGCAGTTCAACGTAATGCATACCATTGACCAGATGCCACATGGCCCTGATGGTTACAACGACACTTATTTCGAAATGGAGTTCGGTGGTCGTTCCGGTATTTTTGACCTGTATGGTTACGTCGATGTTTTCGATATCTTTGATTCAAAACACAGTGACAAACATGACAAAGAGAACCTCTTCATCAAGTTTGCACCTCGCATGTCTATTGATGCTCTGACAGGTAAAGACCTTTCAGTTGGCCCTATCAAAGAACTGTATGTTGCATCTCTCTTTAACGCAGGCGGGAGCCACGGTTCTTTTGAATCTTTTGTTGGTTTGGGTACTGATGTTGAAGTGCCTTGGTTTGGTAAAATGGGCATGAACCTTTACAAGCGCCATGTCAACGAAAGTGGCAGTATTTACAATATCCCACGTAAAGATGACACGGATAAAAAGAACGGCACAAAATTCGACACTAGCGGTGAGGGCTGGAATGGATATCAGTTCTCTATTACCTGGTTTAAGCCTTTCTATACCTTCTCCAATGGTAGTTTCATGGCGTATCAGGGTTACCTTGATCATTTGTTTGATGCTGAAGGAAGTTCCACTGATGGGACTAATACCTTCCATGGTATCTACTGGCATTCCGATCGTTATGCTGTTGGTTATGGTCTGAAGTATTTCAACGATACTTATGGTATTCAGAATAGTGATGCTTTGAAAACTACAGGCTTTGGTCACTATTTCTCCGCTACCTACAAGTTTTAATAGAACTTGGGGTACAAAAAACCGGAGCATTTGCTCCGGTTTTTTTATGGCTGCGATTTATAGCGTGGCACGAGTCAATGAGTGCGCCACGGCTGAGTGGATAAATTAATCGCGGAAGTTCTGGAACTGCATCGGTTGACCCAGCTCGGCGCCACGCACCAGTGCCATGGCTTCTTGCAGATCGTCACGCTTCTTGCCGGTGACGCGCACTTCATCCCCTTGAATGGCAACTTGCACCTTGATCTTGGAGTCCTTGATCAGCTTGACCAGCTTCTTGGCGATCTCTTTTTCGATCCCCTGCTTGAACTTGACGGTCAGGTGGAAGCGCTTGCCGGAGTGAACGCTGTCCCCAGCTTCCATCGAGCTGTTCTCAATATTGCGCTTGAGCAGGGCGGCGCGCAGGATCTCGACCATCTGCTTGAGCTGGAAGTCGGCATCAGCCTCCAACTTTACTTCTTCTTTGTTCAGCTCGAAGCTGGCTTCAACACCACGAAAATCGAAACGGGTCGCCAGTTCACGATTGGCGTTCTCGACGGCGTTCAACACCTCGTTCATTTTGACTTCTGAGACAATATCGAATGACGGCATTTCAGGGCTCCTCATGTTGCGCTATAGGTGGGCAAATCTACCAGAAAATCGGCAAATTTGCTGATTTTGATAGGGCCGCTCTGCTAGAATCCCCTGCGCACAGAACGGGTGGACCCGTTAGTGTCCATTCATGATATCTTCAATTTCCTTCGGTAACAGGTTGAGAGGAATGCAACCCTTACCCTGACAGAGTCACATCATGCCAAGCGGATTTAAGAGTTCCCGACAGCTTGCTACCCCTGCTGTTATTCCACCTGTTATCCCGCAGTGGTCACTGTTGGGATGCGGCGCCCTCGGCGGCGTGGTTGCCTCCCTGTTGACCATCAGCGGCCAATCAACCCGTGTCTTGTTGCGCGATCACCATCAGTCCACGCTCCATCCGGGGACCGATTTCACCTCGCTGGAAGGGCAGGTGCAACTGCTTAATATCGAGCGCGGATTTGTCAGCAAACCCGGCAAGATCAAGCGTCTGCTGGTGATGACCAAGGCCAGCCAGGTTATTGCCGCTCTGACGCCGCTGGCAGGTAAACTGGACGCCGCGGTACCGATTGTGCTGCTGCACAACGGGATGGGGATTGCCGAGCAGGTAGTCGAGATGTTCCCGCACAATCCGGTGATTGCCGGGGTCACCAGCCATGGTGCCATGCGCTGCGGCCATTTTGTCTTCCGCCATACTGGCAAGGGTGAAACCTGGCTTGGCCCGATCAATGAGGCTGCCAAGGCTTATGCCGGATTGGCGGATGATCTTGCTGTTGCCCTCGGTCAGGCCGGCTGGGATGAGCATGTTTTGGCTCGTCAGTGGCAAAAGTTGGCGATAAATTGTGCCATCAATCCGCTTACTGCGCTCTACAAGCTGAAAAACGGCGAGCTGGCTGGCCCCCGTTTTGCCGATGTCCTGCAGCAGATCTGCGTGGAAGTGGCGGATGTGATGTGCGCCGAAGGTATTGCCACCACGGCTGAAGAGCTGCAGCGCCGGGCGATGACAGTGGTCGAGTTGACTGCCGACAACTACTCCTCCATGTATCAGGATATGGAGCTGGGACGAGAGACCGAGATTGAGGCCATCACCGGCTTCCTGCTGAGCAAGGCGGCCAAGCATGGTATCGCCGCACCGGTCAATCAGGGGCTCTATCAGGCGATCAAAGAGAAGAGTCAGGCAGTCTGACCTTTTTACACGGCAGAGCAAGCTGCAAGGAGGCTGAAGTGAGTGTACTGGTGCTGGTGGCCCCTGGGTCTGAAGAGATTGAGACAGTTGCCATCGTTGATACCCTGGTGCGTGCTCGCATCGAGGTAGTGTTGGCCTCTTGTTGTCCTGCCGGGTTACGGCAGATCCGCGCCTCGCGCGGAGTACAACTGGTGGCCGATTGTCACATCGACGAGCTGACCAGTCGGGACTTTGAAGCTATCGTAGTGCCTGGCGGTTTGCCCGGCAGCGAAGTGATCCGCGATACCCCGCTGGCAATCGACCTGCTCAAAGAGCAGGCAGTACTTGGCCGCTGGCGCGCTGCCATCTGTGCCGCCCCCGTGGTGGTGTTGCAACATCACGGCCTGCTGGATGGCGCCATCGTCACCTGTCATCCCGCCTTTCAGCCCCAACTACCGACATCGTTGTTGTCCCGTGAGCGGGTGGTCAGGGATGAGGCTCATCACCTTATTACCAGTCAGGGGCCGGGCAGTGCCATCGAGTTTACTCTCGAACTGGTACGGGTGCTGCGCGGGGATGAGCTGGCGATGGCGGTGGCAGGCCCCATGGTGCTGCCCTGACCGCACTCTGCTGATGAATCAAGTTAGCCATGCTTTGAAAAACGGGCCCCGGTCATCTTGACCGGGGCCCGTTTGTTATCAGCCGTTGTCGATCACGCCATCTTGTCCGGCTCAGTAGTCGTACTGTTTACATTGCTTGCTCTCGAACTCCCCGCGCCAGCGCGACAACTCCTGTTCGGTACCTAGCGTGTCCCCTTTCTTGATAGCCTGTTCCAGTATCTCAATCCGGTCGTACAGCCAGCGGCACTCTGCCGTCGGGTTGTTCTTGCTGATGCCAGCCATCGGCAGTAAACAGAGTCCCAGCCAAACATATTTCATCCCGAACGCTCCTTGTCATTGTGATGATAAAGGTCTCCTTGGAGTCTATTATTCTAGCCGCAATGAGAGAGATAGAGCTACTGCTGTCCTTGGGGTAAGATGATGCTATGTCTGTTTATTTATACAGTGGTATGCGCAAGATCATCCATATCGACATGGACTGCTTTTTTGCCGCCGTGGAGATGCGGGACAACCCCTCACTGCGGGAGGTGCCGCTGGCCATCGGTGGTGCCTCCGAGCGGCGTGGCGTCATCTCGACCTGCAACTATGTAGCGCGCCGCTTCGGGGTGCGCTCCGCCATGCCGAGCGCACTGGCGAAAAAGCTCTGTCCGCCGCTGGTGCTGATCCCCGGGCGAATGGCGGTTTACAAAGATATCTCCCGCCAGCTCAGGGCTATTTTCCTCCGTTATACCGATCTGGTGGAACCGCTGTCGCTGGACGAGGCTTATCTCGATGTGACCCATAGCACCTGCTGCGGCGGCAGTGCCACCTTGATGGCCCAGGAGATCCGTCAGGCCATTGTCAGCGAACTGGGCCTGACCGCCTCGGCCGGGGTGGCACCGAACAAGTTTCTGGCCAAGCTCGCCTCGGAGCAGCGCAAGCCTGATGGGTTGTTTGTCATTCGCCCCGATGAGGTGGCGGAGTTTGTCTGCCAGTTGCCCCTTGGCAAACTGCCCGGGGTCGGTCGCAAGACTGCCGAGCGGCTGGAGGCGCAGGGGCTTTACACCTGTGAGGATGCGCGAGCCTTGCCTGCCGACGAGCTGTGCCGCCGTTTTGGCAAGTTGGGCGAGATGCTTACGACCCGGATCTGGGGTCTGGATGAGCAGCCGGTGCAGGCGCACCGGATCCGCAAAACCATCGGAGTGGAGACCACGCTGGCAAGCGATCTGTCGAACGAGGAGGCTTGCTTGACGGTATTGCAGCAGTTGCTGCCGGAGCTGGAGCGGCGTTTCCAGGCTGCCTGTTGTGCCGAGCAGGTGATGGGACAGGGGATTAAAATAAAATTTGCCGACTTCCATCAGACTACTGTCTATCGCAGCCAAGGCGGCTATCAGGCCAGCCTGTTTATCCCTTTGCTAAAAGAGGGTCTGCTGCGTGCGGAAGGGCGTTCGGTGCGCTTGCTGGGGCTGGTGGTGGGGTTGCCAAAAGAGGGGGAGGTTAACCAGCTATCACTGGATTTGCTGTGGGATGGTTAAGTTTTTGTTTATAAAGTCGATAATCTACCCATATCGCTCTCTCTTACATAGGAACATTGGCATGAGCGCACTTTCTGTCCAGGGCCGGATTACCCTGATCGCTGGCTGCTGTCTATTGGTCACCGCTGCTGCGCTGGTCGCTTCCTCGATATATAACGCGGACAAGATGCAGCAACAGGTGCGACAAGCCACCATGCAGGATGCTCAGCAGTCAGCCGAGAACTGGATGAAGGCGATGGGCTCCGAACAGGCGGCCAAGGTGACCAGCTATCTCGATGAGGCCTATTTTCGGGCCAGTTTGCTGGCCGAGAGCGTGTTGTTCCAGCGCAAGAATGCGGCCGACAACTTTGTTCATTCGGAGGCGCTGCGCAGTGCCATCAATCAGCAGTTACACGATGCTGCCGCCTCATCCACCAATTTGCTCGGGGTATACGCGGTGTTCGAGCCTGACCAGCTGGATGGAGAGGACAGCAATTATCAGGGCTCGACCGAACTTGGCGCCAACGACAAGGGACGGTTCTCCTCCTACTGGGCCTATGACAATGGCAAGCTGGTTGCCGAGGTGCAGAACGAGGATGTGCTTGCTGACGAGACACCTACCGCTGCTGGCGGGGTCGAAAACGAATGGTATCGCTGCAGTATCCGCTCCCGCGGACTCTGTTTGCTGGAGCCCTATCTGGACGATGTTGGCGACAAAAAAGTCTTGATCACCTCGGTCACCGCACCCTTGCTTGATCAGGGGACATTGCTGGGAATGGTCGGGGTCGATATCTCCCTGAGCACTTTGCAAAATCTGGTTTCAGCGATGGATAAGGAGCTCTATGACGGCCAAGGCAAGATATTGCTGGTGAGCCATGAGGGGCGAGTGGCGGGGGCGGATCAGTTTGAGGTGACCCTGGGGCGCGGATTGGGTCAGCAGTATCAAGGGTTGGCCACCGAGCTGAAAGGGTGGCTCAGCCAGGGACAAGAGCTGAGTCGCTGGAGCAGCGATGGTGCCCTGTTGCAAACCTTTATGCCGGTATCGATGCGGGGTACCGACGGTAAATGGGGTATCTATATCGAGTTGCCAAGGGCCGTGGTGCTCGCTTCGGCCCAGCAACTGCAGGATGATCTTGCCAGTGAGGCCAATCGTAGCGTGGTCTCGCAGCTGATGATCGGGGTGCTGATTTCACTGGTGGCGTTGATTTTTATCTGGCTGATGGCGCGCCAGATAGTGGCCCCTATTCACGCCGTGGTGGCCCGTCTCAAGGACATCGCTACCGGTGAGGGGGATCTGACCCAGCGTATCGAGATCCAGCGACAAGACGAAATTGGCGAGTTGGCCAAGTGGTTCAACAGTTTCCTCAACAAGCTGCAATCCACCATCAGTCAGGTGATTGATACGGTTGCCGGCACCCGCAGCAGTGCCGAGCAGGCGGCGCAAGTTGCCGAGCGCACCAGCAGTGGTATGCAGGCCCAGTATCAGGAGATCGATCTGGTGGCGACCGCATTTGAAGAGCTCAGCGCCACGGCGCTGCAGGTCTCCGGTAATGCCAGCTCTGCAGTTGCGGCGGCCAACACCACAGATGCTGCGGCGCAAGAGGGTAAATATGTGGTCGCAGATACCCAGGCAGCGATGCGCAAGCTGATGAACATCATCAACGATGCCCAGCCGGTGGTGGAACGGCTCGCCGCCAACAGTGACAACATCAATGACATCCTTATCGTGATCCAGGGGATTGCCGAGCAGACCAATTTGCTGGCATTGAATGCGGCGATCGAGGCGGCGCGGGCCGGTGAGCAGGGCCGTGGTTTCGCGGTGGTGGCTGATGAGGTGCGTAATCTGGCAGGTCGCACCCAGAATGCCATCGTCGAGATCCAGACTCTGATCAGCCTGCTGCAATCCGGTACCGGCGCCGTGGTCAAGGCGATCCGCGATGGCCATGCTCAGGCGGACGAGACCCTCGCCAAGGTGGACCTCTCGGTGCAGGTGCTAGAGCAGATCATCCAGTCAGTTTCCACCATCCATCAAATGAACGAGCAGATTGCCCGTGCAGCCCAAGAGCAGAGCCGGGTGGCAGACGAGATTAATCGCAACGTCAGCAACATTCGCGATGTGAGCCATACCATCCGTGCCGAAGCGGCGACCTCTGCCGAAAATGGTCGGGAGTTGTCGGTACTGGCAGATAAACAGCAGCAGTTGGTGGGGCAGTTCAAAGTGTAAAGGGATGAAAAAAGGCGCCATCCGACTGGAGGCGCCAAACACATTCAGATGACAGACGGGGTCAAATCGAGAAGATTTGAGCCCCTCTTCCCGCAGAGGAAGTAACACAACACCACAATCACAGTCGAAAGACTCACGAAAAACACATGTAAACCAACATGTAGTAGAAAATGTGAGCCATATGACGACTGATTGCTGGGCGAATTATGTTTATTCACTGGTCTGCCCGCAACCGACAAATTATAATGCGCCCCATTAGAAAAACTCATCGTCGGCTGGTGTCATGTCTCGTCGTTTACCACCGCTTAATGCCCTCAAGGCGTTTGAAGCAGCGGCTCGCCACTTAAGCTTTACCCGCGCAGCAGAAGAGTTGTTTGTGACTCAAGCTGCCATCAGTCATCAGATCAAGGCGCTGGAGGAGTATCTTGGTATCAAGTTGTTTCGCCGTAAAAATCGCTCCTTGTTGCTGACCGAAGAGGGGCAGGGCTATTTTCTCGACATCAAAGATATTTTTACCTCCATCTCGGAGGCGACCGACAAGTTGCTGGCCCGCAGCGCCAAGGGGGCGCTGACCGTCAGTTTGCAGCCGAGTTTTGCCATCCAGTGGCTGGTGCCACGACTGGTGCGCTTCAGCGAGCGTCACCCGGATATCGATGTGCGGATCAAGGCGGTCGACCTCGATGAAGGGGCGCTTACTGACGATGTGGATGTCGCCATCTATTACGGGCGCGGCAACTGGCCCGGCCTGCGGTGCGACAAATTGCACACCGAATACCTGATCCCGGTCTGTTCCCCCTTGCTGCTGACCGGGCCCAAGCCGCTCCGGACACCGGATGACCTGATCCGTCATACCTTGTTGCACGATACCTCACGCCGCGACTGGAAGGCCTGGTTCCGCCAGCTCGATATCGATGCCCCCAACGTCAATCAGGGGCCTATTTTCAGCCACTCGACCATGGTGATCCAGGCCGCTATCCACGGTCAGGGGGTAGCCCTTGGCCACAGTGTGCTGGCTCAGCCAGAGATCGAAGCGGGTCGTCTCATCTGTCCGTTTGAGCAGGTGCTGGTGAGCAAGAATGCCTTCTACCTGGTGTGCCAGGAACAACAGTCTGATCAGGGCAAGATCGTTGCTTTCCGCGACTGGATGCTGGAGCTGGTGGAGCAGGAAGAAGCCCGGCGCAGGGCGTTGCTCGGCGATGATTGATGTGCTGAGGGAGGGGGCCGTTGATGCCCCCGTTCGCATTTTGCTGGCCCATGGCGCTGGCGCGGGGATGGATCATGCTTTTCTTGCGGAGCTGTCACGCCTGCTGGCGGGGCCCGAGATCGAAGTGGTGCGCTTTAACTTCCCCTACATGACCAAACGGGCACAAGATGGCAAGCGCCGCCCGCCGGACAGGCAGCCGCTGTTACTCGAGCATTGGCGCCAGATGGTGCGGGAGTTTGCTCATCCACGGCTATTTTTGACAGGTAAGTCGATGGGGGGACGGATGGCCGCCGAGTTATATCATGACGGTGGCGATGCGATGAATGCTGCAGGATTGCTCATTCTCGGGTATCCTTTCCACCCCCCGGCAAAGCCTGACCGCTGGCGGGGGGACGTGCTCAAGCAAATAAAGGTACCTACTCTGCTGTTGCAGGGAGAACGCGACACCTTCGGCAGTCGCGCCGAACTGGCAGAATTCCCCTTCTCACCCAACGTATCGGTCCATTGGTTGACCGATGGCGATCATGGTTTCAAACCACGAAAAGTCAGCGGTGTGAGCGAGCAGGAAAACATGCAGTATGCCGCGGATACCATCAAGCACTTTGTTGCCCTGCGCGGGTAGCCAAGTGGTGATGGTTGATGTGCCGGGCCTGACAAGACAGGAATAATGAGGATGCAGATCCACCGACATTGGCTTGTTCTAGCGGGCTTTTTTGGCCTGACCGGGACCATGCTGGGCGCTTATGGTGCTCACGGTCTGGCGGCGAGCGGTACTACCCCCGCGCTGTTGGCCGCATTCAATACCGCCGTGCAATACCAGTTTTTTCACACATTGGCCCTGCTGGTACTGGGCTTTTGTGGCGTGCGCAGCAAGGTGATTAACCTGGCTGGCACCGCATTTGTGCTGGGGATCTTCGGATTCTCCGGCAGTATTTACGCCATGGTGCTGCTTGGCAGCAAAGGGTTGGGGCTTATCACCCCGGCTGGTGGCCTCTGTTTTATGTTGGGATGGGTAGCTCTGATATGGGCTGGCTGTCGTCTTGGAGGAAAAAATGAATAATCTGCTGCTTTATTGCCGCCCCGGTTTTGAGAAAGAGGCGGCGGCAGAGATCACCGAGCGTGCCAGTAGCATGCAGTGCTACGGTTTTGCCCGGGTCAAGGACGACAGCGGTTATGTGATCTTCGAGTTGTATGATGAGGAGCAGGCCGATCTGTTGGCCCGCAAACTGCCATTCAAAGAGCTTATCTTTATTCGTCAGATGCTAGTGGTGACCCACGAGCTGAAGGATCTGGATGTCTCCGATCGGATTTCACCGATCATTGAAGCGACCAGTGAATACACCATTTGTGGTGATGTACGGGTTGAGACCGCTGACACCAACGAAGCGAAAGAGCTGTCAGCTTTCTGCCGCAAGTTCACTGTGCCGCTGCGTCAGGCGCTGCGTAGCAATGATCGCCTGACCAAGAAGGAGACGCCGCACCGTCCGGTGTTCCACGCCTTCTTCATGGCTAACGATCACCTGTTGCTGGGTTACTCCTACTCGTTCAACAACTCCGAATTCCACATGGGGATCCCGCGTCTGCGTTGTCCGCCGGATGCACCGAGTCGCTCCAGCCTCAAGCTGGAAGAGGCGTTTTACGTCTTTGTTCCCCGTGAAGAGTGGGAGTTGCGCCTCTGCTCCGGCCTGAAGGCAGTGGACCTGGGCGCTTGCCCGGGTGGCTGGACCCATCAGCTGGTACGTCGTGGCATGATGGTAACCGCAGTGGATAACGGCACAATGGCCCAATCCCTGATGGATAGCGGTCAGGTCAAGCACCTGCGCGATGATGGTTTTGTCTGGCGTCCGAGCAAGAAGAATACCTACTGGCTGGTGTGCGACATGGTTGAGAAACCGGCGCGGGTCGTCCACATGATCGCGGACTGGTTCCGTGAGAATGATTGTCAAGAAGCGATGTTTAACCTAAAGCTGCCGATGAAGAAGCGCTATGCCGAAGCGGTACACAACATTGAGGTGTTGCGTGGCATGCTTAAAGAGATCGATAACGCCTTTGTGATCCAGGCCAAGCAGCTCTATCACGATCGTGAAGAGATCACCGTGCATGTTTATAACAAGTACTGGATCTCCAAGCTGCAAGCCAAGGAGTAAGCTCCTTCGCGAGAGGCTGATCAAAAAAACCGACCGCAGTGATGCGGTCGGTTTTTTTTGCTTGGCGGGATGGGAGTTCCGTCAGAAGCGGTAATCCAGGCGCAGGGATGATTCATCATCGGTCAGCTTTAACTCTATTTGCAGCGGAATGGTCTTATCGAGCGGGCTGAACTGCATTTTGAGCCCATCACCGCGTAATCTGACGGAAGTATGCATCCCCCCTGCCTTGAATTTGACCTTGGGTCGAAAGCGCTCGACTGACAGGCTGACGCTCTTCTCCGGGGTCAGATTAAGTTGCGGGTAGGAGGTGATTTTCTGATTACCAACGCTATCGGTAGACACCTCGATGCCAAACGAGAGGGCTTTGGGGGCCTTGAGCAGGTCGTTGGTATCCAGGCTGGAACGCCAGACTTCGGTAGCGGCCCGTTTATCTTGCAGTGGCAGCCTGGGGCTTTGACTCTTTTGAGTCAATTCGAATGCCCCGACACTGCTACTGAGCAGTAGCCAAACTGGGATCAGATAGAGCCCACCTCCGTTCATAAACAAGCCTCCTTGCTATCCGTATCTTTAGAACATAGTTGCTGTCCAGTATCCGGGAAAGGAGTAGGAGATATAAAAAAGGGAGCCGAAGCTCCCTTTTTAAATCAATGGATTAACTCACAGTCGATCGATGATCGCCTGGGTGAATTCACTGGTGGAGGCGCTACCGCCCAGATCGCGGGTGACCCGATCACCGGATTCGATGGTAGCTCGTACTGCCTCGCGGATCCGCTCCGCCTTATCCTGCATGCCGAGGTACTCCAGCATCTGGATGGAGGCGAGGATCACCGAGGTCGGGTTGGCAATGTTCTTGCCCGCGATGTCGGGAGCAGAGCCATGCACCGCCTCGAAGATGGCTGCGCCATCGCCGATATTGGCACCCGGTGCCATACCCAGACCACCCACCAGACCGGCGCAGAGATCCGAGAGGATGTCACCGAACAGGTTGGTGGTGACCATCACGTCGAAACGCTCCGGATACATCACCAGATTCATGCAGGCGGCGTCGACGATCATCTCTTCGCTCTGGATATCCGGGTAGTGGCTGGCGATTTCGCGAGCCACTTCGAGGAACAGGCCAGAGGTCGATTTGAGGATGTTGGCCTTGTGGATGATGGTGACCTTCTTGCGCCCTTCCTGACGAGCCAACTCGAAGGCGAACTTGACGATGCGCTCGGCTCCATCGCGGGTGATGATGCTCATCGCCTCGGCGCTCTTGTTGTCATCGCTGCGCTTCTGACCGGCACCCGAGTACATTCCCTCGGTGTTCTCGCGCACCGTGATGATATCTATGTTCTCGTAACGGCTTTTGGTGCCCTTGAAGGAGATAACCGGACGTACGTTGGCGTAAAGGTTGAACTTCTTGCGCAGGGAGACGTTGATCGAGGTAAAACCGCCACCGACCGGCGTGGTCAATGGCCCTTTCAGGCTGACCTTATTCTTCTCAATCAGATCCAGGGTTGCCTGGGGCAGCAGCTCACCATGTTTTTCGAGGGCAACCAGACCGGCATCCGCATATTCGTATTCAAAATCGCAGCCCGCATGGGTCAGGATCTGGATGGCTGATTCGATGATGCTGGGGCCGATGCCGTCGCCGGGGACCACGGTAATTTTTCTTTTGGACATGAGAGGGTTCCACTTCCAGGGTATAGGGGAGGATGGGGCTGCTTTATAGCATTTACTCAGCAAACCAACCACATTCCTTTACATTCTACTCATTTTCATCAACAGCGAGGGTGAGTCTCGTCATGGTTCGCGCCCTTGCCTGCATTTTTCTTCGGTAATTCACCCTGGCTGAGGCGGGTAACGGATGTCCCGCAGGTTGAACCCCAGCACGATATCCCGTTGCAAGCGCACCAGCCGCTGGGCTAGCAAGGCATCCTCCTGATGCTGGCGCAACTTGAGCAGGAGTTTACTGGCGTCCTCTTGCTGGCAAGCGGCCAGCATGGCCGTTAAATTCCCGTATTGTTGCACCAATTGCGTTGCGGTTTTGGGGCCAATACCGGGTACCCCCTTGATATTGGAACCATTGATACCGGTCAGAGCCCAGAAGTCGACCAGTTGAGCCGGTTCCACTCCATATTGCTGCTGGACGAAGGCCGCATCCAGCCAGCGTTTGTTGAAGTAGTCGCGAACCTGGATCTGCGGGCAGAGTAACTGGCAGAACCCCTTGTCGGTGGAGATGATGGTCGCCTGATGGCCGTGACTGGCGATGCCGCAGGCCAGGGTGGCGATAAGGTCATCCGCCTCATCGGTCTCGGAAAGCAGGGCATCGACCCCACACTCCCAGAAGGCATCCTGCAGGGTCGCCAGCCCTTCACGCAGCTCGGGGGGCATGGGGGTGCGCCCCTCTTTGTAGGCCGGATAAACCCCTTTGCGCCAGCTGTGTATCTCCCCATCGAACACGGCTATAACATGGGTCGGTTCGCTATTGGCGAGCAGCTTACGGCAGGTATTGATAAGGTTGGCACGGGTGGCAACCAGCGCCTGGGCCGGTGTCAGCGCCTGCTGGGTTTGCACCGCATGCAGACGGCGAATGAGGTTGAGGGCATCGATGATAAGCAGGTGTGGCATGGGGCACTCTTGGCAGTCAGGACGCGCTATTGTAGCAACTGCTTGGCTTGATGGGAGTTTTTCGGTGTAATCCGCACGCCAGAGAGTAAAAAGGGAGGGGCGCCAGTGCGCCCCTCCCTTCGTATTGCGATGCCTGCTTGCTGACGATCGTCAGCGCACTATCTCGTAGCAGGGCACATACTGGCTGCCAGGTAGCTTCATTCGCTGCTGTTTAACGAAGCTTTCCAGTAGCTTGTCCATCAGGTGCATCAGCTCCTTGTCACCATGCAGCTTGAAGGGGCCCTTTTTCTCGATGGCGCGAATGCCCCCTTCCTTGACGTTGCCAGCGACTATGCCTGAGAAGGCCCGACGCAGGTTGGCGGCAAGCAGTTGCGGCGGTTGATTGCGATGCAGATCCAGGCCGGCCATGCTGGCGTGATCCGGCTCAAACGGTAGCTGGAATTCCGGCTCAATCTTGAGCGACCAGTTGAAGGAGTAGGCATCACCGACCGATTTGCGATATTCACGGATCTTCGGCATCGCCTCTTTCATGGTGCGAGCCACTTCCGGTGCATCGCCCACGATAATCCGATACAGCTTGGTCGCCGGTTCACCCAGGGTGGCCTTGATGAAATCATCGATAGCACGGAAGTAATCTTCGCTCTCTTTCGGGCCAGTCAAAATAATCGGGATCGGCTGCCGCTCGTTGGCTGGGTGCATCATGATGCCAAGCAGATAGAGCAGCTCTTCGGCGGTACCGACCCCACCCGGGAAGATAATGATGCCATGGCCCAGACGGACAAAGGCCTCCAGCCGTTTTTCAATATCCGGCAGGATCACCAGCTCGTTGACGATGGGATTGGGCGGTTCTGCGGCGATGATCGAGGGTTCGGTCAGACCTATGTAGCGACCGTTACGTACCCGTTGCTTGGCATGGCCAACCGTTGCACCCTTCATCGGCCCTTCCATGGCGCCGGGGCCACAGCCGGTACAGATATTGAGTTCGCGCAACCCCAGTTCGCTGCCCACTGCACGGGTGTACTGATACTCAATTTGATTGATGGAGTGACCACCCCAGCAGACGATCAGGTTGGGATCGGCACCCGGCAGGATCACCTTGGCGTTGCGCAGGATGGCGAACACCACGTTGGAAATATGGGTAGAGTTGGTCAGGTTGACCAGGCGGTTGGATTCGAGCTGATTGGAGACATAGAGAATATCGCGCAGTACCGAGAACAGATGCTCTTGAATGCCGCGGATGATCTCGCCATCAACGAAGGCGTGCTCGGGAGCATTGAACAGCTCCAGCTTGACCCCGCGTTCGCGCCGGATCACATGAATATCGAACGATTTGAAGCGCTCCAGGATCTCCTTGGAGCTGTCGGTATGGCTACCGGAGTTGAGCACTGCCAGCGAGCAGTTGCGAAACAGTTGATAGATATCGCTGGAGGCAGTTTGCTTGAGGCGGTCCACCTCAAGCTGCGACAGCAAGTCCATGCTGCCGACGGGATTGATGTGCGTAATCATAGGTTCCCCTTACTCATCTTGTTATCGTTGTGTTTTTCCCTGGGGAGAAAAGGGGACGCCATGTTGCATCCCCTGAAGTTGATAGTAGTGGCAAGGGTGGGGTGAGGGAAATAGGGGGGGGACTGATCGCTGTTTTTTTAGTCACCGATCAGGCCAGTGTCACCTGGTCTCGTCCGCCGTGTTTGGAGTGATAGAGCGCCTGATCTGCTCGCTCAAATACATCGGACGGATTATCACCCTCCTTGAACAGGGTGGCACCGATAGAGATGGTGATCTCTACCTTGGCATCACGAAAACGGAACGGGATGCTCTTGATGGTCTGACGCAAGGTTTCAAGGGGGGTTTGAAATTTGTCTGGGTTGATGTTGGGCAGCAGCACGACAAATTCTTCTCCACCAAAGCGGGCAATAAAATCGGTATCACGCAGGGCGCTTTGCAGGGCCTTGGCGACCACTTTCAAAGCTTTGTCGCCGGCCAGATGGCCGTAGTTATCATTGATGTTCTTGAAGTGGTCGATGTCGATGATCGCCATGCATAGCGGGCTGCCGTAACGTAGCCAACGTTTGTATTCCTGCTCAAGCCGTTCATCGAGTGCGGCCCGGTTGTGGACCTGAGTCAGGCTGTCGAGGAACAGTTTGTGTTTTTGGATGGTCAGCCGCTTTTTGTATTCGGCTGTCTCATCCTTCATCAACCGCAACTTGGACTCCATGCTCGAGAGGCGGGTGAGCAGATGGCGCTCTCTGGTGGCTGTGTTATCGCGATCTTGCAACAGCAAATTGATGGCACCCATATGGCCGGAGATGGCCTGTTTGAGTGCATCAAAGGTGTGTTGGTGAGCCAGCGAATGGTCGATAGCCTGCAGCTGGTTGACCAGCGCTTTGCGCGTTTCCGTGGTCTCATTTTGCAGCGCCCGGCCTTCATCGAGTGACTCGGTAAACCCGACATGGACTGCTGACAGACTCTCGTTGAGGGAGCTCAGGAACGCGCGGGAAGCTGTGCGCTCCTCACGGGTGCCTTCGATGATAAGTTCGATCACCTGCAAACAGGTTTCGGCCAACAGACCGGGATTGACCCCGACCAGCAGTTGGCGACGGATATCCGCCAGGCTTTCACCGATGGATCCGGCAAAATCGAGTTCGGTGATCAGCCGCTGCAGCTCATCGGCAATGCGAGCGTGATCCTTAAGATCAAAGGGATCTGGATCCGGCGTGATGTCGTTACCGGAGGGATGACTGGCGGCTGATTGCTCGGTAGCGGAGGGCAGTAGCTGGATCTTGATTGCTTGCTGGTAAAACTCCAGCAATTTGATCACCTTGCGCTGATGATCGGCAATGCCATAGCCCGTCGGGCTGGCCAGAAATTCCTTGAGGGATTTGCGGGTATCTTCGGGGAAGCCCTTGATGGTTTTCAGCTGTTTGGAGCCAAGTTCGATGGCGCTCTGGGTCAGGGTTATCGACTCTTCCAGCGCATTACTGTGTTGTTGCAGCAATTTTTCAATGGCCAGCAGATCGGTTTCTAACGCGGTGAAGGCCGGATTGCTATCGAGTTTGGATTTGAGTTTGGCGAAACGGTTGTCCAGTTCACGATCGAAGCCACGGCAGGAGAGCATCAACTTGTTGATAAACAGGATGCCGCGAGCCCGCTCAGCATCGGAGAAAGAGAGAACACCGTCTAGTTCCAGCTGTTTTTGCTGAAGGGATTCCCTGAGCCTGGCTAATTGTCCTGCTACGGCAGCGATGTCATTCATTATCAGGTCGCCCTGTTGTCATTATTGTTTTTGGTGTTTGATAGCAACAGTAGTAAAACCCGGTGTCGAGCTCTGGCTGTTATCTATATTGCTGGTCGGTCATCAATGACTTGCTTCCTTGCAAGCTGATGCCAATTAACCCATTGCTTTTCATGAGAAGAATTGACTTTTACCAGCCCCTTGTCAATTGCCATCAGGCCGCATTGCCACACATCCCCATTAAAAAATGCTGCCTGTTGACAATCGATGGCGGCGAGCTCCAGCCAGGCGTTTTGCTGGTGTTTTTCACTGAGCTGAATGGCTCCCGACAGGGCAAGGTAACAGAGATCAAACAGGCCATTGTGATCAAGCGCTGTTGCCGCCTTGGGCAGGAAGGGGTGACTGACAATCCCCAGGCTTACCCGGCGATCGAGTAGGTAGTGACACGGGAAGGCTGAGATAGCGAGTAGCAGGTCACTGGCCAACTGATGCAGGTTGGCGACATGGCGCTGCGGTACGACATAAAGGAGGTGCCCTTCCCGCAGGTCATAGATACGGCCATCTTGCGGGGTTAAGGTATCGACATAAGCCCCAAACGCCAGCTCAATCTCGCTGCTGGCCTGATAACCATGCTGCTCGAGCGTGTTGCTCAGAAAGGGGACGCGGAACAGCAGATAATGCAGCTTGTCATCAAACTCGCTGGAGGGCTGTTCACTGAGATACCAGCGATCTGATTTCAGCTGGCGTTTGGCCATCTCCCTCGGCCAGCGGTTCATCAATCGTTGCCAGTTGGCTAGCCCGGATCGTGGCTCGATCAGCAAGGCCTCCCCGGTTCGTTTGAGTTGCAGGCGGGTGGTACGCAACTTGAGCCAGAGGGTAAAGAAGAGGTAGATAAAGAGCGCCAGTAGCAGGCTGGTGGTGATGCTTGACCAGAGATAGCGTTCCTGCTGGTGCTTGCTGTGGTTAAGTTGCTGCTCCAGTTCCTTGATATGTTGTACCCGCTCGACCTGGACATAGTTATCACGGATTGCGGCTTGTTCCAGGGCAATCTCTTGTTGGCGCACCTCTTCACCCAACCGGTGGAAACGTTTGTAGCTGTCGAGGGCTTGGCGTACATACCCTTTCTGTTCATATGCCAGCGAGAGCAGGCGGAATACCTCGAACTGACGACGGGTATCGCCAATCTGGTTGGCCAGTGCTCGCGCGTTTTCCAGCTGCAAGATGGCGATGGCCGCTTCCTGCTTCTTGAGATAGAGCTCACCGAGTAATAGCAGGGTGTCGATCAGTGGCTCTTTGGCATCATTGAGCTCATGGGATTGACGTGCGGCGTTGAGGTAGTTGCTGGCCAGCGAGAGATTGCCACTCTGCAGATAGGTTTTGCCGATCTCGTATTTGAGCAGCGAGCTTTTTGGCCGACTCGTCTCGTCATTGAGCAAGTCCAGCGCATTGAAAAAATAGACCAGCGCCATATTGAGGTCGCCCTGATCACGGTTGAGTCGCGCCAGCACCATCAGGGAGTCACAAAGCAGCGACGGGTTGCCGATGGAGTGAAAATAGTTGGCCGCCTCATTGGCATATTGCAGCGCTTTCTGCGGTTCATGCTCCTGCTGATAGAGTTTGACGATCTGGTTCGATAGCAGACCGAGAAACAGCGGATCACTGAGGTTCTTGGCCTGCTGCAGGGCATCAATATATTCCCCCAGCGCCAGTTGTGGCTGTTGCAGCGAGCGATAAAGGTCACCACTGATGGCACTGACCCAGGCGCTGGCAAGGGGATCGGGGGTTTTGGCTGCCCAGATCCGCGCTTCGGCCAAATGGGCTTTGGCATCATCAAAATGTTGAGTGTCGATATCGTAGCTGGTGCGTTGCAGGCGGCTATACACCTGCAACCGACTCTGTTTTAGATTGGGTTTCGCCAGCAGGGTTTCCAGTTCGGCAAGCAAGCTGTGGCTGGTGCTTTGGCTATTTTGACGGAGTCCCTGACTGCGAATTTTCAGGTACAGGCCGTGGGCTTTGAGCTCTGGTTGCTGCTCTTTGTCAGCCAGTGCCATCGCTTGATCGAGCGCTTGCTGGGTAGCCTGGTACTGGCCCAGTTGCAGCAGACACTCCCCCTTGAGCAGGTGAGCCCCGATAGTCTGGGCAACCGTGCTATAGCTCAGGATCGGCTCTCGATAGCCAAACTCTTGGCGATTGTTGATGATTTGCTGAGAATTATTGGCCGCGCGGGTCAGGAAGGCTGAGGTGATCTGGACACATTTGGCTGGGTCGGTCAGTACCATTGATTGTGCTTGCTGCAGATCGATAGATAGCTGTTCTCGGTCCAGGTCCAGATTGGGGGCGGACAGAGAAGACATCATCATGGCCAGAAAAAACAGTTGATTCATTGGATTATGGACGGCGCGGAGGTGAAGGCATGTTATCCAAGCCTCCCCCTGCGAGTCCAGTGTTTACTGTGGGCAGGTTGTGGTTGCACCTGTCACTGTTCGCCCCGCGTGGCCGGGGGCACCAGGGGGATAGAGGGGCCAGTATCTGGCCCCATCCGCGCAGTCAGTGGTTACTGACGGATCAGGCGCAGGTTGGCAGGCACCACTTCAAAATCGGAGCGGAACGGGTTGATATCCAGACCGCCGCGACGGGTATAGCGGGCATAAACGGTGAGCTGCGCTGGCTGGCAGTAGTGCTTGAGGTCGATAAAGATCCGCTCGATGCACTGCTCGTGGAACTCGTTGTGCTGGCGAAACGAGATGAGGTAGCGCAGCAGCTTCTCCCGATCGAGTTTGGGCCCCTTGTAGCGGATCACCACAGATCCCCAGTCTGGCTGGCTGGTCACCAGACAGTTGGACTTGAGCAGGTGGCTGTGCAGGGTCTCTTCTACCTGCTCGCTGCCAGCCGCCCCTTGCAGCAGGGCGGCGTCAAACTGGTAGTTGTCTACCTCGATATCTTGCTCATCGATGCACTCGCCGGGCAGCAGGGCAATCTGATGCGGTGCCTGATCGAGGGGGAACAGGGTGACTTTGACGGTCTCCCCCGCACAGGCGCTCAGATCCTTGGTCAACATCGCAGCCACCGCATCGATGGAGTCGCAACGGGTCTGGTTGAACGAGTTGAGGTAGAGCTTGAAGGATTTTGACTCGATCAGATTCATGCTGGTGGCCGGAATGGTCACCTCACCGAGCGCAACCATCGGCTTGCCCTTGGCATTGAGCCAGGAGAGTTCGTAGAGAGTCCAGACATCGCAGCCGCTAAAGGGCAGGGCATCGCCCAGCTGGAGGTCATCCCGGTTCAGGCTGCGGGGCACCGGCTGCAGCAGGGAGGGGGTGTATTGGCTGATGTAGTCGGCTTGCTGGCCCAGGCTCAGGCCGGTCAGGGCGCTGGCCCCGGCGTATCTATCTTGTTTGTTCACAGATTTACTCACGTAATGTGCTCATAAAGCGTGGATGAACGGAAGGTGAAATGGGGCTATTGCACTGATACCAAGCGATTTTGAGCTGGTAAGGGATGAAGCATGCCCCGTTATCGGGCGTCGAACGGCTGTGGTCGGGCAGCCTTGTCTGTCACCCTGATTGATGGTGCAATAGCGGACTTTGCCAGCAATTGTGGGGATTTTCGATGTCGGATCAAGTTTTGTCTGCCCTGGAGCACTTTTTTGCCCGCTGGCAACGGGATGGCGAGGCCAGAAGAGGCCTGCCCTTGTGCGAGTGGGAGGCGGACTGGCGTTCCCCCTGCCAGCTTGGTGAGCCCGCTGATGGTCGGGTGGCCTGGCGCCCGCACCATCGCCCCGAGCCTGCCGATTTTACCGCCATGGCCGCAGCCCTTGAGCTGACGATTCACCCCGGTGCCATCGCCCTGTTTGGTCACTGGTTCAGCCGCCCCATCCCCTGCCTCTTCAAGGGGCTGCGCCTTGAACTGATCCTGCCATGGAACGACGCGGATCTCGACCTGCTCAGGGAGAACCTCATTGGCCACCTGTTGATGCTGCGCAAGCTCAAGCGCGCCCCCTCCATCTTTATTGCCACCACCCGCAACGAGATGACGCTCATCTCACTGGATAACGAGAGTGGTCAGGTGTGGTTGGAGTGGCTCGATTCTGGCCGTCGCCTGCCGCTGGCCCCCTCTCTGCCCGCGTTTCTTGAGCGGCTGGAGACCTTGCCGCAATAAGCGCGCCCGTTACCTGTTGGTCAATGAAAAAGGCCTTGCCGAATGGCAAGGCCTTTTTGTTAGCGGAGTGAGTCGATGCCCGTGCGAGCGAGGCTCAATCCTTGAAATCCCAAGATAGATTAGAGACCAGTCGGCAGCTGTCGCACTTGAAGTCGAAGATCTCGTGCAGCGGCGCATCCAGCGCCCACTCACCGCCACAGCTGGGGCAGGGGCGCGCCTTCTCCTCGGCGGCGCTCAGACCACCGACCCGGTAGAGGTAGTAGTAGGTGGGGATGCCGCTCAGCACTTCCAGCCGCTTGGCAAGATCGCTACCACGCCGGTAGAGGCGGCTGCCCACCTCGCCAATCTCGTGCAGCGCCGCATGTTCGGCGATGGAGCCGTTCATCTGCAGCTGATCGCAGGCTTCCCAATCCTCCTGCCACTTGATGATCTGTTTCTGATCGCCATTGGCGACGGCGGGTAATTGGTAGAGCGGGATGGGGGCGAAGTGATCGCCACAGCGCAGCGGTGAACAGGTGTGCAAAAAGCTGGTGTAGAGCAGCATCCAGCTCGGCCGCTCACCCTGCTCGCCACAAGGGTCGGTACTGTCTGAAAGTAAATCTGCCCCCTGCAACTGCAGTTTCGGTGCCAGCAGTCCGGCCTGATTGAGCTGCTGTTCAGCCAGTTTTACCTGATCGCTCTGGTTGTCCGGGTGCAGGCTATCTTGCTCCGGGCAGACCACCCGGCTGACGAAATAGCCTTCTTGCATGCTGGTGGGGAACTCCCGCCCGAGGATCTGGCCCTGATAGCGCAGCATGTCGAGGTAGTTGACGATGGCCCGTTCGGCCTCGCCAAGGGAGGTATCGCGGTAGCACTCAAAGCAGAGTTCGACGATATACATGGCTCAGCGCTGTCCCTGCTGGATGAGCAGGTCGGTCAGCCGATCCACCTTCTGTTCGATGCGCGCGAGCTGCTCGCTCAGCTGTTGCAGGGTGAGCTCAGGTGCTGGCTGGGGCGCAACTTCCGGTAGGCTCTCACGCTCGTGAGACGCGGCTGGCTGCTGCTTCCACTGGCTCAATACTTTCAGCAACTCGGCCATCGGCACCGGCTGGCTTAAGCGCGCTTTGACCATTGCGGTGGTGGGGGTGAACCCTTTGGCGGCCAACTCGTTGGCAATTCGGATGATCTCGTGGGCGGACATAAGCATGCTCTGGGTGAGAAGGGGAGGGCGATATCGGGGCGGGATCTTAACCAAAGCCGGCTGGGGAGGAAAGGGGTGGGCGGCTTAGCGGGGCTGGCGCAGCATCACATCGAGCAGGTCGATCGCCTCGCACCAGTCGGAGTCGTGCCACAGGGCATCGCGCAGAAAGCTGGCCTGAGCGGCGCTCCAGAAATTCGCCTCCGGCAGCAGAGTTTGATTGTCGAGGTGATGGTCGTGCACAAAGCGGTGCAGGCTCAACTCGTCGTTGGCCATCCCGAGCTGGGCAAACAGGGCTGGCAGATCGTGGACAAGGGGTTCCATCTCGTCTCTCCCTTAACTCATTGCTGAGATTATAGTCAGGCGCGCCCCCTTGGCGCAGAGACGAGACGGGGGATCAGACAGAGGGCATGCGATGTGGTGGTAGATCGACTCCCACGACGTGCAGACCCTGCATCTTGAGGGTGCCCTGATAGTGGCTCTCGCCATCACTGGAAAATTCAAACTGGTAGTGGGTCAGCAGCCGCAGGGGATGGCGCGCCAACTCACGACGGCTGCGGGCCAGTGACAGCAGTTGCAGATCATGGTGCTGGCAGTAGCGGCGCATATATTGCCAGGCCAATTCAGCCTGACGGCGTTGCAGCCAGAACAGACCGGCAACGGCAATTAGCAACAAAATGGCGAGCATATCTCCCATAGGCGGGCTTCCTTATCGTGATGTCGATAACCGGGAGTCCTGTTTGGCACACCCGGTTTCCTTGTTATTTTTTATTCCGTCGCCATTCCCCGTGGTGCCAGGGGATCAGGCTGAAGCAAACAGGCGGCCAATGGCCTTGCCCAGCGCATCGCTACGGTCGGGGTCGCGCAGTCTGGCCAGCATATCATTGCGCAGGGCCGGTAAAGTGACCAACTCGGCAAAAACCTGATTGAAGAACTGGGTCGGTTGCAGTGCCAGCTGTTCCAGATAGTCGCTGAGCAGATTGGCATCTTTCAGATCGGTCCAGAGTCGACCAGCAATGGCGAGCAGCAGTGCCGGGCTCGGTTGGGTTTGCAGCAGAGTCAGCAGTTTGTTGCTGCGCAAGGTGCTACCGGGGCAGGAGGCCATGGCGCGGCACAGATAGGCCAGGGTCTCTGGATTGGGGGAGGCGCACTCCTGTTCCTTGCCGATCCGCTCAAGCAAGGCCCCTTGTACTGCCGGTGGTAGTGGGGCGTTTTCAAGGCTCTGGCACAAGGCATAGAGCGGCTCGTGTGGCAGTTTGGGCAACGATTTGCAGACCAGCGCCAGATTGCGTTCGTCATGCAGCCGTTCGGCCAAATCGGCAAAGCCCTGCAGCCCCAGCGCTTGCCAACCGCTGTCGTTGGGGGCGGCCAGATAGTGGCAGAGGGCATCGAAATAGGCTGACGGTGCCTGCTCCAGCTGGCGGGCCAGCTTGGCGTGCAGACTGGCCATCTTGGCCTCTGCCGGGCGGAAGGTGTAGGGATTGTCAGCCAGGCGCTGGGCCTTCTCTTCATCCAGCTCGCCGGTGAGCTGGTAGCCCAGGGTCTCCACCACCTGATCCATAAACAGCTTGGGGCCGTTTGACATCAGCAGGCCGCGCTCATCGAGGGCAAACTTGAGGAACCAGAGGTAGTGGCGCGATTCGCTCGGCTGGAAGAAGTGCACGCCAAGCCAAGCGTGCTGTTGTAGCGGCCAGGGGTAGGGTTCCTGCTGTTGTTCGATGCGGACAAAGGTATCGCTTGCCAGTGGCCGCACCTGGCGGCCCATGTCAAACAGCTGGAACTGGGTGCCAGCCTGGGTCAAAAATTCGGTCAGAGTATTGATGGGGGTATTGATGGGCGTTGGCGTCGCAGACATGGTGAGATCCAGCTAAGGGTGATGCGGGCCGATTATAAGGCCCTTGCCGTGGATAGCCAGTGGCAGCAGTCGCTGGATACGGCAGAGATCAGCATGGCAGCGCTGCGGGGGGCGGTGTATAGTAGCGCCCTTTTTTACCGGCAGCTGGCCACCAAGGTCGTCGCTTGAGCTGGCATCTTACCAGCCATACCGGATCACTCTGTGGTAATGAGGATGAGTACGAGATGAATCAATATTTGCTGGTAGCCGGCCTGTTGGGGGAACTCACCGCCGAATTGCAACGCCTCGAACGCTGGCAAGCTGAACATCCCGCTGACGATGCGTTGGCAAGCACTCTGCCGTTTTGTGTCGATACCCTGAGCTTTGACCAGTGGCTGCAGTTTGTGCTGATCCCGCGCATGGAGCAGTTGGTGATGCTGCAGGCACCGTTACCGACCAGCGTCTCCCTCTATCCCATGGCCAGCGAAGTCTATAAAAACGATCTGGTCGAGGCAGAAGCGCTGCTGCGCCTGATCGCCCGCTTCGATCTGCTGCTCTCCGGCAAAGTGGCTGAGCAATGAGTGTTGCAGCCGTGACCGCTGAGCCAGTCGTGGAAGAGCCATCACTCAAATTAACCCTGCTCTATCAGGATGAGTGGCTGGTGGCAGTCAACAAGCCCTCTGGTCTGCTGGTGCACCGCAGCTGGCTCGACAAGGCGGAGACCCGTTTTGCCATGCAGATGACCCGGGATCTGATCGGCGGTCGCCATGTCTATCCGGTGCACCGGCTCGATCGCCCCACCTCCGGGGTACTGCTGTTTGCCCTCAGTCCCGCTGTGGCGCGAACCCTGACCGAGGCGTTTACCCATCGTCAGGTACACAAAGAGTATCTGGCGCTGGTGCGGGGCTGGGCGCCCGAGCAGGGGGTGATCGACTATCCCCTCAAGGAGCAGCTCGATAAAATTGCCGATGCCATGAGCGCCCCCGATCGTCCGGCGCAAGATGCCGTCACCACCTTCCGTCGCCTGCATCAGGTCGAGCTGCCTCACGCGGTCTCCAAAAAGCACCCCACCAGTCGCTACAGCTTGGTCAAATTGTTCCCGAAAACCGGCCGCAAGCATCAGCTGCGTCGCCACATGGCTCACTTGTTCCATCCCATTGTTGGCGACACCAGCCACGGTGATGGCCGGCATAACCGTTTCTATCGCGAGCAGTATGGCTGTGAGCGACTGCTGCTGGTGGCCCGCACCTTAAGCTTTACCCATCCGGTGCTCAAGGTACCGATGCGTATTCAGGCCCCCCTTGGCCCGCAGCTGTTGCAGCTTTTTGCGGAACTGGGCTGGCCCGCCAGCGAGAGCGATTACTAAACCCCTGTTACCCGGCCCCTATCGGGTGGCATCTGACGCCAGCTTGCTGATAGAGTTGCTCAAGAGCGTTGCTCAAGATAGCGACTAAAGCAGGGAGCAGAAAATGGCACAGATCGATATCGTGGTAGGGAGTGTCTATGGCGCAGCCATGCTGGTGGCCGAGACGCTGGCAGATGAGCTGGAACGCAAGGGCCATCACTGCACTCTGTATGAAGAAGCACGGCTGACGGACATCGACCCCAGCCGTTTTTTATTGCTGATCAGTGCCACCACAGGGCAGGGGGATATTCCGCCCAACCTGCAACCCTTTGCCACTGAGCTCGCTGACAATGCGCCCTGGCTCAAGGGGTTGCGGTATGCCCTGATTGCCATGGGGGACAGCAGCTACACCCATTTTTGCGGCGCTGGCCGCCACCTCGACGGGTTGCTGCAGGAACTGGGGGCCGCGCGGGTTGTCCCCCCACTGGAACTGGATGCCACCCTGCACGATGAACCCGAACGGGTGGCGCTCGGCTGGTTGCAAAACTGGGATATTCAACCCTGAATATTCTCTGAAATAGAGCCATATCAATCCCCTGATCTTTACCCGGCAGGGGATTGTTATTTGCACAAATGTCATCTCACTCAGCAAGCATATTTCCCATTCTTATTGTCGATAGTGGCGGATGGATATTTTCCCCTTTTTGTATTCCATCGGCGTAATGGTTTCAAGCGCACCGCGGACCCGTCGTCCAAATAAAAGTTCAATCTTGAAAGCGATCTCAGTCATGTTTTTGTCATTCAATCGTAAAATAACGACTTTGGTTCTGCCGCGAATTAATTGTTGGTAACGCTTTCAAGTTTATTGGGATTGCTTGGTTTGTGTTTTTATTGGTTACTCGTTGCATTGATTGTTGGTTTTTTGCTGGCTGGTGTTGTGGCGATCGTTTGCCGAGCGATTTGTCGCCATTTTGTGAGTCTGCTCATATTTGTGGTGTGCCCCACTCCCTATAATCGACCTCGGTTATCACCAACAGGATTACGTGGTGATAAGAAGTTAAATATTAAGGATCACACTCCTCACTGCGGGAAATAAGGAATATGACAATGAAAATGAAGTGGCTCCCGATTGCAGCAGCTGTTACTGCCGCCCTGGCTTCCCAAGCCGCCTTTGCCGTAGATTTCCACGGTTACATGCGTTCCGGTGTCGGTGTTTCTGGCGATGGCGACATGGTCAAATACAACGTCAATAAAGTTGGCCGTCTGGGTAACGAAAACGATACTTATGGTGAAGTTCAGCTGGGTCAGGAAGTTTTCAACAAAGATGGCAAGACTTTCTATGTTGACTCCATGTTTGCCATGACCTCCAACGGTTCCAACGACTGGGAAGGTACCGGTACCGTTTGTAACTTTGATGCCAAGCAGTGCAACGGTGATTCCGACTTCGCTCTGCGTCAGTTCAACGTACAAGCTAAAGGCCTGCTGAACTTTGCACCTGAAGCAACCCTGTGGGCTGGTAAGCGTTACTATCAACGCCATGACATCCACATTTCCGACTTCTACTACTGGAACATCTCCGGTGCTGGCGCTGGTATCGAAGGCATCCAGGCTGGTCCGGGTAAAGTCTCTTTCGCATGGGTACGTAATGACCGCAGTGCAAAAGATGTATTCGGCGAGTACACCAAAACCGGCGTAACCAAGAAAGATGTTTTGGATGCCAATGGTAATAAGACTGGTAATTACATTGAAGAGTCTACTTATACCAAGAACGAAGATCTGAATGTCAACACCCTGGACCTGCGTTATGCCGGCATCCCGTTGTGGAATGAAGCTTCTCTGGAATTGGGCGTAGATTACGCTCTGGTTAATGAAACCAATGATCAGAAAGCGCTGAAAAAAGACCCGAAAAATGGTGTCATGTTGACAGCTGAGCTGACTCAAGGCGTGTTGGGTGGTTTTAACAAGACTGTGCTGCAATACGGTACCGAAGGCTACTCCAAAAACATGGCTTTCTACGGTGATGGTTCCTGGTACGGTGCTGAAGCCAAAGATGGTGCTGATGGTTATCGCTTGATCAACTGGGGTGTGATCCCGATGGGTAACTCTTGGGAGATGGGGCACCAGTTGGTCTACGGTGTAGGCAACGAGATGTGGGATACCAACGACAAGTATGAAACCATGTCTGCCGTTGTTCGCCCGATGTACAAGTGGGATGACTTCAACAAGACCATCTTTGAAGGTGGTTACTTCAAGGACAAGAACAAGTCCACCAACGGTACTACCGAAGATGATTCCGGTTACAAGCTGACTCTGGCACAAGCCTGGTCTGCCGGTTCCAGCTTCTGGGCCCGTCCGGAAATCCGTGTGTTCGCCTCCTACCTGGCTAACGACGAAGACAAGAAAGTCTTCGAAGGCAATACTTCCAAAGACACCTACCAAGTTGGTGTTCAAGCAGAAGCTTGGTGGTAAGCAAAAGTTTAAGTTAAGTTAGTGACTGCCCCCTTATGGGGGCAGTTTTGTTTCGCCGGATCACGGCCACCGGATTATGGAGATAAGAAAAATGAAACGGGTAAAAATGTCTATCGCAGCCGTAATTACTGCGCTACTAACCGGTTGTGCCGGGAACATGGTGGTTCCTCTGCAAGAGCATGGCTCGATCTTGAGCGATGCAGATCAAGCCAAGCAAGCGTTGGCCAAAGCCTCAAGCTGCTGTGTGGTATTTAAAGATTTCAGTTATGCCCCCTTGTCTGAAGGTGAGACCTTGCTGGCCATTGATGGCAAGCAACCCACTTTTCAGTTTGATGAGGGGATGAGTTACTTTGCGGCTTATCGCCTGCCGACCAACACCGGTAATCTGGCGATCAGCCTGGCATCACAGGTGAGCAAAACCGTGATGGTTCCCAAGGTCATTATGCTGGATTCCGAGTTCAAGGTGACTCGCGTCCTAGGTGAGTCAGTATTCAGTTATCAGCCTGCTCACTTGCTCGATAACGACCGTATCGAAGGGCGTATCTTTGTTGACCGCAGCATGCCTGGCAACCCTGCCAGCGAAACATACATGATCGTCTATGCGTCCGCGGATCAGCTCGCTGGTAGCACCACAATCCTACACCCCTCAAAAGCTTTTGCTCGAGCTAATGGTACCGTGGAGCCAGATATCAAGGATCCGGTGATCCCGCATTCTCCTTGGGGGCTGGTGCAGATCAAAGTAAAAGACATGGCAAAAGGAAGTGGCCTTGAAGCTGTATTCAAACCCGAATATGCCGACAAGGTTGCCATGAGCCAAGGTCAACAGGCTGCGGGGATCACTGCAACAGCCGCTGTCACCACGACTGCTGCCGTTACTGTTGCTGCCAAGCCTGCTCCTGTCATGCTGAATGAAACCGAAGCCTTCTATCAGAGCCAGATCGAAAAAGCGGTCAAGGCGGGGGATATCGACAAGGCGATGAAGCTGGTTAACGAGGCCGAGCGGGCCGGTTCAACCAAAGCGAAAGCGGTGTTTGTCGATGCGGTAAAACGCTCGCAAAAATAGTGTTTCAGTGTTCTCTGTTAGCACAATATATTTATGAAGAGGCCTCCCTTGTTGGAGGCCTTTTTAATCGGTAGACTGTAATAAATAAAACCAGTCAGTTACACTTGGTTACGTTTTGAATCATTGCGACTTAATTGGTTTAAGTAAAATACAATCAGAAACTGTAGTTTATATTTATTTGTAATAGAGTAATCATGAGGGTTTTTAACTTATAATTTTATGGTTATTTAGCCTTTAGACAAGTTGTGATCTCCCCTCCAAATTCAATATTCCCCCTTCTTCGAAAGCAGCAATTTACGACTCGCTGGGTTATATTCTGATGGTCAAAATAAACAAACCCGACTCGAAGATGTTTGGATGTAAATATTGCTATCTCATCCAGATAAATCGTTCAGGGAAGACGATCCATTCAGGAGCATACACACATGATGAAAAATGCGTTTTCTAATCTGCAAAAGGTTGGTAAATCGCTGATGTTGCCGGTATCCGTATTGCCAGTAGCAGGTATTCTGCTCGGCGTCGGTGCTGCAAACTTCAGCTGGTTGCCAGAAATTGTTTCCCATTTGATGGAACAGGCCGGTGGCTCTGTATTCGGTCAGATGGCCCTGCTGTTCGCCGTCGGTGTGGCCCTCGGCTTTACCAATAACGACGGTGTTTCCGGTCTGTCAGCCATCGTTGGCTACGGTATCATGACCGCTACCTTGTCCGTGATGGCGCCAGTGATGGGTGTTGACAAGATCGACACCGGTGTCTTGGGCGGTATCCTCGCCGGTGGTGTCGCCGCCTGGGCGTTCAACCGTTTCTACAAGATCCAGCTACCAGAGTATCTGGGCTTCTTCGCGGGCAAGCGTGCCGTACCCATCATCACAGGTTTCGTATCTATCGGCCTGGGTGTGATCCTGTCGGTAATTTGGCCGCCAGTTGGCGCTGCCATCGGTGCCTTCTCTGACTGGGCTGCCAACCAGAACCCGGTACTGGCTTTCGGTATCTACGGCGTAGTTGAGCGTTCACTGATCCCGTTCGGTCTGCACCACATCTGGAACGTGCCTTTCTTCTATCAGGCTGGTACCTGTGTTAACGCTGCCGGTGAAACTGTTCACGGTATCATGACCTGCTTCCTGACTGCTGATGACGCTTCCCGCGCTGCCGGTAACGGTTTTGGTCAGCTGGCTGGTGGCTACCTGTTCAAGATGTTCGGTCTGCCTGCTGCTGCGTTTGCTATCGCTCACGCTGCCAAGCCGGAAAACCGCGCCAAGATCGTTGGTATCATGGCCTCTGCCGCCCTGACCTCTTTCCTGACCGGTATCACCGAGCCGATTGAATTCTCCTTCCTGTTCATCGCTCCGGTACTTTACGCAATCCACGCTGTACTGGCTGGTCTGGCCTATGTGCTGACCAACTCCCTGGGCGTGGTACATGGTCACACCTTCTCCAACGGCTTCATCGACTTCGTGGTGCAATCTCCGCGTGCCGACAACATGCTGCTGCTGGTAGGTCTGGGTCTGGTTTACGCTGCCATCTACTACATAGTCTTCAGCTTCGTTATCCGTGCCATGAACCTGAAAACCCCAGGTCGTGAAGACGAAACTGCTGAAGAGACCGTTAGCCAAAGCAAAGACGAGTTGTCTGCTGCACTGGTTGCCGCCTTCGGTGGTAAAGAGAACATCGCTTCTCTGGATGCTTGCATCACCCGTCTGCGTGTTGGCGTGAACGATGTTGCCAAGGTTGACCAGGCTGGTCTGAAGAAACTGGGTGCTGCCGGTGTGGTCGTGTCTGGTTCCGGCGTACAAGCCATCTTCGGTACCAAGTCCGACAACCTGAAAACCGATATGGACATCTGGATTAAGAGCAACTAATTCTGTTGCCTGAATATCTGCGTGTTTGAAGAGGGAGGCGAAAGCCTCCCTCTTGCTATTTCTGCCGCCCAGCGACTTGGCGCTGTTCGATCTGCACAGAGGCAAGGATTGGCCTGCCAACAACTGACCTTATGATTCTGGGGGGGGGGCAGGCACAGGCTGGTTGTAACTGGCTTATCCTGTTGGTCGTGAGTGTGCAAAGGCCGAGTCTGCCAATGAAAGTGCTCGCCAATAAAAAGAGCGCCAGAGTGGCGCTCGGATAATCGTGGGGCAGGGGTTAGAGTTTCTCCAGATCCCGCTCAATATCTTTGATTTTGTTCTGTACCACTTTTTCCAGATGGCGCAGATCGCGCAGGATCTTTTGTTTGATATCCGGATCGGCCTGCTGATGGACGCCTTGAGTCAGGTTGTCGAGCTCATCCACCACATACTTGAGGTTGGCATTGATCTCGGTGACATCCTTGTACTCATGGGTACCGGAGTCGACCAGCATGGTTTTGCGCTGGCGGGGGTACTTGAATTTGACACTCTTGGCGAAGAACTCCCCTTTCTGCTTCTTGAAGTAGATCTTGAGGATGTCGTGGTTGGCCTCCTGGCGCAGGGTGTAGCTGTCGACGGAGGTGGGCTCCTGGATCCCCAGGCTCTTCAGATTCTCGTACATCAGGCTTCCTCGGTTGAAACGATCCTGTCCCGTCAATCTTAACCGAAGCCTGATGGCTTGCCTGTGACAGGGGCGCCAAAATCAAAAGGGCGCCATCAGGCGCCCTTTCATCACAGCAACGCTTATTACTCGTCGATGGAGCGCAGCAGAGCGTTGATGCCGACTTTGGCGCGCGTCTTGGCATCGACCTTCTTGACGATCACCGCAGCGTACAGGCTGTACTTGCCGCACTTGGAGGGCAGGGAGCCGGAGACGACTACTGAGCCAGCCGGTACGCGGCCGTAGTGGATCTCGCCGGTTTCGCGGTCATAGATGCGGGTAGACTGGCCGATGAAGACGCCCATGGAGATCACGGAACCTTCCTCGACGATCACCCCTTCAACCACTTCGGAGCGGGCACCGATAAAGCAGTTGTCTTCGATGATAGTCGGGTTGGCCTGCAGCGGCTCCAGTACGCCGCCGATGCCGACTCCGCCGGAGAGGTGGACGTTTTTACCGATCTGGGCGCAAGAGCCGACGGTGGCCCAGGTATCGACCATGGTGCCTTCATCAACGAAGGCGCCGATGTTGACGTAGGAGGGCATCAGCACGGTATTGGGGGCGATAAAGGAGCCTTTGCGGGCCGTTGCCGGCGGTACCACGCGCACACCCGCTTCCTTGAACTGTTCGGCGGTGTAGTTGGAGAACTTGAGGGGAACCTTGTCGTAGTACTGGGCATCGTCGCCCTTGATGATGCCGTTGTCGTTGATGCGGAAGTAGAGCAGTACCGCTTTCTTCAACCACTGATGGACAACCCACTCACCGGCGATCTTCTCGGCAACCCGCGCCTTGCCGGAGTCCAGCAGGTCGATGGCTTGCAGGATGGCGGACTTGGTGGCGCTATCCACGGAGCCCGGAGTAATGGTGTCGCGGCGCTCGAAGGCCGCTTCAATGATCTGTTGCAACTCGGTCATGACAGGTTTCCTTTAAAAAATTCTGTTTGTTGTATCACACTTTTCCGACTGTTTTTAAGGGGTTGACCGGAATTCTTCCGGCCAGCGACCATTTCTTCATCGAGTGTGCGCCAACCATTTGTTTGGCATGGCAAAAAACGCCCGATAACCAGCCTCTTTCGAATCACAGTCCGCTTAATCCAGCACCGACTGCTGTGGGTTGAGCTGGTGTACCAGCCGCTCTTCCAACTGCTGTTGCTGCTCGGTGGTCAATGGCTCGCCATCGAGGCTGGTCAGGCTGAAAAAGTCCTCGACCCGCTCGCCAAAGGTGGCAATTTTGGCGGCATGCAGCGACAGTCCGCACTGCTGGAATACCGCGCCGATCCGGGCCAGCAGGCCGGGGGTATCGAGGGCGGTCAGCTCCATCAGGGTGTGGCGGCTTTCCCCTTTATGAGGCAGGAAGACCACCCGGGTCGGTACGCTGAACTGGCGGTGGCGCCGCGACAGCGGCTTGTTGCGCAGCACCAGCTTGCCCGGTTCCTGCAGCGCCTTCTCCAGCGCCTTCTTGATGGTGGCGGTGCGGTTGGGGCTGATGGGTTCGCCGCTCGGCTCCAGCACCACGAAGGTATCGAGCACGAAGTTGCTGCGCGAGTTCATGATCTGGGCGTCGTGGATGTTGAGGTTCTTCTGATCGAGCGCCGAGGCCACGGTGGCAAACAGATTCGGGGTATCGCGGCAGTAGATAAACACCTCGCTGCCACCGCGGGTCGGGTGTTTGCCGATGATCACCAGCGGCGCCGGATTGTCGCCATGCTCGATGATGTGGCGGCAGTGCCAGGCGATCTGCTCCGGGCTGTGACGCAGGAAGTAATCTGCCTTGAAATCGGCCCAGAGCTGGTTGATCGCCTCTTCCGGTACATCCCGCTGCGCCATAAATTGCTTGGCTTGACGCTGGTTTTCGCGAATGCGCAGCCGCATGTCGGGCGGGTTCTCCAGCCCCTGGCGCAGCGCCTTCTGAGTCGCGAAGTAGAGCTCCCGCAGCAGGGTGCCCTTCCAGTCGTTCCACAGGGTGTCGTTGGTGGCGCAGATATCGGCCACGGTGAGGCAGTAGAGCAGGTCAAGATGCTGCTCGTCGCGCACCTTCTGGGCAAAATCGGTGACCACGTCGGGGTCGTAGATATCGCGGCGCTGGGCGGTGACCGACATCAACAGGTGGTGGCGCACCAGCCAGGCGACCAGTCGACTCTCGTAGCGATCCAGACCGTGCAGCTGGCAGAACTCCAGCGCATCGACGGCGCCGAGTTCCGAGTGATCGCCACGCCGCCCCTTGGCGATGTCGTGGAACAGGGCGGCGATGCTGAGCAGTTCCGGTTTGCGCAGCCGGGTGAATACCTCGTGGCAGAGCGGGTGGCTCTGGCGACTGGCCGGATTGGGAAACTGGTTAATGTTCTTGAGCAGCCGGTGGGTGTGCTCATCTACCGTGTAGGCGTGGAACATGTCGAACTGCATCTGGCCGACGATCAGGTTCCATTGCGGCAGATAGGCGGCAAGGATGCCGTACTTGTGCATCAGGGTCAGCGGCAGGCCGATGCCGTTGGGGTGGCGCAGCAGCGCCATAAACAGGCGGCGGCAATCAGGCAAATCCTGTAGCCAGTTGTTGAGCTTGCGGCGCGCCTCGCGCAGCTGGCGCAAGGTGGCCGAGTGAATACCCGCTATCTCGGGATGCTGGGCCATCTGGTAGAAGAGGCGCAAGATGGCGGCCGGTTCACGGCTAAACAGCTCCGCATCCACCGCATCGATGAGGCGGCCACGGATCTGGAACTCGTCAGATAGGCGGCGTACATCCATGGCGGTGTTGCCGAGGATCGCCTCGTCAAACAGCTGCAGCAGCATCTCGTTAAGCTCGGAGACCCGCCGCACCGTCTGGTAGAAGCGCTTCATCATCTGTTCGACCGGGCTGTTGCCGTCCCCCTCGAACCCCAGCATCTGGGCCACGGTGCGCTGGCGATCGAACAGCAGGCGGTTATCCCCCTTGTTGATGGCCATGTGCAGGGCAAAGCGCACCTTCCACAGGAAATTCTGGCAGTCGAGCAGCTCGCGGTACTCGGCGCGGTTGAGAAAGCCGTGGCTGGTCATCTCGAACAAGGTGGTGGCACCGAAGTGGCGGCGGGCGACCCAGGCCAGGGTCTGAATATCCCGCAGACCGCCCGGATTGCTCTTGAGATCGGGCTCCAGCTTGTAAGCCGTGCCGAGAAATTGCCGATGACGCTCCGCCTGCTCCTGCCGTTTGGCGCGAAAAAAAGCTTCGCTCGGCCAGAAGTGCTGGGGTTTGGTCGCCTGCTTGAGCTGCAAGAAACCCTCTTTACGGCCGGTAATGTAACGGGCCTCGATCAGGTTGGTGGCCACAGTGATGTCGGCGCGGCCCTGTTCAAGGCACTCGGCCACGTTGCGCACGGCCTGACCCACCTCCAGCTTGAGGTCCCACAGCAAGGTGATGAACTCACCGATCCGCAAGCCCAGCACCTCGTCCAACTCCTCTTCTTCATAGAGCAGCAGCAGGTCGATGTCGGAGTGGGGGTGCAGCTCACCACGGCCATAGCCCCCCACCGCAATCAGGGTCAGCTCGCTCTTGTCGAAGCCGAACTTTTGCCACAGCCGAATGAGCAGCTGATCCATATATTCGGAGCGGGTAGCGACCAGCTCGATGATATTGTCACCGGCATCGAAACGGGCGTGCAACCAAACGAGAAAGCGGCTGAGATACTCTTTGCAGTTGTCGCGGGTGAGCTGATCATCGGGCAACAAATGGGGGGAAAGCAGGCTGGCGTCCATGGCATCTCACACGCAAGTGGCAGGCAAATGGCTGAAACAGAAGTAAAAACCCCGGCGCTTTGGGAGTTCAGGGCCGGGGTTCGATGTTAGCTGTGTTTGATGATGTGGTCGATAGTGTCATCGGGGCGCAGGGTGAGCACCTCACAGCCATCCTCGGTCACCAGCAGGGTGTGCTCCCACTGGGCGGAGTCGCCGCCATCCTTGGTGGTCACGGTCCAGCCATCCTTCGGATTGACCTTGCAGTGATACTTCTTGCTGTTGACCATAGGCTCGATGGTGAAGCACATGCCCGCTTTCAGCTCCAGCTTGCCGCTGTTGCGGTAGTGCAGGATCTGCGGCTCTTCATGGAAATCGCTACCGATGCCGTGGCCACAATAGTCACGTACCACCGAGAAACCAGCCTGCTCGACGATAGGCTGGATCACTGCACCCAGCTCGGTGATGCAGGCACCCGGACGCACCTTCTTGATGGCAGCGTACAGACTCTCCTGTGCGACCTTGCACAGTTTGTTGCGTAGCGGGGTGGTCTCGCCCACCACAAACATGGCCGAGGTATCACCGTGGTAGCCATCTTTGATGACAGTGATATCCAGGTTGATGATGTCGCCATCACGCAATTTTTTGTGGTTCGGAATGCCGTGACAGATCACATCATTGACCGAGGTGCAGATGGATTTGGGGAAGCCGTGGTAGTTGAGCGGGGCCGGAACCGCCTGCTGCACGTCAACCATATAGTCGTGGCAAATGGTGTTCAGTTCATCGGTGGTGACGCCAGCTTTGACATGGGGCGCAATCATGACCAGCACATCGGCGGCCAATTGGCCGGCAACGCGCATCTTTTCAATCTCTTCCGGTGTCTTGATTTTAATGGACATGGGATCTCTCTTGCGGCCTGCCGCTGGTGCCGAACACGGCAGACAGGACAGGTAATGAAAAATAGATGCGTTTGCAATCAGGGCAAAATTTTATCCGCAACCCCCGCGTACTTCCAGTGTGATTGTCATCACAACGTCAAATCGGCACTGCAGCCTGTTCGGGCGGGATCCATTTTTACACCTGTTTTGGTGGTCACTTGGTGGTGTCTCGAGCAAAGTTATGGTATAAAGCGCGCCGGAATGGGGAACTTGCGTCCGCATTTCATCACCCTTAATCAATAACACACACACATCGACACATATACCGGGGTGCCTTAACGGGTCGGTTATATGGGATGTGTGGAGGCCTAACCCCAATACAGAGGTATAAAATGGCTAAAGTTTCTATGCGCGACATGCTGCAAGCCGGCGTTCACTTCGGTCACCAGACTCGTTACTGGAACCCGAAAATGAAATCCTACATCTTCGGTGCCCGCAGCAAGGTTCACATCATCAACCTGGAAAAAACCGTTCCGTTGTTTGACGATGCTATGAACTTCATCAGCTCCGTAGCTGCCAAGAAAGGCAAGGTACTGTTCGTTGGTACCAAGCGTGCCGCCGCTGAAGCCGTCAAAGATTCCGCTGAGCGTTGCGACCAGTTCTATGTAAACCACCGCTGGTTGGGCGGTATGCTGACTAACTGGAAAACCGTTCGTCAGTCTATCAAGCGCCTGAAAGATCTGGAAATCCAGAGCCAGGACGGTACCTTCGAAAAGCTGACCAAGAAAGAGGCGCTGATGCGTACTCGCGAAATGGAAAAGCTGGAGAAGAGCCTGGGTGGTATCAAGAACATGGGTGGCCTGCCTGACGTTCTGTTCGTTGTCGATGCCGACCACGAGCACATCGCTATCAAAGAAGCCAACAACCTGGGTATCCCGGTCGTTTCCATCGTTGATACCAACTCCAACCCGGACGGCGTTGATTATGTCATCCCGGGTAACGACGACGCTATCCGTGCCGTACAGCTGTATCTGAATGCTGCTGCTGACACCGTACTGGAAGCTCGCGAGCAGGACATCGTTGTTCAAGCTGAACAAGATGGCTTCGTTGAAGCTCAGTAAGTGATAAGGACTGTAAAGCCCTTATTAACCAAGCTGATGTAAATTGGTTAGCAGGGGCCCTTGTGGCCCCTGTTTCTTGTCAATTGAAGACCGAGGAAACTGGAATGTCTATCGTTACCGCCGCCCTGGTAAAAGAACTGCGCGAGCGCACCGCCGCTGGCATGATGGATTGCAAAAAAGCACTGACTGAAGCCAATGGCGACATCGAGCTGGCAATCGAAAACATGCGTAAATCTGGTCAGGCCAAAGCCGCCAAGAAAGCCGGTCGTATCGCTGCTGAAGGCGTTATTTTCGCCCGTACCGAAGGCAACATCGCTGCCATGATCGAGCTGAACAGCGAAACCGACTTCGTCGCCAAAGATGCCAGCTTCATGGCAATGGGCCAGAAGATCGCTGATATCGCTGCAACTCAGAAAATTTCTTGCATCGATGCGCTGAAAGCTGCTGACTTCGGTAACGGCGAATCCGTCGAGCTGACCGTTACCAACCTGATCGCCAAGATCGGTGAGAACATGAACCTGCGTCGCGTGATGCTGGTTGAAGGTGACAACCTGGGTACCTATGTTCACGGTTCCCGCATTGGTGTTATCACCAAGCTGACCGGTGGTTCCAGCGAGCTGGCCAAAGATCTGGCCATGCACGTTGCTGCCAACAGCCCACAGTTCGTCAAGCCTGAAGACGTGTCTGCTGACGTCGTTGCCAAAGAGCGCGAAATTCAGATCGACATCGCCATCAACTCTGGCAAGCCGAAAGAGATCGCCGAGAAGATGGTTGAAGGCCGCATGAAGAAGTTTACCGGTGAGGTTTCCCTGACTGGTCAGCCGTTCGTGAAGGATCCTTCCATGACCGTTGCCGAGCTGCTGAAGAAAGAAGGCGCTGACGTTGTCTCCTTCACCCGTTTCGAAGTGGGCGAAGGCATCGAGAAGCAAGAGAACGATTTCGCTGCTGAAGTAGCAGCTCAAGTCGCGGCCGCTCAGAAGGCTTAATCGAACCGGTTTTTCCGTTTCCCCAGACCGCGACTTATGTCGCGGTCTTTATATGACCAGGAATCAGTGACATGAGTACCAATCCCAAGCCTGCATACAGACGTGTTCTTCTGAAGTTGAGTGGTGAAGCCCTGCAAGGATCCGAGGGTTTTGGCATTGATCCAGCGGTGCTGGAGCGGATGGCCCAAGAGATCAAGGAACTGGTTGAGTTGGGTGTTCAGGTCGGTCTGGTCATCGGTGGTGGCAACCTGTTCCGTGGTGCCGGTCTTGCCAAAGCGGGCATGAACCGCGTGGTGGGCGACCACATGGGTATGCTGGCTACCGTGATGAACGGTCTGGCCATGCGTGATGCCCTGCATCGTGCTTATGTGAATGCCCGTCTGATGTCGGCCATCTCCCTGCAGGGCGTCTGTGATTCATATAGCTGGGCCGAGGCCATCAGCCAGCTGCGCGCCGGCAAAGTGGTGATCTTCTCTGCCGGTACTGGCAACCCCTTCTTTACCACCGATTCTGCGGCTTGCCTGCGTGGTATCGAGATCGAAGCTGACGTGGTGCTGAAAGCCACCAAGGTCGATGGTGTATACAACGAGGATCCGGTTAAGAATCCGGATGCCGTGCTGTATCATGAACTGGGTTATGATGAAGTTCTTGAAAAAGAGCTCAAGGTAATGGATCTTGCTGCGTTTACCCTGGCGCGTGACCACAATTTACCGATCCGGGTGTTCAACATGAACAAACCGGGTGCGTTGCGCCGGGTTATCATGGGTGAGCCGGAAGGCACGCTGATCCACCACGTTGGTAAGTAAGATAACGGCAAGCCACCAGGCGCTCTTATCCTATCCATCACGTCAGTAAATAAGATAGACACGAGCCGTGTGACGGCTCGTTCGCCAAAAGGAAAATCACTGTGATCAACGAGATTAAAAACGATGCCAAGGACCGTATGGGCAAGAGCGTAGAGTCGCTCAAGACCCAGATGTCCAAGATCCGCACTGGCCGCGCTCATCCAAGCTTGCTGGATGGTATTCAGGTTGAGTACTACGGTTCTGCCACTCCGCTGAAGCAGTTGGCCAACGTGGTTGCGGAAGATGCTCGCACCCTCTCCATCTCCATTTTTGACCGCTCGATGATCCAGGCGATAGAGAAGGCAATCCTGACCTCTGATCTGGGCCTGAACCCGTCCAGCAATGGCCAGACCCTGCGCGTTCCTTTGCCTGCGCTGACTGAAGAGCGTCGTCGCGACCTGACCAAGATCGTTCGTGGCGAAGCAGAAAATGCCCGTGTTGCGGTGCGCAACATCCGTCGTGATGCCAACGCTGATCTGAAAGCGCTGCTGAAAGACAAAGAGATCTCCGAGGATGACGACCGTCGTGCCCAGGAAGAGATCCAGAAGCTGACCGACTCCTACGTCAAGCTGGTCGATGAGGCCCTTGCCGTAAAGGAGAAGGAGCTAATGGAAATCTAAGCCTTCGAAAGGTATATTACGAGCGCCGTGTAGTGCCCCTGCACGGCGCTTTTGTCTTTGTAGGAGAATTACATGTCACTTTTGGCTGCGTTGGGTGATTGTGCCAACTCGTCTTTGCCCCGTCACGTGGCCATCATCATGGACGGTAACGGCCGCTGGGCCCAAAACCGTGGCAAGATGCGGGTTTATGGTCACAAGGCGGGCGTCAAGTCGGTGCGCGAGGCCGTCACCTTTGCCGCGCGGGCCAAAATAGATGCGCTGACCCTGTTTGCCTTCTCCAGCGAAAACTGGCGTCGTCCGGCGGGGGAAGTGAGTGCCTTGATGGAGCTGTTCATCGCGGTATTGAGCCGGGAAGTGCAGAAACTGCACAACAACGGGATCCGGCTCAAGGTGATTGGTGATACTGCTCGCTTTAGTGAGCGGTTGCAGGCCAAAATCGCCAAGGCGGAGGCCCTGACCGCCAATAACAAGGGCTTGACCCTGAATATTGCGGCCAACTATGGCGGCCAGTGGGATATCGCTCAAGCGGCCCGCCGGCTGGCCAAGGCCGTGGCAGCCGGTGAACTGGCTGCCGATGATATTGATGAGTCCATGTTGACCCGCGAGGTTTGCATGGCCGATTTACCGCCGGTGGACCTGTTGATCCGTACCGGTGGTGATCATCGCATCAGCAACTTTGTGTTATGGCAGCTCGCTTATGCCGAGCTCTATTTTACCCCGGTATTGTGGCCTGACTTCAACGAGGCCGAGTTCAGTGAGGCAGTTGCCTCCTTCGTGGCCCGCGAGCGTCGCTTTGGCTGTACGGGTGAACAGATACGGGAATTGATCGCCGAGCAGCAGACCGGCTAAACCCCGCTCCCAAGAGAGAGGTTTCTTTTGCTAAAACAACGAATTATTACTGCTTTGATGTTGATCCCCCTGGTGTTGGGGGCGCTTTTCTTTCTGCCATTGAAATTTTTTGCCCTGTTGGCTGCGCTGGTGTTTTTGTTGGCCAGTCGTGAATGGAGCGGGTTTGTCTTTGCTACCCCGCAGCAATGGTTACCCATAGTGTTTTGCCTGTTACTCGGTGCCAGCCTTTTTTGGTTGCCGGTTGAGCAACTCTGGGCACCTCACTTGCATCCCATCGTAATGGGAGTGCTCTGGACTGCGGCCAGCTGGTGGTTGCTGGGTCTGCTGTTGGTGCTGCGCTATCCCCAGAGCGCCAAACTGTGGAAAGAGTCGATTTGGCTCAAGTCGCTGTTTGGTCTGGTGACCCTGGTGCCTTTCTTCTGGTCGCTGGTCGCCATTCGTGGTTACAACTTTTACCATGACCCCATGATGGGGGCCTGGATCCTGTTGTTCGTGATGGGATTGGTCTGGGCGGCAGATTCTGGCGCGTATTTTTTCGGCAAGGCGTTTGGCAAACACAAGCTGGCACCAGCCGTCAGCCCGGGTAAAACCATTGAAGGAATGTGTGGTGGCCTCTTCACCGCCAGCCTGCTGGCCATCGGTGTGACCTGGTGGATGGGGTTTGTGCCTGCCAAGATGGGGATTATTCTGTTTTGCTCCCTGCTGGCGGTGTTGGCGTCGGTGCTCGGCGATCTGACGGAAAGTATGTTCAAGCGGGAAGCGGGCATTAAAGATTCTGGCACCTTGCTGCCTGGTCACGGCGGTATTCTCGACCGGATCGACAGCCTGACTGCTGCCCTGCCGGTATTTCTGCTCAGTTATCTGCTACTTGGTCAGGAGTTTTGATGTTCAGCTTGCTGATGGTGTCGCGTGCACAGAGCGCTATTGAACTGTTATTGACGCAGGAGTGTTGATGCGCAACCTGGTGATTCTGGGAGCTTCCGGCTCCATCGGTCAGAGTACCCTCAAGGTGCTGCGCCATAATCCGGGCAGTTGGCAAGTGCTGGCGTTGACCGCTGCCCGCAGCGTGGATGCCATGCTGCGGGATTGCCTCGAATTTGCTCCCCGTTTTGCGGTGATGGTCGATGAAGAGGCTGCCCGTGAACTGGCCAGTCGCCTCAAGACCCACGGCAGTGCCACCCGTGTGATGTCAGGCGCTGCTGCTCTTTGCGATGTGGCGGCTCACCCCGATGCCCACAGCGTGATGGCGGCCATCGTCGGTGCCGCAGGTCTGGCGCCGACCATGGCGGCGGTGCGGGCTGGCAAGCGGATCCTGCTCGCGAATAAAGAGGCGCTGGTGATGTCCGGTGCTTTCTTTATGAACGCTGTGCGTGAGTACGGCGCTGAACTGCTGCCTATCGACAGCGAACACAATGCAATTTTTCAGTGCCTGCCGACGGCAGTGCAGCGTGAACCCGGTTTTTGCGATCTGGCGGCGGCAGGGATCAGCAAGATCCTGCTGACCGGTTCCGGCGGCCCGTTCCGTTACACCGAGATCGGCGAGCTGGCCAAGGTGACGCCAGCGCAGGCCATCGCGCACCCCAACTGGTCGATGGGGGCCAAGATTTCGGTGGATTCCGCCACCATGATCAATAAGGGGCTCGAATATATCGAGGCGCGCTGGCTGTTCAATGCCGCCCCCGAGCAGATCCAGGTAGTGATCCACCCGCAGTCGGTGATCCACTCCATGGTGCAGTACAAGGATGGCTCTGTGCTGGCCCAGCTTGGCAACCCTGACATGTGCACCCCCATTGCCCATGCACTCGCTTACCCCAATCGCATCCCCTCCAGTGTGGAACCTTTGGATTTCTTCAGTGTCGGAGAGTTCAGCTTTATCCGGCCTGATTACGATCGCTACCCCTGTCTGGCGCTGGCCATCAATGCCTGCCAGAAGGGGCAAGCGGCGACTACTGCGCTCAATGCCGCCAACGAAGAGGCTGTTGCCGCCTTCCTGGCCGGGCGTATCGGTTTTATGGAGATAGCCCGGATCAACGAAACCGTCATGCTGGCGCTGGAAAGCAGTGCCGTCAGTTCGCTCGATGATCTGTTTGCCCTGGATGGTGCGGCCAGAGCCCGTGCTCACAACCTGATTGAGGAGCTTGGCTGATGGGCGGAGTTTTGTGGAATATTGGTGCTTTTGTTATCGCCCTTGGCTTATTGGTTGCGGTTCATGAGTTTGGCCATTTCTGGGTTGCCCGCCGTTGCGGTGTTCGCGTTGAGCGCTTCTCCATCGGCTTTGGCAAGGCTATCTGGCGCCGGATGGGCAAAGATGGCACCGAGTATGTGCTGGCACTCATTCCCCTTGGCGGTTACGTCAAGATGCTTGATGGCCGGGTCGATGAGCTCAAGCCCGGTGACGAGCAGTACGCCTTCAACCACAAGAGTGTCTGGGCGCGGATGGCGATTGTCGCGGCGGGCCCGTTTGCCAACTTTGTGTTCGCCCTGTTTGCCTTGTG
This sequence comes from Aeromonas sp. EERV15, assembly GCF_900079845.1. Taxonomy (NCBI): domain Bacteria; kingdom Pseudomonadati; phylum Pseudomonadota; class Gammaproteobacteria; order Aeromonadales; family Aeromonadaceae; genus Aeromonas; species Aeromonas sp. EERV15. The sequence continues at coordinate 273,729 of NZ_FKKY02000001.1, read as the reverse complement.
GCTGATGTTTCTCATCGGGGTGCCGAGTGTCAAGCCGGTGATTGGCGAGGTTCGCCCTGCCTCCATCGTGGCCGAGGCTGGCGTGTTGCCCGGGATGGAAATTGTCGGGGTCGGTGATGAGCAGACCGGTGACTGGGAGAGCGTCACCTACGCCCTTATCAGCCATCTTGGGGACGATGCTGTCACCCTCAAGGTGCAGTCACCCGATACCAGCTATACCACTGACAAAGTGTTGTCACTGGCTAGCTGGACCTTTGATCCGGATAAAGAGTCGCCCATCGGCAGTTTGGGGATAGTCCCCCTCAGTGGCAAAGTGCTGCCGGTGGTCGCCGCCGTGGTGGCCAACAGTGCCAGTGAAAAGGCTGGGCTGCAGGTCGGCGATCGCATCAAGCAGGTTGGTGATGAGCCGATCACTGCTTGGGCCCAGTTTGTCGAACGGGTGCAACAGGCACCAGGTGAACCGTTGCAAGTGGTGGTCGAGCGCAATAACAGTGATCTGGCCGTGACCGTGACCCCGGATACCAAGAAGGTACAGGGTCAAATGGTCGGTTTCGTCGGTCTCTCGCCGCAACTGGTTCCATTACCGGATGAATATCGAATTCTGTTACAGTATGGGCCGTTAGAGGCGCTGTGGCAGGGGGCTGACAAGACCTGGAGTCTGATCACCCTCACCTTTGACATGATTGGCAAGCTGGTTGCTGGCATAGTGTCGCTGGATAACCTCAGTGGTCCCATCTCCATTGCCAAAGGCGCTGGTAGCAGTGCCGATTATGGTCTGGTCTATTTCTTGAGTTTTCTGGCGCTGATCAGCGTCAATCTGGGGATCATCAACTTGTTCCCCTTACCGGTACTCGATGGTGGTCATCTGGTCTATTTCCTGATCGAAGCGGTCACCGGCAAGCCGGTATCAGACAAAATACAGGAAGTGGGTTTCAGGATTGGCGCCGCCATTCTGATGTTATTGATGGGCATTGCGCTGTTTAACGATTTCGCTCGCCTCTGAGGCCAGAGCATCAACAAGGACACATAAGAACAAAATGGCTGTTAAAAAAGCATTGGTGTTGAGTTGCCTGCTGGGTGCCAGTTTCCTGGCCCAGGCGGCCCCTGCCTCTTTTGTGGTGCAAGATATCCAGGTCGACGGTTTGCAACGGGTGACTCTGGGTGCCGCACTGTTGAATCTGCCGATCCGGGTCGGCGATACCGTCGATTCCATGGCCCTGGCCAGCGCCATCAAAAAACTCTACTCCTCTGGTAACTTCGAGGATGTGAAGGTTTATCGGGATGGCCAAGTATTGCAGGTGATGGTCAAGGAGCGTCCAACCATCTCCAGCATCGAGTTTGCCGGCAACAAGGATATCAAAGAGGAGCAACTGACCCAGAGTCTGGAGTCCTCCGGTATCCGTGTGGGTGATCCGCTTGATCGCACCGTGCTTACCTCCCTCGAGAAGGGGCTGGAAGATTTCTACTACGGCGTGGGCAAATACTCCGCCAAGGTCAAGGCCATCGTCACCCCGTTGCCGCGCAACCGGGTCGACCTCAAGTTCACCTTCGTGGAAGGGGAAGCGGCCAAGATCGAACAGATCAACATCGTCGGTAACAGCGCGTTTGCAGAAGAGCGGCTGATTGCCCAACTCTCCCTGCGCGACGAAGTGCCCTGGTGGAACTTCACCGCCGATCAGCGCTATCAGAAGCAGAAACTGGCCGGTGATATCGAGACCCTGCGCTCCTACTACATGGATCGTGGCTATATCCGCTTTAGCCAGGAGTCCACCCAGGTCTCCATGACCCCGGACAAGAAGGGGGTCTATGTCACCCTCAACATCAAGGAAGGGGAGCAGTACAAGGTCTCTGGCGTGCAAATCAAGGGTGATCTCATCGATCGCGGCAGCGAGATGAAAGGGTTGATCCCAATCACTGCTGGCAGCACCTACTCCGCCAGTCAAGTGACTCACACCGAAGAGGTGCTCTCCAAGTTCCTCGGCCGTTATGGCTATGCCTATCCGAAAGTGGTTACCTTCCCGCAAGTTAACGACCAGACCAAAGAAGTGGAGCTGATTGTCAACGTGGAACCGGGCCCCCGTGTCTACGTGCGCAATATCAACTTCAACGGCAACGCCACCACTGAAGATCAGGTGCTGCGCCGTGAGATGCGCCAGATGGAAGGCACCTGGCTTTCCTCCGACAACATCGAGCAGTCCAAGAGCCGTCTCAACCGTCTTGGCTATTTCGAGAGTGTGGAAGTGGATACCAAGCGGGTACCGGGTAACGACGATCTGGTCGATCTGGACTTCAAGGTCAAGGAGCAGCCGGCCGGTTCCATTAACGCCGGTATCGGTTACGGCACCGAGTCAGGTCTGAGCCTGCAGGCGGGGATCTCCCAGGACAACTTTATGGGGACCGGCAAAAAGGTCTCTATCAACGCCAGCACCAACGACTACTCCAAGAACGTTGACCTGAGCTACAACGATCCCTACTTCACCGTGGATGGTGTCAGCCTGGGTGGCCGGGTCTACTACAACCAGTTCCGTGCCGATGATGCCGATATCGTCTCTTATGAGAACGAGACCATCGGTTTCCGTCTATCTAGCGGCTTCCCGGTCAATGAATTCAACCGGCTGGACTTCAGTACCGGTATCGAGAGCACCAAGCTGAGCCGTCCATCGTTCAACGCCCAGAACTATCAACAGTGTGTAAATGAGAACCAAAGTAATCCCGACTACTGTTGGGATCAGTGGAACGATAACCGTCAGTCGGTGCAGATGGATCAGTTTTGGAATGCCTATTCGCAAGATGGTGCCAACCTCGACTTCGTCACCGTCGATGTGACCGCTGGCTGGACCCGCTCCACCCTGAACAAGGGGATGTTCCCGACAGCCGGTGAGCGTCAGCGAGTTAACGCCAAGGTGACCGTGCCGGGCATGGAGTTGCAGTACTACAAGCTCTCTGCCGAAGATGCCCACTACTTCCCGCTCGATGCAGATCACAGTTGGGTGATGATCGGCAAGGGGCGCGTCTCCTACGGCAATGGTTATGGCGACGACTCCATGCTGCCGTTCTTCGAGAACTACTATGCCGGTGGTTTCGATACGGTGCGCGGCTTCAAGAGCAATACAATCGGTCCCAAGGCGATCTATGGCGTTTACAACAAGCCGGTCTGTACGGTAGTTAATGGTCAGACCACATGCGAACCCCCTAAGGCTACGGGTAAATACGAAGGTTCAGATACCTCGGTGGGGGGCAACGCCTTGGCTGTTGCATCACTGGAGCTGGTTTTCCCAACCCCGTTCGTTTCCGAGACCTATCGTCCGCAGATCCGTACCACTGCCTTTGTTGATGCAGGCACCGTCTGGAGCACCGATTTTGCCAATGGGGCATACTCATGTGCAGATGGGTTTGACTGCAATTATACGAGCCAGGACTACTCCAGCCCAGGCAATATTCGGGTCTCTGCCGGTGTCTCCCTGCAGTGGCTGTCGCCGATGGGCCCGCTGGTATTCGCCCTGGCCAAGCCAATCAAGAAATACGAGGGGGATCGCACCGAAGTCTTCTCCTTCAACATCGGTCGTACCTTCTAAATCGTGTATCGCCCCCAGCCATGGGGTGGGGGCATGTAATGATGGGACGCGCGCTATGCGTGCCTCAGCAGGTAACAAGACGGTCTTAACGCCGCTTGCATAATCAGGTAAATCAGGTAGCCCTCACCATGAGGGAACAAGGAGTAAGTGTGAATAAAGCGTTGAAAGTAGCTGGTTTGAGCTTTGCACTGATGGCTGCCGGCATGGGTTCTGCCTTCGCTGAGACCAAGATCGCCGTGGTTGATATGGGTGAAGTTTTCCAAAAGCTGCCCCAGCGTGAAGCGGTAGCCGCCAAGCTGAAAGGCGAATTCGAGCCGCGTATGCGTGAGCTGCAAAAGCTGGAACAGGATGGCCAGAAGCTGGTTGAAAAGTTCCGCAAAGATGAAGCCTTCATGAGCGCCGAGCAGAAGAAGCAGAATCAGGAGAAACTGGCCAAGCTGCAGATGGAGTTCAACCAGAAGCGTCAGGCGTTTGAACAGGACAACGGTCGCCGTCAGTCTGAAGAGCGCAACAAGATCCTGACCAAGGTACAGGCTGCCATCGATTCCATCGCCAAGAGCAATGGTTACGATCTGGTGCTGGAGCGCAATGCCGCCCCGTTCGCCGCCAGCAAGCTGGACATCTCTGGTCAGGTTATTTCTCAGGTAAGCAAGAGCAACTAATTGATGGCATTCACTCTCGCACAGCTGGCCCAGCAACTGGGGGCCGAGATCCATGGCGATGGAACCGTGGAAATCTGCAAGGTAGCGACACTGGAAAAGGCCGGGAAGGGTGAGATTACCTTCCTTTCCAACACAAAATACCGGCATTATCTGGAGCAGAGCAAGGCGAGCGCCGTGCTTATTACAGAGGCGGATTTGCCCTTTTGTCCCACCCATGCACTGGTGCTCAAAGACCCTTATGTGGGCTTTGCCAAGGTAGCCCAACTGCTGGACACCACCCCGCAACCGGCCACGGATATCCATCCGAGCGCGGTGATTGCGGCGGATGTGCAGCTGGGCGAGAGAGTGGCCATCGGGGCCAATGCAGTGATCGAATCTGGCGTGGTGCTGGGAGATGATGTACGCATTGGTCCGGGTTGTTTTGTTGGTCAACAGACCCGGCTGGGAGCACGCTCCCGGCTATGGGCCAATGTGACCCTCTATCACAATGTCACTATGGGCACCGACTGTCTGGTTCAATCCGGCACAGTGATCGGGGCCGATGGTTTCGGCTATGCCAACGAACGTGGCGAGTGGATCAAAATCCCCCAAATCGGTGGTGTGACCATCGGTAATCGGGTCGAGATTGGTGCTTGTACCACCATTGACCGCGGTGCGCTGGAAGATACCCGTATCGCCGACAACGTTATCATCGATAACCAGTGCCAGATCGCTCACAACGTCGAAATCGGTTACGGTACCGCCATCGCGGGTGCGACCACTATGGCTGGTAGTCTCAAGGTCGGCAAATACTGTATCATTGGCGGCGCTGCTGTCTTTAACGGGCATATGGAGATCTGCGACCAGGCCACTATTACCGGTATGTCCATGGTAATGCGACCCATCACCGAGCCCGGTGTCTACTCCTCAGGTATTCCTCTGCAACCCAATAAAGAGTGGCGCAAGACCGCCGCCCGGGTGATGCGTATCGAAGAGATGCACAAGCGGTTAAGCAAGCTTGAGAAGAAGCTGGTTCAAGAATAATCACGATTGGCATAGGGTGCTGTTTTGACTACTGAAAAGAAGAGCCTGGGGATCCAGGAAATTATGGAATTGCTGCCCCACCGTTATCCATTTTTGATGGTGGACAGGGTTGACGATTACGAAATCAGTGATGAGCGCAAAACCTTGCGTGCCATCAAGAACGTCTCGTTCAACGAGCCGATCTTCCAGGGGCACTTCCCGGCCAAGCCGGTATTCCCCGGTGTATTGATCCTGGAAGCGATGGCGCAGGCCACCGGTATCCTGGCCTTTACCATGGTGGGCAAACCGTCGCCCAACGAACTCTATTACTTCGCCTCAATCGATAACGCTCGCTTCAAGCGTCCGGTCGGCCCCGGTGATCAGCTGGTGCTGGATGTGGTGTTTCTGAAAGAGCGTCGCGGCATTGCCAAATTCACCGGTGTTGCCACCGTCAATGGTGAAGTGGTCTGTACCGCCGAACTGATGTGCGCAAAACGCGAGGTTTAATACACGTGATCGACCAGACTGCCATCATTCACGATACTGCTATCGTCCATGAGTCTGCCGTGATTGGTAAAGGGGTTGAAATTGGCCCCTTTTCTGTCATCGGTGCCGAGGTTGAAATCGGCGATAACACCTGGGTCGCTTCCCATGTGGTGATCAAGGGCCCGACCAAGATTGGTCGCGGTAACAAGATCTTCCAGCACACCTCCATCGGTGAGGATTGCCAGGACAAGAAGTACGCTGGCGAGCGCACCTTTCTCGAGATTGGCGATAACAACGTTATTCGCGAGAACTGCACTTTCCACCGTGGCACCATTCAGGATCAGTGCCTGACCAAGGTGGGCAGTGGTAACCTGTTTATGGTCAACGTTCACGTTGCCCATGACTGCATCATCGGTGATAACTGCATCTTCGCCAACAACGCCACTCTGGCGGGCCATGTGGTGATCGGTGACTTCGTGATCTTTGGTGGGCTTTCTGCCATCCACCAGTTCGGCCGTGTTGGCTCCCACGCTTTTGTCGGTGGCTGCGCCGCCCTGAACAAAGACGTACCGCCTTATGTGATGGCGGCGGGCAACTATGCCAAGCCGTTTGGCGTCAACTCCGAAGGGTTGCGTCGCCGTGGTTACTCGCCAGAGGCGATCTCCGCCGTCAAGCGCGCCTACAAAGAGATCTTCCGCTCTGGCAAGACCATCGAAGAGGTGCTGCCGGTGTTGATCGAGATGGCGGCCAGTGAACCGGCGGTTCAGCTGTACGTCGATTTCCTCAAAGATAACGAGCGCGGGATTATCCGTGCCTGATCCCGTTCGCATCGGTATCGTCGCCGGAGAAGTCTCCGGCGATATTCTGGCCGCCGGTCTGGTGCGCGAGCTGCAAGCGCGCTATCCGGATGCGCAGTTCGAAGGGATCGCCGGGCCGCGAATGCAGGCCCTCGGCGTCAAAGCGCTGTTCGAGATGGAAGAGCTCTCCGTCATGGGGATCACCGAGGTACTTGGTCGTCTGCCACGCATCCTCAAGGTCCGTCGCGAGCTGCTGCGCCACTTTATTGCCAATCCGCCCGATATTTTCATCGGCGTGGATGCACCGGATTTCAATATCGGGGTGGAGCTGAAACTGCGCCGCGCCGGTATCAAGACGGTTCACTATGTCAGCCCCTCTGTGTGGGCCTGGCGCCAGAACCGTATTCACAAGATCAAGGCCGCCACCGACATGGTGCTCGCCTTCCTGCCGTTCGAGAAAGCCTTCTACGACCGTTTCGATGCCCCTTGTCGCTTTGTTGGCCACACCATGGCGGATGATATTCCGCTGGTGCCGGATCAGGCCGCGGTTCGCCGCCATCTGGGAATCGATGCCAATCGCCGTTGGCTGGCAGTGTTGCCGGGTAGTCGCAGCGCCGAGGTGGGCTTTATGTCCCCCCTGTTTCTTGAAGCGTGCAAGCACCTGACGGTACGTTATCCTGATCTCGGTTTTCTGGTGCCACTGGTCAACCAGCAACGACGTGAGCAGTTTATGGCCATTAAGGCCGAGCTGGCGCCGGATCTCGACATGGTGTTGTTAGAGGGGCAGGGGCGCGAGGCGATGATCGCCGCCGATGTGGTGATGCTGGCCTCCGGCACTGCCGCGCTCGAAGCCATGTTGGTGAAAAAGCCGATGGTGGTGGGCTACAAGCTCAAACCGTTCAGCTACTGGCTGGCCCAGCGCTTGGTAAAGACCGAGTTTGTCTCGCTGCCCAACCTGCTGGCGGGTCGCATGCTGGTGCCCGAGTTGCTGCAACACGAGTGCACCCCTGAAAACCTGGTGGTTGAAGTGAGCAAGTTGTTTGAGCATGACAATAGCCAACTGGTCAATACCTTCACCGAGTTGCACCAGCGCATTCGCTGCAATGCGGATCTGCAGGCCGCCGACGCGGTAGCCGAGTTGCTCGGTAGATAACCCTCTCCAGACGGCCGATTGTGCTGCGCGTCGCAGCGGCACATCGTCGACGTTATGCCAGGCCCTGCGGGGCCTGTTTTGATTCAAGGTGGCAAGATGATGATCGATATTCCTGACGACAAGCTGGTTGCCGGTGTGGACGAAGTGGGCCGCGGCCCGCTGGTGGGTGACGTGGTGACCGCTGCGGTCATTCTTGATCCGGCCAATCCGATCATCGGGCTGGCTGATTCCAAGAAGCTTTCCGAGAAGAAACGTCTTGCCCTGTTTGACGAGATCAAGGAGAAGGCGCTGGCCTGGGCCATCGGTCGTGCCAGCCCGGAGGAGATCGACCAGCTCAACATCCTGCATGCCACCATGCTGGCGATGCAGCGTGCCGTGGCTGGGCTGAAGGTGACGCCCGAGCTGGTCTTTATCGATGGTAATCGCTGCCCTGACTTGCCGATGGAAGCGCGCGCCGTGGTCAAGGGGGATAGCCTGGTGGCTGCCATCAGCGCCGCCTCCATTCTGGCCAAGGTGACCCGCGATGGCGAGATGACCGAGCTGGACAGCCGTCATCCCGACTATGGCTTTGCCCGCCACAAGGGCTACCCTACCCCTGAGCATCTCGCCATTCTGGCCAGGCTTGGCCCTTTGCCGCAATATCGTAAAAGTTTTAAACCGGTGCGCCGCGCACTGGGGATCGAGTAGACCATGCAATTTAGCTTGAGCAACGAGAAGGTATGACGATGGCTGAACCCCGTTTTATCCACCTGCGGGTCCACTCCGACTTCTCTATGGTCGATGGGCTGCAGAAGATAGGCCCCATCGTCGGGGCTGCTGCGGCCAACAAAATGCCGGCACTGGCACTGACCGACCAGATGAACATGTGTGGTCTGGTGCGCTTCTATGGCTCGGCCCACGGCAAGGGGATCAAACCCATCGTCGGTGCCGAGTTTCTGGTGCAGAGCGATGAGCTGGGAGATGAGCTGTTTCGTCTGACCCTGCTTGCCATGGACAATGACGGTTACCAGAACATCACCTTGCTTATTTCCCATGGTTATCAGCGTGGTCATGTGCAAGGGCGTCCGGTCATCGACAAAGCCTGGCTGGCAGATCACGCCAAGGGGGTGATCGTTCTCTCCGGTGGCCGTGAGGGAGATGTAGGCAAGTTCATGCTCAAGGGCAACCGGCAGATGGCCGAGTCGTCGCTGGCTTTCTATCAAGCCCATTTTCCCGATGCTTACTATCTTGAACTGTTGCGTACCGGTCGCCCCGACGAAGAGGCCTATCTGCACATGGCGGTGGCCCTTGCCACCGAGTTCGCCTTGCCGGTGGTGGCCACCAACGAGGTGGTGTTCCTCAACGCCGAGGACTTCGATGCCCACGAGATCCGGGTTGCCATCCACGATGGCTACACCCTGATGGACAAGCGTCGCCCGCGCCGTTACAGCCCCCAGCAGTACCTGCGTAGTCAGGAGGAGATGTGCGAGCTGTTTGCCGACATCCCTGAGGCGCTGGAGAACACGGTCGAGATCGCCAAGCGTTGTAACGTAACTGTGCGTCTGGGCGAATACTTCCTGCCCAACTTCCCGACCGGCGATATGACCACCGAAGATTTTCTGGTGGCCAAGTCGCAAGAGGGGCTTGAGGCACGTCTAGAATTTCTGTTCCCAGATCCCGCAGTACGGGCCGCCAAGCGTGGCGAGTACGATGAGCGCCTCGATATCGAGCTGAAAGTGATCAATCAGATGGGCTTCCCGGGTTACTTCCTCATCGTGATGGAGTTTATCCAGTGGTCCAAGGACAACGGCATTCCTGTGGGGCCTGGCCGCGGCTCGGGGGCGGGTTCTCTGGTGGCGTACGCCCTCAAGATCACCGACCTCGACCCGCTGGAATTTGACCTGCTGTTCGAACGTTTCTTGAACCCCGAGCGGGTATCCATGCCCGACTTCGACGTCGACTTCTGTATGGATCGACGCGACGAAGTGATTGAGCACGTCTCCGAGATGTATGGCCGGGATGCAGTGTCGCAAATCATCACCTTCGGCAGCATGGCGGCCAAAGCGGTGGTGCGGGATGTGGGCCGGGTGCTGGGCCACCCCTACGGTTTTGTCGATCGGATCTCCAAGCTCATTCCGCCTGATCCGGGCATGACGCTCGCCAAGGCGTTCGAGGCAGAACCCAAGTTGCCCGAGCTCTATGAGCAGGATGAGGAGGTCAAAGACCTCATCGACATGGCACGGCGCCTCGAAGGGGTGGTACGTAACGCCGGCAAGCACGCCGGTGGCGTGGTGATTGCGCCCACCAAGATCACCGATTTTGCGCCGCTTTACTGCGATGATTCGGGCAATCACCCGGTTACCCAGTTTGACAAGAACGATGTGGAGTACGCCGGACTGGTGAAGTTCGACTTCTTGGGCTTGCGTACCCTGACCATCATCGACTGGGCTTTGGGGATGATCAACCCGCGCCTTGCCAAAGAGGGCAAACCGCCGGTGGATATCGCCGCCATTCCCATCGATGACAAAAAGTCGTTCGCCCTGTTGCAGCGGTTCGAGACCACCGCGGTATTCCAGCTGGAATCCCGTGGCATGAAGGATCTGATCAAACGGCTGCAGCCAGACTGTTTTGAAGACATGATCGCTCTGGTGGCGCTGTTTCGACCGGGCCCGCTGCAGTCAGGCATGGTGGATAACTTCATTGATCGCAAGCGCGGCCAGGAAGCTATCTCTTATCCCGATGAAAAATGGCAGCACGAGAGCCTCAAGCCGATACTCGAGCCCACCTACGGCATCATCGTCTATCAAGAGCAGGTGATGCAGATTGCCCAGACTCTGGCGGGTTATACCCTGGGTGGCGCCGACATGTTGCGCCGGGCTATGGGTAAGAAAAATCCGGCCGAGATGGCCAAGCAGCGCGCCGGTTTCGAGGAAGGGGCCATTAAACACGGTGTTGATGGCGAGCTGGCGGTGAAGATCTTCGATCTGGTGGAGAAGTTTGCCGGCTACGGCTTTAACAAATCCCACTCCGCCGCCTATGCGCTGGTCTCTTACCAGACCTTGTGGCTCAAGACCCACTTCCCGGCTGAGTTTATGGCGGCGGTGATGACCGCCGACATGGACAACACCGACAAGATAGTGACCCTGGTGGACGAGTGCCAGCGGATGGGGCTGACCGTGATACCGCCGGATGTGAACACCGGTCGCTACCGCTTTAGCGTTAACGAAGATGGCCATATCGTCTACGGTATTGGGGCTGTGAAGGGGGTGGGGGAAGGCCCTATCGATGCCATTCTCAGCGCTCGCGATCAGGATGGCCCGTTTCGTGATCTGTTCGACTTTTGTAATAGGGTCGACATCAAGAAGATCAACAAACGGGTGATGGAAAAGCTGGTCTACTCTGGCGCCATGGATCGGCTCGGCCCCCACCGTGCCGCCCTGATGGCGACGCTGGAGGAGGCGATGCGCGCTGCCGAGCAACACGCCAAGGCGCAAGCTGTCGGTCAGGTTGATATGTTCGGCGTGCTCACCGAAGAGATTGACGACGTCAAGAAGGCGTTTGCCAACGTGCCGCACTGGCCTGACAAGGTGTGGCTGGAAGGGGAGCGCGAGACCCTCGGGCTTTATCTCACCGGCCACCCCATCAACCAGTACAGCAGCGAGTTGCGGCGTTATACCTCTGGTCGCCTGTGCGATCTGCATCCTACCTCCCGCGATACCGTGACCACGGCGGCGGGGCTGGTGATTGCGGCGCGCAGCATGGTGACCAAGCGCGGTAATAAGATGGGGATCTTCACCCTGGACGACCGTTCCGGTCGCCTTGATGTGACCCTGTTCAGTGAAGCGCTGGAAAAATATGAAGAATTGATGCAAAAAGACCGTATTTTGGTGGTTTCTGGACAGGTCAGCTTTGATGACTTCTCCGGTGGCCTTAAAATGTCGGCCCGTGAATTACTGGATATCAACGATGCGAGGGAGCGTTTTGCCAGAGCAATTCGTATCTCCCTCGATGAACAGCGAATTGATGATCGCTTTTTCCCGCGTTTGTGCGAGATTTTGGAGCCCGCCCGTGCCGGAGTCTGTCCGGTTCAGGTAAACTATCGTCGCCCCGGTTCCCGGGTGCGATTGACGCTCGGTACCGAGTGGCGGGTGACGCCCACCGATCAACTGATAGATGACTTGCGCGTCCTGCTTGGACGAGAGCGGGTGGAATTGGTTTTTGATTAGAGGATCTATAGGCCCTATGAGTCTTTTTCTGGATTTTGAACAGCCGATTGCCGAGCTGCAGGCGCAGATTGATGAACTCCGTCATGTGAGTGAGCACAACAGTGCTGTCGATCTCAACGACGACATTCGCCGGCTGGAGAAGAAAAACGAAGAGCTGACCAAGAAGATCTTCAGCGATCTGGGGGCCTGGCAGGTATCCCAGATGGCGCGTCATCCTCAGCGTCCTTACACCCTCGATTATATCGAGCACATCTTCACTGACTTCGATGAGTTGGCTGGTGATCGCGCCTATGCCGACGACAAGGCTATCGTTGGCGGCATCGCCCGTCTTGATGGCGAGCCGGTGATGGTGATTGGTCAGCAGAAAGGTCGCGAGACCAAAGAGAAGATCAAGCGCAACTTTGGTATGCCGCGTCCGGAAGGGTACCGCAAGGCCCTGCGTCTGATGGAGATGGCCGAGCGCTTCAAGATGCCGATCATCACCTTTATCGACACTCCGGGTGCCTACCCGGGTGTGGGGGCAGAAGAGCGTGGCCAGTCCGAAGCGATTGCCCGCAACCTGAAAGTGATGGCTGGCCTGACTGTGCCGGTGGTCTGCACCGTGATCGGTGAAGGTGGATCGGGTGGTGCCCTGGCTATCGGCGTGGGTGATCGCGTCAATATGCTGCAGTACTCCACCTACTCCGTCATCTCGCCGGAAGGGTGCGCCTCCATTTTGTGGAAGAGCGCCGACAAGGCGTCGGTGGCGGCTGAAGCCATGGGCATTACTGCCCCGCGTCTGAAAGAGCTCAAGCTGATCGACCATGTGATCGATGAGCCTCTGGGTGGTGCTCACCGCGATGTGGCAAAGATGGCCAAGAATCTCAAGGCGCGCATCAAGCAGGATCTGGATGCCCTGCGTCCGCTCGATACCGAGCAACTGCTGGAGCAGCGCTACCAGCGCCTGCTGGGCTACGGTTACTGTTAAGCTCTGCCGTTAGCACATCAAGCACAGAAACCCCCGTTATCAACGGGGGTTTTTTATTACTGGCAGCCGCCCATCCTGCTCAATGTTGCGGGTGGCTTGTCACCCGTTTGTCAGTGTTTCATGACAGCTGCAGCAGGCCTGTGTGAGAGGGATTGGATGTTACCCAGCAGACATAAAAAAGCGCCCCGTTGATAGGGGCGCTTTTGTCGGTGTCAGGTGCTGTTACAGTTGAAACTCGTCTGTCAGACCTTCATACGCGATATCAATAGATTGCAGCTCCTTCTGCAAGCGCTGTTTGTCTTTGAGCGCTTCGATTTCACGCCATTTACGTTTCTTTCCCGTTGTCCCGCGGCTACGTGAACCGAGCTCAACTACCTCGTCATAATCGAAGTTGAACATTTCCATGGCTCCCTCCTTGGTTTTTATCGTTTTCATCACCCGTATAACATAACGAAGTTGAAAGTAAAACGTTTTCTTTACGGGGTTATGACAAGGTTGGAAAAGTCGATAAAAAAAACCGGGTGCCTTACCAGGCACCCGGTTTTACCAGAAAAATGAACCGATTACAGGCGGCTTGCCAGCATGGTTTCCAGCTTGCCCTGGTCGATGGCAAACATGCGGATGCCTTCACCCAGTTTCTCGTGGGCCATGGCGTCCTGGTTCAGTTCCCAGCGGAAGTCGGCTTCGGTCATCGGGGTCGGTTTTGCCTTGCGCTCACCGGTGTAGTTCAGCTTGCGTACCACGGCGCCTTCGGCTTTGCTCAGCTCTTCCAGCAGCGCTGGGCCAATGGTCAGGCGGTCACAACCAGCCAGTTCCAGGATCTCGCCGGTGTTGCGGAAGCTGGCGCCCATTACCACTGTCGGGTAGTCGTGCTGCTTGTAGTAGTCGTAGATGGCGGTGACAGAGACGACGCCCGGATCTTCGCTTTGGGTGTAGTCACGGTTGTGCTTGGCCTTGTACCAGTCGAGGATGCGACCCACGAACGGGGAGATCAGGAAGGCACCGGCTTCGGCACAGGCACGAGCCTGGGCGAAGGAGAACAGCAGGGTCAGGTTGCACTGGATACCCTCTTTCTCCAGTACCTCGGCGGCGCGGATCCCTTCCCAGGTGGAGGCCAGCTTGATCAGAATGCGGTCGTTGCTGATACCCGCTTCGTTGTAAAGACGGATCAGCTTGCGTGCTTTGGCGATGCTGGCAGCGGTATCGAAGGAGAGACGGGCATCGACTTCGGTAGAGATACGGCCCGGAACGATCTTCAGCACTTCCAGACCGATGTTGACGGCCAGCTTGTCGCCCGCGTCGATGATTTGCTGTGCCTTGTCCTGGCTCTGGGCTTTGGCCCACTTGATGGCGTCTTCGATCAGCGGAGCGTACTCGGGGATCTCGGAGGCCTTCAGAACCAGAGAGGGGTTGGTGGTGGCATCGATGGGCTGATAGCGTTTGATGGCTTCGATATCACCGGTGTCGGCAACAACAGTGGTCAGGGCTTTCAGCTGGGTTAATTTATCGGCCATAGCGAATATCATCTCTTAATGAGGGAGTCATCCCTGGGTTGCGGGCTTGAGACGGTGGTTCTGAAATAAAATTACAGGATCTTGATGCCTCAGGCTCAGAAAAGCGCGATGGGGGTGACCCATCGTCATTGCCTGCCTAATTAATACTTATGTGGTGCATCCTGCAATAGGGGCGCTTGGTTGTTAAATATCCACGCGGTTGGGTCATCCCGTTTTAGTGCCAGAAACTATATGATTAATAAGGTTTTTTGTGTTTTTCTGCGGGGCGTTCCCGGTTTGCTTGCAGATGAACTTTTTTAGCCAATATTCATATTTGTGTCGCCGATCACATAAATTACTACATCACCTACTTGTAATTTTATTACTAGGAAAACGTTTGGCAAAATATCCCCGTTTGAAAGCCATTTCAGGCAAGCGTTTGCCTTTGTGAATAACTCATCAGCGCGAGATAAAAATGGTTTTCTTATGAGGCTCTACCCTGGCGTGCCTGATTAAATTATTGGATTTGTTGAAAGTTTGCGATTTAAATGGCGCTTTATGAGCGTTTACCGTTCGTTTTTTGTGTCCCGAGTGATCGGGATCACTATTCCGGGCTCTCCCGCTGTGCTAGATTCCGCCCCTTTAGCGAAACGCTAATTAAACAACAGACAGAAAACGGTCAGCGCAGACTGGCCATGGATGTGAATAACAACGAGAGAATTATGGACACCTTGATTGCGATGCTAAACGACCTGATGTGGGGAGCTGTGCTCATCTACCTGCTGATCGGGGTCGGGATCTTTTTCACTTTCAGACTGGGTTTTATCCAGATCCGTCACTTTGGCCACATGTTTTCCGTGCTGAAAAACAGCCGTAAATCTGACAATGCTGGCATCTCCTCTTTTCAAGCGCTCTGCACCAGTCTTGCCGCCCGCGTGGGCACTGGTAACCTGGCCGGTGTGGCTGTTGCCATCTATCTGGGTGGCCCCGGTGCCATCTTCTGGATGTGGCTGATCGCCTTTATCGGCATGGCGACCGCCTTTGTCGAAAGCACCTTGGCCCAGCTTTACAAAGTTAAGGATGAGGATGGCAACTACCGTGGCGGCCCGGCTTATTACATGGAGAAGGGCCTTGGCATGCGCTGGATGGGGGTGCTGTTCTCGCTCTGTCTGATCCTCGCGTTCGGTCTGGTATTCAATGCGGTGCAGGCCAACTCCATCAGTCTGGCGATGAAGGTGGCGTTCGGTATTCCTGACTGGGTCAGCGGTCTGGCACTGGTGGTACTCTCCGGCCTCATCATCTTCGGCGGCATTCGTGGCATTGCCCGTTTTGCCGAGCTGGTGGTGCCGGTGATGGCGCTGGCATATATCCTGCTGGCGCTGGTGATCGTGGCGATGAATATCACCGAGCTGCCCCATGTCTTCATGTTGATCATCAAGTCCGCTTTCGGGATTGAGCAGGCGGGTTCAGGCGCCATGGGTTATGCCATCTCCCAGGCGATGATCAACGGCATCAAGCGCGGTCTCTTCTCCAACGAGGCGGGGATGGGTTCTGCCCCCAACGCCGCCGCGACAGCGACGCCCTATCCGCCGCACCCGGCTTCTCAAGGGTATGTACAGATGCTGGGGGTCTTTATGGACACCATCGTCATCTGTAGCTGTACCGCCGCCATCATCCTGATGTCCGGTCAGTTTGAGCCGGGTTCCGGTGTGACAGGGGTGGAGCTGACCCAGCGGGCACTCTCTTCCCAGATTGGCAACGGCGGCAATATCTTCATTGCGGCAGCCATCTTCTTCTTCGCGTTCACCTCTATCGTGGCGAACTACTCCTATGCCGAGACCAATCTGGTGTTCCTCGAGCACAACCACAAGGGTGGCCTGATGCTGTTCCGGGTGTTCGTGCTGGGGATGGTGATGTTCGGTGCCGTGGGTGAGTTGCCGATTGTGTGGGCCATGGCCGATGTCTCCATGGGGTTGATGGCCATCGTCAACCTGGTGGCGATCTTGCTGCTCTCTGGTGTGGCGATCAAGCTGGCCAAGGATTACAACGATCAGCTCAGACTGGGTAAGGTACCGACCTTCGATGCCAACAAATACCCGGAGATCCGCTCCCAGCTGGAAGCGGGGATTTGGGACAATCCACCCCAAAAATAATAATCTGCAACGTTTATGAAAGGGGGGGGGGGGGGGGGCTCGGATGGCGCCCCCTGTTTATTGGCTATGTCCCGATTAGCTGGGCGGTTGCAAGGGCTGAGTGCAACAGGTAATGGGGGCATAGCCATCAATATGCTCATGAAAAAAGCGCCACTCGGGCGCTTTTTTGTTGCTCGCAATCCATACCGCCTCGCCAGGAGCCAGCGTACTCAGTGGGTCGCGTACTGGTAGTTGAAGGTGGGCAGTCCCCACTTGAAGCGTACCGCCAACAGTCGTAGCACAAAGCCGATGCCGATGGAGCCGAAAGCTGCCCAGTTGGTCGGCAAGCCCTGATCCAGCGCCAGACAGTAGAGAGCGGCAGTGATCAGTGAAATGGCCGCATAGAGCTCGCGGCGAAACACCAGCGGAATCCGCTGGCAGAGCAGATCCCTGAGCACCCCGCCAAATACCCCGGTCACCACCGCCATGATGCAGGCAATACCGGCTCCGTGGCCCATCTCCAGCGCACGGGCAGCGCCAAAGATAGAGAACACCACCAGCCCCAGCGCATCGAGCGCCAGAAACAGCTTGCCGAGATAGCGCATCAAGGGGGCCGAGACCACTCCCGCCATCGCCGCGGCAGCAACCAGCAGCACATATTCCGGGTGTTCAATCCAGAGCAGCGGATAGTGGCCCAGCAGCACATCGCGAATGGTACCGCCCCCGATGGCCGTCGCCGAGGCGATGATCACCACACCAAACAGATCCATCCGTCGCCGGCCCGCGGCCAGCGCGCCTGTCATCCCTTCGGCTACCAGGCCGATCAAGAAGAGAGCATGTAACATGAGATATTCCAGGGTACGAGAAAGGCCCGTATCCTACCTACTCGTGTTATATGGGACAAGTAATCCAACCTATACATGAATTTAATTCATGCTAAATAGTAAAAAGGCACCGTTTAGGATGCCTTTTTCTAATCAACGTTCAAGGGTTAGCGCCCCAACTGCTCCTGACGGTAGTGATCGACCCACATGGCGGTAGCACCACAGATGGCGACGGGCATCACAAATAGGTTTACCACCGGAATGGCGGAGAAGAGGGTGACCAGGGCGCCGAAGCTCAGGCTCTTGCCACGGCGTTGCTTCAAGGCATCGCGCATGGTGATGAAGTCGATCTTGTGGTTGTCGAACGGATAATCCACATACTGGATTGCCATCATCCAGGCACTGAACAGGAACCAGAGCACCGGCGCCAGGGTTTGGCCGACCACCGGGATGAAAAACAGGATCAGGCAGCCGATGGCCTTGGGCAGGTAATACTTCAGTTTGGTCCATTCACGGCCGAAGGTACGCGGCACATCCTTGACGATATCCAGCATGCCGCTGTCATTGGCGGGCTGGCCGGTGAGGATCTGCTCCACTTTTTCCGCCAGCAGGCCGTTGAACGGGGCGGCGATCCAGTTGGTGACCGAACTGAAGATAAAAGAGAAGACCACCAGGATGGTGATGAGCGCGATGGGCCACAGCAGGTAATCGAGCCAGTCTAGCCAGGCCGGGATCTGCTGATGGAGCCAGGCGAACAGACCGTCAAGTTGCAACAGGAGGGCATAGAAGGCCCCGGCAAACAGCACGAAGTTGACTAACAACGGGATCAACACGAAGGTGCGGATGCCCGGTTGGCGGATCAGGGAAAAACCGCGCAGGAAGTAGTCTGCACCACTGATTGACTCTTTGACCATATGGGGGGATTGGCTCATGTGAGCTCCATCTATGCATGGGAGAACAGCCAGCATATTACAAACATCCCTTTGATTTGGTAAAGTCGCCTGCCCGCCTTCCTTTTATTTCGCCACTGATACAGGTCGCCATGCGTCTGAAACTGATCAAACTCGCCGGCTTCAAGTCGTTCGTCGAGCCGACCCGCATTGAATTATCGGCAGACATGACTGCCGTGGTGGGCCCTAATGGCTGTGGCAAATCCAACGTGATCGATGCGGTGCGCTGGGTGCTGGGAGAGAGCTCTGCCCGCCATCTGCGTGGCGAGAACATGACCGATGTCATCTTCAATGGCTCCATCAATCGCAGCCCCCATGGTCGCGCCTCGGTCGAACTGGTGTTCGACAATCCCCATAATCGGGTCCCCGGTGAATTTGGCCGTTTTACCGAAATTTCGGTGCGCCGCGAAGTGCTGCGTGACGGCTCCAACTATTACCAAATCAACGGCCAGAAGTGCCGCCGCAAGGATGTGACCGACCTCTTCCTTGGCACCGGTCTTGGCCCCCGCAGCTACGCCATCATCGAGCAGGGCACCGTGAGTCGACTGGTGGAGTCGCGCCCTGCCGACCTCAAGCTCTTTATGGAGGAGGCGGCTGGCGTCTCTCGCTACAAGGAGCGACGCCGCGAAACCGAGCAGCGGATTCGCCACACTCGCGAGAATCTGGAGCGGCTCGGCGATATTCGCGGCGAGCTGGGCGCTCGTCTCGATCACCTTAAATCCCAGGCCGAAACGGCCGAGCGCTATAAGCAGCTCAAGAGCCGTTCACGCGCCGCGCGCGCCGAGCTTATCGGCTCCGAGTTGTGGGCGCTGGAGACCCGTCTGGGCGAGGCGAAAGCCGAGCTGGCGCAGGCCGAGCAGGCGTTGGCCGCATTGGATGCCAAGCGCACCGCCGACGAGGGGCGCCACGTCACCCTGTCGGTCGCCAGACAAGAGGCGCAAGCCGAGCAGGCGAGCCGCCAGCAACAGATATTTCTCGGGGGGCAAGCCATCGCCCGGCTGGAACAACAGCAACTGCACCAGAGCGAACTGGGGCGTGACTGGCAAGCTCGTGCGCAAGCGTTGGGCGAGCGGATCGCCACCCGCAAGGAGCAGCTTGCCAGCCAGCAGGAGCAGTTGACCGAAGGGGTATTGCGCGGCGAGCAGGAAGACGCCCGGCTGGAGCAGTGTGAGCAGTTGCTCACCGAACAGCAGGAGACCCGCCAGCAGGCCAGCGAGGAACTGGAGCGGGCCCGTCAATCCCAGCAGCAGTGGCAGCAGCAGGTGACCCTGTTACAGGGCCAACTCAACCAGACTCGTGCCCGGTTGGGTGGTTTGCAGGAGCTGCAAGCCAAGACCCGGCTGGCCCGTCTCAAACTGGAAGATGAGCGCTCCGGCCCCCTTGGCGCAGAGGCTAACGATCTGCAACCGGCCCTCGATGCCTTGAGTGGCGAGCTGGAGCTGACGCGGGCCGCCACCGGCGAGCTGACCGAGCAGCTGGCCTTGGTCGTCGAAGCCCATGAGCAACTCAAGCAGCATCATGGCCAGCAGCTAGGCCTGCAACGGGAGCTGCAGGCGCGGCAGGGGACGCTGGACCAGATCCTCGGCGAGCAGATGGAGGGGGCGACCCTGGCCGATCGGCTGCAGGTTGCTCCCGAGTGGGCACCGGCGCTCGACAAGGTGCTTGGCCGCTGGCTGACCGCCACCCCTGCTGACGAGTGCAATCTGGCTCAAGAAGGACTCTGGATTGGCCCGGCGCAACCGGCGGTTGCCGGCACTCTGGCGGCGCAACTGGGCGGCGAGCACATTCCCGCCTTCCTCAATGCTATCTGGCTGGTCGAAAGCCGCGAGGCCGCATTGGCCCGCCAGCATACCCTTGCCGCCGGTGAGTCACTGCTGACCCGTGCGGGCGACTGGTTCGGTCCCAACTGGACAGATCTGGGGCAGGGCGCGGCGCTCGGCACCATGGCGCTGCTGGGGGAGCGTGAGCGGTTGCATACCGAGCAGGAGAACGTTGTCGCGGGGCTGACGCAACTGGCTGAGCAACTTGTTGCTGCCGATGCCAGGCGCGCGCAACACGCCAGTGCCCAGGAGTTGTCGCAGCGAACTCTGCGCGAGCAGGAGCAAAAATGGCAACAACTGCGGGAAGCCTGGAGCCTGCAACAAGGCCAGCGGCAGGAGCGGTTGCAGCGGCTGGGCCAGCTTGGCGAAGAGCTGATCCGGCTCGATCAGGAGCAGGCCGAGGAGGCTGAGCGGCTGGCCAGCGCCCGCGAGCAACTGGAGCTCGATGAGGCGCGCCTTGCCGAGTTGCAGGAGCAGGGGGAACCGCTGACCCAAGGGTTGCAGGCCGCTCAGGAGCGGGTGACCCGCTGCGAGCGGGCGGTGGAGGAGGCGCGTTTGCGCCGCGAACAGCAACAGGCTGCCAGCCAGCGTTTGCAGCTGGAGCTGGTTAACTTGCGCCAGTTGCTCACTTTGGGCCAAGAGGAGCTGGCAAGGCTTGGGCTGGATCTGGCCGGGCTTAAGGGGCCTGCGAGTGATGCTGGGCCTGATCTGGGCCCGTTGCTGGCAGACCAACGCAGTCTGGAAGCGCTGCAGCTGGCTTGCCAGCAACGCTTGAGCGAGCTGGAGCGTCAGCTGAGCGAGCTGGAGCAGGCCAGAAGTCGAGATCACAAGCAGCTGGTGACCCTGCAGGAGAAACTGGCGACCCTGCGTTTGGAGCGAGAACGCAACCTCACCCGTCGGCAAGGGCTGCACGAACAGTTTGAAGAGCTGGGGGTCAGGTTGGTGGATCTCGATCAGGCGGTACTGATTGCCGCCGATCGGGGCAAATTGCGTCAGGAGATCCAGACCCTGGAGGCGCAAGTGGAGGCACTTGGCGCCATCAATTTGGCAGCGCTGGCGGAGTATGAAGAGGCGAAAACCCGGGCAACTTACCTGGAAAACCAGTGTCAGGATCTCGAACAAGCGCTGGAAACACTGAGCCAAGCCATTAAAAGAATTGATAAAGAGACACAAATACGGTTCCGGGATACTTTCGATAAGGTCAACGAAGATTTAAAATCCCTGTTTCCGAAAGTGTTCGGTGGGGGCAGCGCCTGGCTTGAGTTGACCTCCGATGATCTTTTGGAGGCTGGAGTGAGCATCATGGCGAGACCTCCGGGTAAGAAGAATGCTACCATTGCCCTGCTTTCCGGGGGGGAGAAGGCGTTAACCGCGCTTGCGCTGGTTTTTGCCATCTTCAGACTCAACCCAGCACCATTTTGTTTGCTGGATGAGGTGGATGCACCGCTCGATGAAGTGAACGTCGGTCGCTTCTGTTCTCTTGTCAAAGAGATGTCGAGCACAGTACAGTTCGTTTACATCAGTCATAATAAGGTCTCCATGGAGATGGCTGAGCAGCTGGTTGGCGTCACGATGCAAGAGCCCGGGGTTTCTCGCATTGTGTCGGTCGATATTGGTGCCGCCGTCGCTTTGGCTGAGCAAAACTAGAAAGAGAAGCAGCTAATGCAGGAATTGCGTTACATCTTGGTTGCCCTGGGCGGTATTGCTATTGCGGCATTGCTCATTCACGGGTTGTGGAGCAACAAAAAGAATCGTCAGGCGCCGATCAAAGAGAAACCGGCCGGACGAATGGACTCGAAATCACGGGATCGTGATAACGACAGCTTCGACAGCGATGGCATCGGCCAGGTGCGCGTGGTCGCTGCTGGCCGTCGTGCCGAACCCAAATTGCACAGCGAAGAGAGCCGCCAGCCGGAGCTCGCTCGTCGTGCCACTGTTCCTGCGTTTGATGATGAAGACGAGGAAGAGGATCTGCCGCCGCCAGTGCTTCGCAAGCCTGCTGCCCGTCCGGTTCCGCCACCCCCTGTGTATCAGGAAGAAGAGGACGAATTTGACGAGCCTCTGCCAGAGCTTGCCGACGAGGTGCCTGCAGCCCCGGTGCGCAAGCCCGCTCAGGTGATCCGCCGCACCCCGGTACACCGTACTCGTCCCCAGCGCGAACCGATGATCCAGTCACTGGATGACGAACCGCTGGTCGAGCCTGCTTATGCTACCGCCCCGACCTTTGGGGTTCGTAGCGAGGCAGCCAGAACCGAGACTGCCCGTACCGAGAGTGTGCGCAGCGAAAATGTGCGTGCAGAACCGCTCCGTGCCCCCGAGCCGCAATATCAGCCGCAGCCCCGTTATGTGGCGCCTGAGCCGGTATATGAAGAGCCGGTCTATGTTGCTCCCGCTCCGGTAGTCGAAGAGCCGCGCATGGCGCCGCAACCGGTTGAGAAAATTTGGCAGGATGTCTATGTCATCAACCTGATGGGCCGTCCGGGTCATGATCTGCAAGGGGCAACCCTGTTGGCCTCTTTGATGGCGTTGGGCTTCAAATTCGGCGAGATGGATATTTTCCACCGTCACGAAGATCCCAATGGCAAGGGTGAAGTGCTTTTCTCGATGATCAATATGGTCAAGCCGGGTACCTTCAATCCGTATCGGATGGAGCAATTTACTACCCCGGGCGTGTCGCTGTTCATGCAACTGCCGCTGCGTAGCAATACCGCCTTTGCGTTCGAAGATATGCTGCAGGCGGCTGACCAGCTGGCCAGCGATCTCGATGCCATGCTGACGGATATGCATCGTAGCCCGTTGAGCGATGAAACCATCGCCCGCTACCGTCACGAACTGGCTACCTATGAGGCCAGTCGCGACTAATACGCCATACGGGTCGAATGAATAAAAAGTGCGGTACCCAGGTGCCGCATTTTTATTTCTACCCCTGGCTGGATTTTCAATCACACCTCGAGACTTCTCCATGAGCGAAACCCTCTCCCGCCACCGTCAATTGTGTGAACTGCTTACCGAATATGGTCATCAGTACTATGTGCTGGATAACCCCACAGTACCGGATGCCGAATACGATCGCCTGATGCGCGAACTGCTTGAACTTGAAGCGGCCCACCCCGAGCTGAAAACCCCGGCATCACCCAGCGTGCGGGTCGGCGGCCAGCCGCTGACTGCTTTTAGTCAGGTGCGCCACGAGATCCCCATGCTCAGTCTGGACAACGTATTCAGCAGCGAAGAGCTGCAGGCGTTCGAGCAGCGGATGAGCGATCGCCTCAAGCGTGAGGTGCGTTTCACCTTCTGCTGCGAGCCCAAGCTCGATGGTCTGGCGGTAAGCCTGCTCTATGTGGATGGTCAGCTGGTGCAGGCTGCCACCCGGGGTGATGGCGCCACCGGTGAGGAGATCACCGAAAACGTGCGTACCATCAAGGCCATTCCGCTGGTCTTGCGTGGTACTGGCTGGCCCGCCCGGCTGGAAGTGCGTGGCGAAGTTGTTATGCCCAAGGCCGGTTTCGAGGCGATGAACGCCAAGGCGCTGGCTGCTGGCGAGAAGGTGTTCGTCAACCCGCGTAACGCGGCTGCTGGCAGCCTGCGTCAGCTCGATTCGCGCATTACCGCCAGCCGTCCCCTGAGCTTTTATGCCTACGGGGTTGGCGTGGGTGGCGATCAGCTGGGCGACTCCCACTTTGGTCGTCTCAATCAGCTCAAAGCGTGGGGGCTGCCGCTCAGCGCTGAGGTGAAGCTCAAAGAGGGGGCCGCCGGTTGTCAGGCGTTCCACGACGACATTCTGCTCCGCCGTGGCGAGCTGCCCTATGAGATCGATGGGGTGGTCTACAAGGTCGATGCCATCGCCCTGCAAGAGGAGCTGGGCTTTGTCGCCCGCGCACCGCGCTGGGCGACCGCCCACAAGTTCCCAGCCCAAGAGGAGATGACGGAGCTGGAGAACGTCGAATTTCAGGTTGGCCGGACCGGCGCCGTGACCCCGGTGGCCAAACTCAAACCTGTGTTCGTTGGCGGCGTCACCGTTTCCAACGCCACCCTGCACAATGCCGACGAGATTGAGCGTCTCGGCGTGATGATCGGCGATACGGTGATCGTGCGCCGTGCCGGTGACGTGATCCCGCAGATCGTCGCCGTGGTGGAGGCGCAGCGCCCCTTTGATGCCCGCGCGATCCTGTTCCCGACCGAGTGTCCGGTCTGTGGCTCTGCGGTCGAGCGGCTGGAAGGGGAAGCGGTTGCCCGCTGCTCCGGTGGTTTGTTCTGCGAGGCGCAGCGTGCGGCGGCGCTCAAGCACTTCGCGGCGCGCCGCGCCATGGATGTGGATGGCCTCGGCGACAAGATTGTCGATCAATTGGTGGACAAGGGACTGGTGAAGACCCCGGCCGATCTGTTTCGCCTCAACGCCATCCAGTTGGCCGGTCTTGAGCGGATGGGGCAAAAGTCAGCGCTCAATTTGGTCGCTGCCATCGACAAGGCGCGCAGCACCACCCTGCCGCGCTTCCTGTTTGCCTTGGGGATCCGCGAGGTGGGGGAGGCGACCGCGCTTAATCTGGCCAATCACTTCCTCACCCTGGATGCCCTGCGCGCCGCTTCGGTAGAGCAGCTGCTAACGGTCGCCGATGTGGGGGACGTGGTAGCCAAGCATGTTTACTACTTCTTGCGCCAACCCCACAACGTGGAGGTGCTGGAGGCCTTGCTGGCCGCAGGCATCCACTGGCCAGTGATCGAGCAGAAAGAGGCAAGCGAGCAGCCCTTTGCTGGCAAGACCTTTGTGCTGACCGGTACCTTGACCATCCTCTCTCGCAACGATGCCAAGGCGGCGCTGCAGGCGCTGGGTGCCAAGGTGGCGGGTTCGGTATCTGCCAAGACCGATGTGCTGGTAGCGGGGGAAGCCGCCGGTTCCAAGCTGATCAAGGCTCAGGAGCTCGGCATCACCATCTGGACCGAAGAGGAGCTGCAACAGGCATTGCAGGGCTGAATAGCCCTCACCAAGCCTGCTGACCGCAGCACCCGATAAAAGAGAACCCGGCATGGCCGGGTTCTCTTTTTTGTTTGGGCGGTCACTCACGCCAGAGGATCTTGTGGCGCCATTTGTCGGGCACGGTGAGCTGCCAGCGGGCCAGTTCGCTCTTGCTGAAGACATACTCGCCGCGTAGGGCCGCGCGCGGGGAGAGGGTGCGGGGCAGGGTGCCCGCCAGTATGGTGTTGATCAGGGAGGCCGCTTGCATCCCCTGATCGTGGCCGTCCAGCACCAGCCCGCCGATGGCCATCCCCTTGCCGACGGTAAACTCCCAAAAGCAGAAAACGGGTACCGGACTGTTGGCGCTGGTCCACTCCAGCACCGTCTGTTCGCTCACATGCTTGCCCTGCTCGTCGATGAGCGTGTGGTAGAGGCCGAGGAAGATCGCCTGATAGCCGTTCTTCTTGGCGTTGAGCACCGCCTCCTGCCAGAGGCTGTAGTCGCCCATCAGCTGGCTATTGACCCGGGTTTGGCCGACCCGCAGTTCGGTCTGGGTCTTGAATTCATCCTCGATGGCAGTGAGCGCGACATTGCTGGAATCAAACAGCACCAGCGCCTTCTTGATACCACCCATCAGCTGGCTCATCTCGCTGATGTTGCGTTTGAGCAGGGGGCGTTCCAGCACGCCGGTGATCTTGGGGTGGCCGACAAAGCCCTTGAGGCGGGGGTTCTCGTTCATGCCGAGAAAGACCACTGGGGTGCCCAGTGAGGCGATCTCGTTGGCCAGATAGTTGATGGCATTGTCATCCCCCAGTACCACCA
The DNA here is from genome assembly GCF_900079845.1 of Aeromonas sp. EERV15. Lineage (NCBI taxonomy): Bacteria > Pseudomonadati > Pseudomonadota > Gammaproteobacteria > Aeromonadales > Aeromonadaceae > Aeromonas > Aeromonas sp. EERV15. The sequence goes on along the minus strand of NZ_FKKY02000001.1, from coordinate 247,890 downwards.
GATCCGGTTTGCTCTTGAGATAGAAGTCGATGGCCCGTTGGGCGATTTCATCAAACTCCTCCCGCGGATGGCGTTTGGTATCCATATAGAAGTGAGAAATCTGATGTTCCCCATCTAATCCGTCCAGCAAGCCTTTGTTATAACTCTGGTCCCAGCGGTATTCGGGATGGTAACTGCTGATCACCAGAATATGGGCGGCATAGAGCGGTAAAGATAGGCTGGTCAGCAGCAGTAACAGCAGCGACTTGAGCATAACGGCTCCGGTATCAAGGGATAGTGTGTACCTGCTCAGTATGTGTGGTTTTAGCTGGCACTGTCATCCCGAAATTGGTGCAGCGAGACGCGATTTTTTTTTCAGGTCTCAGGATCGGACGCCAGCCCGCACCACGCTTGAGGTTTGATTCGATTGGAGCTTTTTGTGGTTGGTCGTGAACTGTCCCGCTCGCTGAAAAACCTGTTCTGGATCAAGAAATGAGGAGGCGCTTTGGTGCCTAATAGACACCACATATGGGCATGCATTCGTTTTTAATCCCTATATGTTGTGTTATTAAGCTGTGCATAAGCTGTTCCCTTCCTATCTTCAGCCCAGGTTTGTCAAGCCTCGGCTGAATTTATTTGTGTCCAGGATGAGACGCCGGGAGGGGGGCCCAACAAGGGTGAGCCAAGGGCAGGTTGCCTGGCCTTTTAACGGGGAAAATCGATGAAACCGGTTGTGATCAAACGTGACGGATGTCGCGCACCATTCAATGCCCAGCTGATTGCAGAGGCGGTCAGCCGTGCGGCAGACGCGGTCAATCAGGCCAGTTCGGCTCTGGCACTGCGTATCTCAAGCGCGGTCAGTCAGGAGCTGGAAGGGCGTGGTGAAGTCGATATCCACGAGATCCAGAACCGGGTCGAAAACCACCTGATGGCCTCCGACGACAAGGCCATCGCCCGTGCCTATATCGAATATCGCCACGATCGGGATCAGGCCCGTGAGGCGCGCGGTCGTCTGGCGCAGGAGATCCGTGGTCTGGTCGAGCAGACCAACGCCGCCCTGCTCAACGAAAACGCCAACAAAGACTCCAAGGTGATCCCGACCCAGCGCGACCTGCTGGCCGGTATTGTCGCCAAGCACTATGCCACCAGCCACATGCTGCCCCGTGATGTGGTTCAGGCTCACGAGAGCGGTGATCTGCACTTCCACGATCTCGACTACTCTCCCTTCTTCCCGATGTTCAACTGCATGTTGATCGACCTGAAGGGGATGCTGACCCACGGCTTCAAGATGGGCAATGCGGAGATCGATACCCCGAAATCGATCAGCACCGCCACTGCCGTGACTGCCCAGATCATCGCCCAGGTGGCGAGCCACATCTATGGCGGCACCACCATCAACCGCATCGACGAGGTGCTGGCTCCCTATGTGACCATCAGCTGGCAGAAGCACCGTGAAGTGGCCGAAGAGTGGGGCATTGCCGATGTGGACGCCTACGCTATGGCCCGCACCGAGAAAGAGTGCTACGACGCCTTCCAGTCGCTGGAATACGAAGTAAACACCCTGCACACCGCTAACGGTCAGACCCCGTTTGTCACCTTCGGCTTTGGCCTGGGCGACTGCTGGGAGTCGCGCCTGATCCAGCGCGCCATCCTCAGCAACCGCATCGCTGGCCTTGGCAAGAACAAGAAAACTGCGGTGTTCCCGAAACTGGTGTTCGCCATCAAGGATGGCCTCAACCATAAGGTCGGGGACCCCAACTACGACATCAAGCAGCTGGCGCTGGAGTGTGCCTCCAAACGGATGTATCCGGATATCCTCAACTACGACCAGGTAGTGAAGGTAACCGGCTCCTTCAAGACCCCCATGGGCTGCCGCTCCTTCCTTGGCGCGTACGAGGAGAATGGTGAGCTGATCCACGAAGGCCGTAACAATATTGGCGTTGTGAGCCTCAACTTGCCGCGTATCGCGTTGAAATCCCGTGATGAAGCGGACTTCTGGGATCGTCTGGATGCTGCCTTGCGGGTGGCCAAGAAGGCGCTGATGTACCGTATCGAGCGGCTCGACGGGGTCAAGGCCCGGGTTGCGCCGATCCTCTATATGGAAGGGGCTTGCGGTGTGCGTCTGAAGGCAGACGATAACGTCAGCGAGATCTTCAAGAACGGCCGCGCCTCGATTTCGCTCGGTTATATCGGGGTGCACGAGACCATCAATGCCCTGTTTGGCGGCGATACCCATCTGTTCGATAGCGAGATGCTGCGCCAAAAGGCGATCGCCATCATCGAGCGTCTCAAGGCGGCGACCGATGCGTGGAAGGACGAGACCGGCTACGGTTTCAGCCTCTACTCCACCCCGAGCGAGAACCTCTGCACCCGTTTCTGCCGCATCGATGCCAAAGAGTTTGGCGTGGTATCCGGCGTGACCGACAAGGGTTACTACACCAACAGCTTCCACCTCGATGTGGAGAAGCAGGTCAACCCGTACGACAAGCTGGACTTCGAGGCGCCCTATCCGCCCATCGCCAGCGGCGGCTTCATCTGCTATGGCGAGTACCCCAACATCCAGCACAATCTGGAAGCGCTGGAAAACGTCTGGGACTACAGCTATGACAAGGTGCCCTATTACGGTACCAACACTCCCATCGACGAGTGCTACGACTGCGGCTTTACCGGCGAGTTCGAGTGCACTTCCAAGGGCTTTACCTGCCCGCGCTGCGGCAACCACGACCCCGCCAAGGTGTCGGTGACCCGCCGTGTCTGCGGCTACCTCGGCAGCCCGGATGCGCGCCCCTTCAATGCGGGCAAGCAGGAAGAAGTGAAGCGCCGCGTCAAACATATGTGAGCAAGGAGGCTTAGAGTGACACCAAAATTTAGCAATATAGACCTTGAACTTTTATGTCCCGGTTGTGGAGGCAATTATCTGCATCATAGGAAGGTTGAGGTCTTTTCTAGAGAAGAAGATGCTGCAACAGGCTTAAAGGTGACGGTTGAACATTTGAGCATGTCTACTGATACGACTTTGGAAGGGAATCCAAGTAGAAGAAGAGATGGGCTTAAGGTCTATTTTGATTGTGAGTTTTGTGATGCGAAACCAGTGTTAAGACTCTATCAGCATAAAGGTTTTTCATACCTAGAGATGGATTCTGACGATTAGGGAATGAGCTGCTTCAGATTTACTGCGATTTTATAGCGCACTGGAAAATTGAGATGCACTACCACCAGTACTACCCGGTCGATGTGATCAACGGCCCCGGCACCCGCGCCACCCTATTTGTCTCGGGTTGCGAGCATCAGTGCCCGGGCTGCTATAACCAGAGCACCTTGCGGCTCGATGGCGGCCAGCCGTTCGATGAGGCGATGAGCGATCGCATCATTGCGGATCTCAACGACAGCCGCATCAAACGGCGAGGTCTGTCGCTCTCCGGCGGCGATCCGCTCCACCCTGCCAACGTGCCCCACGTGCTGGCGCTGGTGAAGCGGGTGCGCGCCGAGTGTCCGGGCAAGGATATCTGGTGCTGGACCGGCTATCGGCTGGGCGAGCTCTCCGCTGCCCAGCGCGAGCTGGTTGCCTTGCTGGATGTGTTGGTGGATGGCCGCTTTGAAAAAGCGCTGGCGGACCCGGGTCTGCTGTGGCGTGGCAGCAGCAATCAGCAGATCCACGACCTCAACGCCTGGCGTGAAACGGGTGAGCGGATCCCCTGTCTGGTTTGCAGTTGAAGACCGGGATGTTTATGGTTAGCCCATCCCTGTTTCGACGACATCATTGACGAGGAGAGCCGAGATGAACAATCTGCTCAAGATCCTGTTGGCCATTTTCCTGCCCCCTGTGTGTGCTTTTATTCAGGTGGGTTTTAGCCTGCACTTTTTAATCAACATTGTGCTGACCCTGCTGGGCGGTCTGCCTGGCATGGTCCATGCGCTCTGGCTGGTGGTGAGCGACAAGCGCGGCTGATGCCACCGGCTGACTAATGAGCCCATTGACGATAAAAGGGCCAACCTCTCGGGGTTGGCCCTTTTGTTCATGTTCATACGAATACTTTTTCGTTAGGATGGGTGACTGACCAATTGGGGCGCGCGTTGAGCGTCCTGCAGTCCGGCAACAAGAGCCGGCAAAGAACAGGGAGCGTTATATGAAGTGGAAAGTCGCAGTATGGTCAGGTCTGGCAGTGACACTGTTGTTGGGGTGCTCATCCCGTCAGGAGGTGGCGCGCGAGCGCGCTCCGATCGTTATCCCCCTTGAGCAGCTTTCCAGCTACTGGATTCAGGAAAATAAGTGGTCATGGTTCGGTGATGATCAACCGGTATTGCCTGCCAAACCAGTCAAGGGATTCGTGGAAGTGCGTTACCAGATCGACTCCAACGGTACGCCAATCAAGCCGCAAGTGGTGGCCGCTGATCCCCCCGGCGAGCTGGAGCAGAGCGCGCTGGCGACCCTTTCGCGGATCCGCTATAGCCCGGCAGAGGGCAACCCGGATGCCATTCCGGTCGAGGTGATCAACCGCTTCGACATCGAGATCAACTGATCCCCCCGGCACTCTGATACCAGCGAAACAGAGACCCCGGCCAGGCCGGGGTTACGTTTATTGCTGTTTGCAGTCACGATAGACGGTCTGCCACTCACCGTTTTTGTCACGCATCTCGACAAAGCCCTCACTCCCCTTGTTCCACCAGACGGCCTCATGCTCGTCCGTATAGCGGGCACCGGAGGCCGAGATGGCCTGGGGCAGGGTGTAATCCTTGCCATCGGGCAGCGACAACTTGATAAAGCCGAGGCTCTCGTCGGAGAGGGAGAAGTAGCGCACCTGCACCTTCTTGCCCTGCTCGCACTGGTAGCTGACCGGCTCGCCACCGGTGACGGAGAGGGAATTACCCTGATTACAGCCAGCGAGCCCCCCGATCGCCAGCATGCCGATGGTCATCATATGAGCTTTTTTCATGATTGCAGTCCCATTTATGTCATCCGAGCATGAGACTAACAGCTTGATGATGATCTGCAATGGCTGCTCTGGCGTCTGCGTCGGTAGTTGTCCGGAGCCTCACGCCAGCGCAGGCTCGGCTCGGGCGGTATCTGCCACCGGTTGGGCCAGCACCCCTTCCAGAATGTCGAGGATCTGGCTGTCGATGGTCTCATCGAACTTGCGAGCGAACAGATGATCGCTTTGCAGCAGGGCCGTGGCATCTTCCGCCAGATAGTCCCGCGGCCTTAGCTTGATGTCTCCCATGGGGATCCAGTCGATGGCCCGCTTGTCGTCGTTGACGATGCGGCCCTGATAGCTGGTGTTCATGATCACTGTCTGGAAGAACCCCTCATCGGCGATCAGGGTGTTCTGGTAGAAGCTTTTGAAGCGATCCACCTCGGGGCTGTGGCTGACAAACTCACAGAATGCGCGGCTCAGGATCATCCACTGGTTGCCAATGTAGGGGATGACCCCCTCCAGATAGGGGCGGGTGGCGACCTGTTCACAGATCAGTTCCCGCTCAGTCTCGGTCACATAGTGATCGATGCGGTGCAGGGTATCGGGGCGCAGTTTGCGTTGATCGAGCACTTTGAGGAAATCTTTGCCGCTGTGGTCGCGCAAGAAGCGGTGGATTTGCTCCTGAGTGCGCAGCGGAAAGTCCTGGGCGCTCAGATTGATGAAGAACTCCCATTCCACACCCTGTTTCAGCAGTGCCGCTATGCCGCGCAATTCGGCATCCACCAGACTGTATCCTCCCCACAGCGCATTCTTGCTCGCGAGCAGCGAGGCATTGGGATAGTCGCTAAGGAATCCGGCGATCTCCTGCTGCAGCTCAGGGCCCGAGCTTTTATCGACGTGGATCAGGTAGTGATTACTGTCGTGGTAAATCGCCTTGAACAGGCGCTTGAACTGGTCGGGATAGCGATGAACCAGAATGAGGTAGGCAATCATGGCGGTGTGTCCTGTGTTGGCGGCAGGGCAGCGCCAAACAGCAGGCAGCCTCAGGCGAATGGCTTGAAGCGGGTTACCGTCGGGCTGACCATTGTCGCAATAAAAGAGAGTGAAACGCATATGGCAACAGTGAGAGCAGGCTGCGACAGGGGGAGATGCGCCTTATGGCATCGGGTCAATACAGCCGATCTGGCAACGTCAGGTTGAGGATGAGAGGGAGGCAAGGGGTGCCCAGGCGGGTGACTCTTTTGCATGACAAGCCTGTCATCAGGTGCAGAGCGCAAGCAGCCGGTAAGTGAGGGGGCACAGTAGCACGGTTCGGGCGGGCGGCGTCATATATCGCCGCTGCCGGATGAAAACTGTTCAATGGAGTCCGGGTTTGGCCTCTACATCCCGACCGGAAATCAATAGCCAAAGCGGGTCGCCTCGCAGCGGTTGAGCAGCCGGTGGACGAGGTAGCAGGCCAGCAGGGTGACGACGATGGCAAACAGGATGCTGCTCACCCGGTAGAGGGCGCTGAACACCAGATCGTTACCCGGGGTGAGGTATTGGCCAAACAGAATGCCGAGGGTGGTGAGGGCGCCAAAGCCGACCCCCGAGCCGCCTGCCTCCTTGACGTGGGCATGGCTGAACAGCATGGCGCCGAGCCACAGCAGCGGGGCGACCAGCAACAGTTGTCCTGACCAGTCATAGAGCACCAGCTGGCCGAGTAGGCCGAAGGTGACCCCCAGCAAGGTGCCCATCGCCCGTTTGCGGGCATAACTGAGGGCGCCGTTCCAGTGCATGGGGAACAGCACCAGCAAGGTGGTGGCCTGGGCAGACATGGAGTCGCGCAGGTCAAACACCTGAAACACCAGAAACGACAGGGTGGCAACCGTGGCTCCCAGCAGCGCCTCGTGGCGCATCCGGTGCGGCGCCTTGGGGGCAGAGGTGGGCTTGGGTCTGGCTTCCACATCGGGGATCAGCATGGTCATCAGATAGGCGATCAGCACTGACAGCACGCTCGCCCAGGTATTGTTGAGGATCAGATCGTTGAGGTCGGTCTGCGGATAGCTGGCAAAGTGCAGCATGATGCTGAGGCTCAGCACCCCGTTGGCCCCGAACAGAAACAGGCTACCCCGCGACATGGCGGCGAAACGGTAGAGAAACAGCAGAAAGGCGATGGGGGTCATCAGCGCCGGATGGCTGCCAAACAGCCCTCCCAACAGGCCGACCTCCACACCACAGACCACCGCCGCCGCGATCAGCTGGCGCGCTGCATGGCCATTCATCACCGGCACCATCCCCAGCAGCAGCACGGGAGTGACCGTGTAGAAGACCCCGTAACCCCAGCCAAACAGCTTGCAGAGCAGAAAGCCCGTGGTGCAGCCAAAGGCGATGCGCAGGCACTGGCGCAGCTCGTTACCAGTGAGGGGCCGATACCAGAGGTGGGAGGCAGCCCCGCCGCTGGGGTGGGCCGAGGCGGTATTGGCCGACGGCTGAATGGCGTGATGAGTAGACACGTTGTTAGTAGACACTTGCTTAATAGACATAGTGCAGCAGGCTGAGCAGGTGGATCTGGCCCCGTGCCAGCATGGCAGTCAGGGCATTGTCCGGCAGCAGTTGCACCGTGGCCCGCGCACCGGCTGGCAGATGGTCGGGGAGCTGGTCCAGCTCAAGGTGCAGCCGCATCCGCTGGGCATCCCGTACCCAGCGATCCGACTCCACCGGTGCAGCCAGCCGACCATTGGCATCAAACTGACCGGCACTCACCCCGGCATCCAGACTACTCACCCGGGCAGAATAGATCTGACCCGGCTCGCCATCGAAGGCGACCAGTGCGCGGGTTTGCTCGCCGACATGGCGCAGGCTCTTCTCCCGAAAATCGGCAATGACATCCACCTGTTCCGATACCAGCGCCAGCAGCGGGTTGCCCGCGCTGGCGATACTGCCCGGCTTGAGCTGCAGGTTGGTGATGGTGCCATCCTGATCCGCGTGGACCCGGCTGTAAGAGAGGGCCAGCTCCGCTTGCGCCAGCTTGTTGCTGGCCTGGCGCAGCAGCAGGTTGCCATCGCCCATCACACCACGGCTGGCTTGGATCTGGGCCAGTTTGGCCTGACTGGCGCGCAGGTTGGCCTGCGCGCTGCGCAGGGTGCTGTCAGCCTCATCTTTTTGTTGTAGCGAAACCATATGGCGTTGAAACAGGGCATCGGTGCGCTCAGCCTCGCGCCACTTCTGGTTGGCCAGGGTCTCCTTGGCGTTGATGTCGGCAACGGCGGCCGTCAGCGCGGCATCAAGTTCACTGTTCTGTTGTTCGGCCTGTGCCAAAGCCAGGCGGGCCTGCTCCACTGCCAGCGCGAAGGGCTCGGGATCGAGCGTAAACAGCAGATCCCCTTTCTTGACCTGCTGGTTGTTGTGCACGGCGACCTCGATCACCTTGCCGCTCACCTGGGGGGCCAGCTTGGTCACCACCCGAGTCGCCATCGCCTGAGGGGTGAGGGGCATCAGCAGATCGGCTATCAGAAAATAGGCAAAAAGGGCGGCAAAGCCGGCCATGGACCATTTGATCCAGCGGGTAAATTGTTGATCCGGGGTCATCTTATTCTCTCTCTGTGTCGGTCTCGGGAGGGCTTGTATCGCCTCCTGCCTGTCGGTCGTGGTGCTGTTCAATTTTGCTGATGGCGTTGGCCGAGATCCGCTGCACCGTGGCTTCAAACAGTTGCAGGGTCTGTTCGTCGATGCCCCCCAGCAGCTCCCGGCGGATATTCATGATGCGGTCGGCGATCTGATCGAGCAGGGTCTGGCCAGCCGGGGTCACACAGACGATGCGGGCCCGCTTGTCCTGACTGCAGCAGTGGCGTTCAATCAGCCCCTGCTCTTCCAGCTGGCCCAGGGTGCGCATCAGGGAGGGCAGTTCTATTTCGAGGGCTTCGGCCAGGGTCTTCTGGCTGACATGGTTTCCCATGCGGGAGAGCTTCCACAGTGCGGTCCAGCGGGGATGGGTGAGGCCAAGGGGGGCCAGCTCCAGATCGGCGGCAGTACGCCATAGCCGGTGCATCCGCGCTATCTGCTCGGCGAGCGACAGCTCGCGCAACCTTTCCAGATCCGTCATCTTCTCATCCTTAACGTACTTAGCCTGCTAAGTATTCTACTTGTTTAGCAGGCTAAGTAAATAGTGTGATTCGGATCATGTTTCTGGTCGGATCTTTCGTCGGGGTGGGTAAGTGGCATTCGAGCCCCTGATATTATTTGCGGCACTTATCCGCTTGTGGCTCTTTTATCGCTCCCGAGATAGCGCCATGAATGGAGGATATCCGGCGGATATTTTCATGAAATTTTCAGGTTCAGCGAGCAGCGCTTTTTTTATCCGCTAATATTGATGGGGTTATAAAATAAGGGGAAACCGGTTGTGGATGGATATGACAGTGGATGTGTGTATCTGGCAATTGAAACGCTGTTGAGTGATGGGGAATACGGTGCAGAGTCACATCATGGGATGAATCGGGAGGGCACTGTCAGAAGTACCGATATCAGTCATGATTTTGACCCCGCCAATATTCCACTGTTGTTGGCAGAATAGACCTGATCGTGTGCAAGCCTTGTGAGTTCAAGCCAGTGCTGTGGTATTCGCTGGCTTGGCTCATCGTTATGTTAATTATCTCCGTTTGCTCTCCCCTCCTGCCGCCGCGCCCCCCCTCTTTGCCTTGAAAACCCAGTGTAGCCAGCGGTTACAGTCACTTCGTTCTTATGGTTAAACCCGCTGAATGTCACTCATGGTGGTTGATGGGAGGGCATGGTCGCGAGGCTTTTCATCTGGCTCTGTTATTGCTTCAACATAACCAGACCATTCTGGCGCTATTAGTACTTTGCAATAAAACAACGGTCATTCGCGTCGCTCGATTTATCCCCCAAGCCCTTTGCCGGGTATCGCCGCCGTGACTTGCAGGGTATTGGATTACGGGGTCGGGCAGCGTCATGATGTTTAAGTTTTTAATGTTTTTATATGGCTTTGCAGTCTGGCTAACCGACAGCGGGATGGGGGATCAATAAAGTAGCAGCCACAATCACACGCAGAGCACATAACAATGAAAAACCTCTCGACCCTACAAACCACACAAGAAAAGGCCGCCCTGCTGGGCGGCCAACAAATTGCCGGTATGCCGCTCTTTATATTTCTCGGGCTGGCGACCTGCGTTCTATTTTCCGGCTGGAATGGCTCATTGCCCCTTGGCATGGTCGGTGCGCTGGCACTGATGTTCGTGCTGGGCACCCTGCTGACCGAGCTGGGTGAGCGGATCATGCCGATCCGCGAATATCTGGGGGGCGGCACCATTCTCGCCATCTTTGGCGGCGCCGCCCTGTTTGAATATCAGCTGCTGCCGGTGCAGGCGGGGCAGGTCATCACCAACTTCATGAAGGAGGGGGGCTTTCTCAACTTCTTTATCGCTAGTCTGGTGACCGGTTCGGTGTTTGGCATGAGCAGTGCGTTGCTGAAAAATGCTGCCATGCGCTATCTGCCGGTGATCCTCGGTGGCGTGACGCTGGCACTGTTGAGTGTTGGCTTCGTCGGCTCCCTGATGGGCTATGGCTTCAAGAATGCCGTGCTGCTGATTGGCCTGCCGATCATGGGGGGCGGCATGGGGGCGGGAGCTGTGCCTCTGGTAGAGATCCTCTCCGGCCCGATGCAGATGTCCAGTGCCGATCTGTTGTCACGGATGGTGCCAGCGGTGGTGATCGCCAATACCCTGGCGATTCTGGTGGGCTCCCTGCTGGTGCGGCTCGGTCGCCGTTACCCTTCCCTGACCGGCAACGGCAAGCTGATGATCAAGGATAATGGCGAGAGCCTTGCTGACGAGCAGGTGGAAGCACCGACCCTGCAGAGTTTGGGGATGGGGCTCTTTATCAGCTCCAGCATGTTCGTGTTGGGTTCATTGCTGGGCAACTTCATCCCCATGCACCCCTTCGCCCTGATGATCCTGGCGGTTGCCTTTATCAAGGTGAGCGGCCTGTTGCCGCGCCGTTATGAGCAGGCGGCGGCCGACTGGTATCAGTTTGTGGTGAGCAATCTTACCCCCTCCCTGCTGGTGGGGATCGGGGTCGCCTACACCAGTATTCCGGAGCTTGTTAGCGCCTTCTCCATCAGCTACTTCGTGCTGGTCATGGTCACCGTGATCGGTGGCGCCCTCGGTGCGGCGCTGGTGGGCCGGATGATCGGTTTCTATCCCATCGAGGCGGCCATCACTGGCGGGCTCTGCATGGCCAACATGGGCGGCACCGGCGATGTGGCGGTGCTCTCTGCGGCCCAGCGGATGAAGCTGATGCCGTTTGCCCAGATCTCCTCTCGTCTTGGCGGTGCTGTGATGCTGATTTTGGCCACTGCCCTTATCTCTCTTATCGCGTGATCACCGAATACAGGAAACAGACATGAACGACATCATGATGGGCACCAGCCTGCCCTATGCAGAACGCAAGCGCCAAGGTGTGCGCGGTCGCATGCCCCACAAAGAGGAGTCCCTCTCCCAGCAGCGGCGCCGGATCTATCGCTTGGTCAGTGCCATGCAGAGCCCGTTCGATCAACACCTGCTGCTGCGCCAGCTGCAGGAGGACAACCCGGTGCTCTTCTACGATCTGGTGCGCCACCACCTGCCGGAACTGCTGCCGATCATCTATACCCCGGTGGTGGGGGAGGCGTGCCAGCGCCACAGTGACCTCTATCTGCGCAGCCACGGCCTCTACCTCTCCTGGCACGATCGGGATGATCTGGACGATATCCTCGAGTCGGTGGAGCAGGAGGTGGACGTGATCGTCATCTCCGATGGGGAGCGGGTGCTGGGGCTTGGCGATCTCGGCATCGGTGGCATGGGGATCTGCATCGGCAAGCTGGCGCTCTACTCTGCTGCTGGCGGCATCAACCCAGCGCGCACCCTGCCGCTCTGTGTCGATGTGGGCACCAACAACCCCGAGCTGCTGGAGGATGACTCCTACCTTGGCTGGCAATCCCAGCGCATCGATGGCGAGAGCTATTACCACTTCATGGATCAGGTGGTGGCTGCCATTCGCAAACGCTGGCCGCAAGTTGTGCTGCAGTTTGAGGATTTCGCCGGCAAACATGCCGCCAACCTGCTGACCCGCTATCGGGATGAGCTCTGCATGTTCAACGATGACATCCAGGGCACGGCGGCGGTGGCTTCTGCCTGCGTGCTGGCCGGTTTGCAGCAGGCGGGCACCTCTTTGCGTGATGCCCCTGTGTTGATTGTCGGCGCGGGCTCTGCCGGTTGCGGCATCGCCGCCATGCTGGCCCAGCTGGCGGGGGGCAGCGATGGCGTCTGGCTGTTTGATCAGGATGGGGTGGTTTGTGGCGATCGTCCCACTCTGACCCGTGCCCAGCAGCCATTTGCCCGCGCCGTGGAGGAGGCCAACAGCTCGCTGCTGGAGACCATCCGCCAAGTGCGCCCGGCGGTCTTGATCGGGGTGAGCGGCCAGGGTGGCCTCTTTACCCGTGAGGTGTTGCAGGCGATGGGGGAGGTGTGCGAGCAGCCGGTGATCCTGCCGCTCTCCAACCCGACCCGCAGCGCCGAGGCAACACCCGAGCAGGTATGGGAGGCCACCGCTGGCCGCGCTCTGCTGGCCACAGGCAGCCCCTTTGCGCCGGTGATTGTGGCAGGGGATCGGCGGGTGGTTTCCCAGTGCAACAACGTCTATGTCTTTCCGGGTATTGGTCTGGGGGCCTGCGCGGTCAAGGCGCGCCGCATCAGCGATGGCATGTTGCTGGCCGCAGTGCGGGCGGTCGGAGCCTATCCGTTGCTGGCTGGGCGGTTGTTACCCCCCATCGAACAGGTTGGGGAGGTGGCCCGGGCGGTCGCCAGCGCGGTGGCACTGGTTGCCCGCGAGGAGGGATTGGCCGATTTTAGTGGCGATCCGGCACCTTTGATTGACCAGACCTGGTGGCATCCGCACTATTGGGTCGCATCCTGACGTTTTAAGGTTCTTGCATGAAACTTCGCCATCAGCTGGTCACCCTTTCACTCGGGCTCTCCCTGCTGCTGATCCTCATCCTGGGTAGTCTGCTCGCCCTCTTTATCCGCCATCTGCTGGAGAGCAACCTGCAGGAGAAGGGGAGCGATCTGGCCCGGGTCATGGCGGCCGACACCCGGGTGGTAGCAGCCTTGCGCAAGGGGGGTGATCCTACTCTGCGGGATTATATGGAGGGCGTCAGTAGCCGCACCGACGCCACCTATATGGTGGTGACCGACGAACATGGTCGTCGTCTCAGCCATCCCAAGCCGGAGCTGGTGGGGCAGAAGTTCCGTGGCGAGGATATCTGGCCCGCGTTGCAGGAGCGGCGCAGCTACTGCTCCAAGGATCGGGGTACCATGGGATTGGCGATCCGCTGCTTCTCGCCGGTGCTGGGGGCGGATGGCCGCACCATGGGGGCTGTGGTGGTCGGTTATCTGATGCAGCAGGTGGAGGGTATCTATATGGAGCGGGTGGCCCTGCTTATCAGCGCCATAGTAGCGGTGCTGGGGTGCGGCCTGCTGCTGGCGCTCTGGGTGCAATACCTGCTGCGCAAGACCTTGCTGGATCTGGAGCCAGAGACCATTGTGCGGCGCTTCACCCTGCAGGATCTGGTGCTGGAGCACATCACCGAAGGGGTGATTGCCCTTGATGGCCACGGCCATATCAGCATGATCAACAGTACCGCCAGTTATCAGCTACGGTTGCCGGCCACTGGGCGTCACGCTCTGCTGGGGCAGTCACTGGCGGAGCTGGTGCCGCCGCTTGCCCCCTGTCTGGATCAGGAAGCCGGGGAGGTGAGTTTCACCATTCAGGGGGAGTCCTTCGTTGGTCGCTGGCAGGCGGTGCAGGGCAAGGTACCGGGTCGGCTGCTGATCTTCAGCCGACCTGAAGTGGCCGCCAGTCTGGGGGTGCAGGTGACCCACTTGCGTCAGTATGCCGAGATGCTGCGGATGCAGAGCCACGAGTTTGCCAACAAGCTGAGCAGCCTTTCTGGCCTGTTGCAGCTGGGTCATGTGGATCAGGCGGTGGAGCTGATCCAGCAGGAGAACGAAGCGTGCCAGACCATGTTGCAGGAGTTGCTGCGGTTAATCGACAACAAACCGGTGGCGGGGCTTATTCTTGGCAAGTTCAGCCGGGCCCGCGAGCTGGGGGTGACCCTGGAGCTCGATCCCGACTCGGCGCTGGCGGAGTATCCGGCCTCGGTCTCGGCCGATCTCATCACGCTCATTGGTAACTTGTTGGACAACGGCCTGCAGGCGGCCTGGCGCAATCGGCAGCAGCGGCCGCCCCGGGTGCTGCTCTCTCTGTGCGATGTGGGGCGGCGGTTGGTGATTGAGGTAGAGGACAGCGGCGAAGGGGTGGATGAAGAGCTGGCCGATCATCTGTTCGATTACGGGGTGAGCCGCCAGAGTGGTGATCACGGGGTTGGCCTGTTCCTGGTCAAGGAGACCGTGGGGCGACGTGAGGGTGTGATAGAATGGCGACGAACCGCCGAGCAGACCACCCTGTTTGGTATCTACTTGAATAAAAACCAATTAATGTGAGCCATGGACCCAATAATCACGCTTGTTATTGAAGATGATGATCGGATCGGTGCCATCTTGGCAGAGCTGGTGGCGGCTACGTCAGGCTTCGCGCTGCTGGGCCGGGCCGGTACTTTGGCCCAGGCCGATGCCATGATGGCCGGTGCTGTGCCCCAACTGCTGCTGGTGGATGTCTCCCTGCCCGATGGCTCCGGCCTTGAGTGGGTGAGCCGTCTGCGCAGCCACAACCGCGAAGCCTACGTCATTATGGTGACTGCCTCGCGGGATGTAGAGACCATCCAGCAGGCCCTCAATCTGGGGGTTCATGACTACGTCATCAAGCCATTGCGGCTGTTTCGCATCCAGCAGAGTCTGGACGAGATCCTGCAACTGCACCGCAAGCTGGGTGAACGGGGACGGCTGGAGCAGGAAGATCTCGACAAGCTGTTGGGCAAAGGTGGCCGCTCCCAGCCCAAGGAGGTGCGTATCACCCCCAAGGGGATCGACAGCATCACCCTGCGTCAGGTGCTGGATTTGCTGGCCGGTGAACCGGACAACGTCTTCTCCACCGATACGGTGGCGCTGCGGCTGTCCCTCAGCCGCACCACGGCGCGCCGCTATCTGGAGTATCTGGAGTCGGAAGATCGGGTGGATGTGGATCTCAACTATGGTCAGCGGGGTCGGCCGGAGCGGCGCTACCGCTGGCGCCGGGCGGGCTGAGGCGCCCACTGGCAAGCATTGCAGCAACAACAAGGGAGCCATTGGCTCCCTTGTTGTTTCTGGACGCAGTGCAATTTCAAGCGGCTTCCCGTTCGGCCACCGGCGCACGTCTCTTGAGCTGGGAGGCCATGACCCCACCCAGGATGAGACCGCCACCCAGCAGGTGATAGCCGTGGATCGGCTCCCCCAGACTGATGACGGCGATGAGCGCGGTACAGAGCGGCAGCAGGTTCATAAAGACCGAAGTACGGGCGGCTCCGAGGCAGACGATGGCGCGCATCCAGCAGTAGGGGGGGATCAGGGAGGAGATCAGCCCGGCAAACAGCACCAGACCCCACCCTTCGGCAGGCACCGCCAGCGAGTCGGCGCAGAGTGCGACCGGGATCAGCAGCAATACCGCCAACAGGATCTGCATATAGAGGTTGAGCCAGGGGCCGAACGGCAGATGCCAGCGGCGAACCAGCAGACCATAGAGGGCATAGCTGACAGAGCCCAGCAACATCATGCCGTCCCCCGGATTGATGCCATCGTGCAACAGCGCCAGCGGCTGGCCCTTGCTCAGCAGCCAGAACACCCCGAACAGGGAGATGAGCATGCCAGCCAGTGCCTGCTTGCCGGGGTGCTGGCTAAAGAACATGGCCCCCAACAGCAGGGTCAGCATCGGGATGAGCGAGCCGATCACCCCCATGTTGGTGGCCGAGGTGCTGTGGGCCGCGTAATAGGCCAGACACTGGAACAGCACCATGCCGAGCGCGGCCAGCACCAGCAGCTTGCCAAACCAGGGGCGGATTTCGTGGCGGCGGCGCCACAACTGGGGCAGGCAGAATGGCGTCAGCGCCAGGGCGGCGATCAGCCAGCGGTAGAAAGAGATGGCGGCCGGGTCGATGACACTGGCGGCGGCTTTGGAAACCACAGTATTGGTAGCCCAGATCAGTACCGCCATCAGCGGAAAGAGAAGGGGGGAAAAGACTCGCATTAAATGCTCCTTATTATCAGGAGGCCAAGTCTACTATTGTCTTTATATTATCAAGTAGCGTAAAACAGACAGATGACCCAGCAGAAAAGACAACTCTTTCTGATACTGCTTATCCCGACTCAATGGCGTTGGTTTCACCCGAACCTTGTTGTTGCCACTTATCTTGTCCAGACGCCATGCCCGAGGGGCGTTGCATCGATGACTCTCCTCTCTCTTGCTGACAAGGAGTGCTGATGGCAACCCATCACTATCAGCCGGTAGATGTCGATCTGCCCGCCCCCAATCCGCTCTATTTCAGTTATCAACAGGTGCTGGCCGACAGCGCGACCGTGCTGCACTCCCACCCCTGGGGTCAGCTCAATATGATCAGTCTGGGGATCATGGAGATAGTGCTGGGGGAGCAGCGGCTGGTGGCCCCTGCCGACTACCTGATTTGGGTACCGGCGGATCTCGATCACACCTCCTACAACGAGCAGGCCCTCGATTACACCTCCATCTACGTCAGCCACCAGCTGGCGGCCAAGCTGCCGCCAGAGCCAAGGCTGCTGTTGCTCACACCGTTAATCCGGGCCCTGCTGGCCGATTTTTGTGAACGCAAGATAGGCCATATGGCGGATGCATGGGATCAGCATCAGGCCGAGTTACTGGTAGAAAAACTGACCCGTACCCGCAGTCAGGAGAATTACCTGCCGATGAGTCAGGACAAGCTGCTGGCCCCCATGCTGGCAGTGCTGCACAGCGATCCTGCCGATCCCCGCACCCTGGCGCAGTGGGCCGGGCAACTGCACACCACCGAGCGTACCCTGGCACGGCGTTGCCTGCGGGAGCTGGGGATGAGCTTTGGTCAGTGGCGGTCGCGCTTGCGACTACTCAAGGCGCTGGCCTGGCTCAAGGGAGACATGCCTATTCAGGAGATCAGCTGGCGGCTCGGTTACGGCTCTACCTCGGCCTTTATCGCCATGTTCAACCGGGAGTTGGGGTGCTCGCCGCAACGTTATCGCCTGCAGTCTGCCGGGCGGCATCCACCAGTAGTGGTGGGTAAACCAGCAGATGGGATGCTAACATATTGATGCTATTAATATTTGACTGAGGTTAATGGTCTTTTCAGGTTCGTTCATGGTGGCTGGCACAGATCATTGCTGGTCAATAATGAATGGATGCATCCATAAAAGGTGTAATGGGGTCAGCATGGCCAGGTTCAGTTCCCGTTTTACCGAGTCATTGTTCTGGTGTCTGCTGATGCTGACCGGCTGTTGTATCTTGCTGTTCGAGTTTGGTCCGGAGCGGGTACTGGATATCAAGGCGTGGCCACTCTCTATCACAGTGCAGCAGGACGCGGATGCTGCGCCGGGGTCGGCCCGTTATGCCCCGTCTGCGGCTGGCCATCCCGGTGTGCAATGTGTCTTGTCTGCCCGCCAGGAAAGCTATCCTGGCTGCGGCCTAATCCTCACGCTGACCCCTCCGGCGCAGGGGATCAATCTTGCCCGGTTTGGCACGCTGCGGGTGCGTCTGGGGTTTACCGGGAAGGGTGAGCAGGATTGGCGTTTTTACCTGCGCAACTATGCCCCGGAGTACAATCCTCCCGGCGATCCGTTGGCACCCAAATTCAACGAGATAATCTTCCGTCAGGCGGATTACGGTAAGACCCATGAGGTGCCGCTGGATGTCTTCACCCCGGCGACCTGGTGGATCAAGCGTTACAATGTGCCACTGCATCAGCAGGGGGCGAATCTGACTCGGGTCTATGCCATCGAGGTGGTAGCGGGTTCCGATATGCTACCCGGCAAGCACGGGGTGGTGGTCGAAGAGCTGCAGTTTCATGGCCCCTGGCTTGAGGCCAGCCTCTTTTATCGGTTGATCCTGCTGGTCTGGTTTCTCTATGGTTGTGCGGTCTTTGTCATCCATCAGCTCTCGATGACCCGGCGCTTGCAGCATGCCAATCAGGCCCGACTGGAGATGGAGGCCCTTAACCTCACCCTGAGCGAAGAGAGCCGCAGATCCCGTGAGGCTGCCTGTTATGATCCGCTGACTGGCGCGCTCAACCGGTTGGGGGGTGAACACTTGTTAGCCGAGATAGACGAGCTGGCTTGCTCCTTTATCTATCTCGATGTGGATCACTTCAAGCAGATTAACGACACCCATGGCCACCCGGTGGGGGATGAGGTGCTCAAGCATCTGGTGAGCGAAATCCTGCGCCACTGTGATGCACTCTGCCATCTGGTGCGCTGGGGTGGGGAGGAGTTCGTGCTGGTCTGCTTCCACTACGATAAACTGCGAGCCGCCAGCTTGGCCGAGCGGCTCCGGGTCATGCTGGCCGCCTATCCCCATTGGCCTTTAGCCCTGCGGGTCACCGCCTCGTTCGGGGTGGCCGAGCGTGAGGGGGATCCGCTGGAGCTGTTGCTCAAGCGCGCCGACGAGGCGCTCTATCAGGCCAAAAAGCGGGGCCGCAACCGGGTGGAAGTGAACTGACCGCAGTGCTACCGTGCCGCCAACCTCCGAAAAATCAATGAATGCGAGAGAGTAAGATGACAAAACAATCGATCGGGGCGCTGACCCTGCTGGTGGCCAACTACGACCTGGCCATCGGCTTTTTTACCGAAGGGCTCGGCTTTGAGCTGCTGGAAGATACCCTGCTTGATGAGCCGGGCAAACCGGGCAAGCGCTGGGTACGGGTTGCCCCCAAAGGCGCCCCCGGTTCTGCACTGCTGCTGGCTCGCGCTGCCAACCCGCAGCAGCAGGCTGCCATCGGTCAGCAGGGAGGAGGCCGGGTCTTCCTGTTCCTCGAGACCGACGACTTCTGGGGGGATTACCAGCGCATGCTGGACTATGGTGTTCATTTTTGTGAACAGCCACGTAGCGAGCCTTACGGCCTGGTAGTGGTGTTCGAGGACATCAGTGGCAACCGCTGGGACCTGCTGCAATTCACTGCTGCCAACTGAATCTGAAAACCTTTATCATCCCGCCTGTCATAAAGTCATAAAAGTGTCACAGAAAGTTCTAATAATTGGCGCACCCATCTTCACACAGGAGAGAGAAGGGATATGGCTAAGCGAATTCTGGTGGTCGAGGACGAAGCACCGATCCGCGAAATGCTCTGCTTTGTGCTGGAGCAGAAGGGATATGAGACGATTGAAGCGGAAGATTACGCCGATGGACTGGCGAAGGTGTGCGAACCTTACCCCGAACTCATCGTGCTGGACTGGATGATGCCGGGCGGCAGTGGCATCCAGTTTATCAAGCAGCTCAAGCAGGATGAGGTGACGCGCCAGATCCCGGTGGTGATGCTCACCGCCCGCGGTGAAGAGGAGGACAAGGTACGTGGTCTGGAGGCCGGTGCCGACGACTACATCACCAAGCCGTTCTCTCCCAAGGAGCTGACCGCTCGCCTCCATGCGGTGATGCGCCGCGTGTCGCCCACCTCGGTGGACGAGGTGATCGAGGTGCAGGGGCTGAAGCTGGATCCTGTCTCCCACCGGGTCAGTGCCGAAGAGAAGGCGCTCGACATGGGGCCGACCGAATTCAAGCTGCTGCACTTCTTCATGACCCACCCCGAGCGGGTCTATAGCCGTGAGCAGCTGCTCAATAATGTCTGGGGTACCAATGTGTACGTCGAAGACAGAACCGTGGATGTGCATATTCGTCGCCTGCGCAAGGCGATTGAAGAGACAGGGCACGACAGATTGATCCAGACGGTGCGTGGAGCCGGATACCGCTTCTCAACCCGTCTCTAGGGGCAGTTATGTTGCAACCTTACGCCTGGCGGCGACAGTTGTGGCGGGTGGTGTTCTTCTATACGCCGTTCGCATTGGTTGGCTGGTTGATTGATCACCTTCCGCTCTGCCTGTTGGTGGCGGCCGTGTGTCATCTGGGCTGGCACTATCGCTTCCAGAAGCGGCTATCTGACTGGCTGTGGCACGATCGCAGCCTGGTGCCCCCCAGCGGCAGTGGCAGCTGGGAGTACATCTTCAACGGTATTTACAAGTTGCAGCAGCGTCACCGCGCCCGGCGCCGCGAGCTGGCGGGATTGATCCGCCGCTTTCGGGAGGGGGCCGAGGCGTTGCCCGATGCCGCCGTGGTGTTTCGCACCGACGGCAGCATCCTCTGGTGCAACCGGTTGGCAGAGCAGCTGCTCGGTTTTCGCTGGCCGGAGGATTCTGGTCAGCATATCGGCAACCTCATTCGCAATCCGGCGTTTAACGCCTATCTGGGCAAGGGGGCGTATGACGAGCCGTTGGAGATGCACTCCCCGATTAACGAGGAGAAGTTTCTCGAGTTTCGGATCATGCCCTACGCCTCGGATCAGGCGATGCTGGTGGTGCGGGATGTCACCCGTTTGCGTAGCCTCGAGAAGACTCGCAAACACTTCGTCTCCAACGTCTCCCACGAGTTGCGCACGCCGCTGACCGTGCTCAAGGGGTATTTGGAAATGACGGCGGAGATGGCCGAGGAACCGCTCTCGCCCGCCATGTGGGCCAAGGCACATAGGGTGATGATGGAGCAGACCATCCGGATGGATAATCTGGTCAATCAGCTTCTGATGTTGTCGCGCATCGAGGCCGCGCCCACCGTGGATCTCTCCCATCTGGTGGACATGCCCGCCATGTTGGGGCTGCTGGAGCAGGAGGCGCGGGCGCTGTCGGGGGATCGGGCCCACCAGATCGAATTTATGGTACAGCCTGACCTGTTGGTGCGCGGGGATCAGGAGCAGCTGCGCAGCGCCGTCTCCAACCTGGTCTACAACGCCATTCACTACACCCCTGCGGAGCGCAAGATCACGGTGGAGTGGCGCAAGCTGGGGGCGATGGCGCTGTTTGCCGTGAGCGACGAGGGGGAGGGGATTGCCCCCGAGCATCTGGCGCGCTTGACCGAGCGGTTCTATCGGGTCGACAAGGCCCGTTCCCGCCATACCGGCGGTTCCGGGCTCGGTCTTGCCATCGTCAAGCACGCCCTCAGTCATCACGACTGCCAGCTCGATATCGAGAGCCGGGTTGGCCTTGGCAGCCGCTTCAGCTTTCTCATTCCGGGTCGCATGGTGGTGATCAAATAGTCTTTTATGGCAATGGGTTAGCTGCAACAAGAGGGCCACTGAACGTGGCCCTCTTTTCATTTGTTCGAATCTTTCGGTATGTCATTAAAGTGTCACATTAAATCCATAAATTTGTCACTGCCAGGTCAGATACTGGCGCCGTCTTAAGAGCAGACCTTCTGCCATGTTGGCCAGAAGAACCTGAATGAAACGCAACGATCTGATTGACTGACTCAGTCGGGTTGACCATCACAAGACAGTGTTAATCGGCGCCATGTATTGGCAATAACCTTCTGTCATCTTTGATAGAGGGGACAGAATGAAACTCAAGGCAGTCGCCTTCTGTAACTTTGGAGAGATTGGATGAAACTCAACAAACTGGCTGGTGTAATCGGATTCACCGCAGCAACCCTGTTTTCTGTCAGCGCTCTGGCTGCCGGTGTGGATAAAGATCTGCCGGATTACACACCAACCAGCGGCATCTCGGGCAACCTGTCCTCTGTCGGGTCGGACACCCTGGCCAACATGATGACCTTTTGGGCCGAAGAATTTAAGCGTGTGTACCCCAACGTCAACGTGCAGATCCAGGCCGCCGGTTCTTCTACCGCACCGACTGCCCTGACCGAAGGTGTTGCCCAGTTTGGCCCGATGAGCCGTGCCATGAAGGCCGGTGAAGAGGAAGCTTTCGAGAAGCGTTACGGCTATAAACCGACTGCTATCCGCGTCGCGGTCGATGCGCTGGCGGTGTTCGTCAACAAGGACAACCCCATCAAGGGGCTGACCATGCAGCAGGTTGACGCTGTCTTCTCCAGCACTCTCAAGTGCGGCGAAGCCAAGGCAGCTACCAAGTGGTCTGATCTGGGTCTGGATGGCAACTGGTCTTCCAAGGATCTGCAACTGTTCGGTCGCAACTCGGTATCCGGCACCTACGGTTACTTCAAGGAGCACGCCCTGTGTAACGGCGACTTCAAGAGCGGCGTGAACGAGCAGCCGGGTTCTGCCTCCGTAGTGCAGTCTGTTTCTGCTTCTCTGAACGGCATCGGCTACTCCGGTATCGGTTATGTCACCTCCGGCGTGCGTGCAGTCCCGCTCTCCAAAGATGGCAAAACCTTCATTGAAGCAACCTCTGACAACGCCATCACCGGCAAGTATCCGCTCTCCCGCTTCCTGTACGTTTATGTGAACAAGCATCCGAACAAGCCCCTTGCCCCGATGGAGCAAGAGTTTGTCAAAATGATCCTCTCCAAGGCGGGTCAGAGCATAGTCGCCAAAGATGGCTATGTACCGGTGCCAGCCAAAGTGGTGCAGGCTGACCTGAAAAAGCTGGGCATCATCTAAGCGTCAGTTGCCTGTATGTTGTGATAAAGCGAGCCCCTAGCGGGCTCGTTTTGTTTTTGGCGATTATCAGTGTTGTTAATAGCGTGAGCTGGCGGTTTTTACACCGGACGGGGGCCGGTTCTCTTGCGTCGCAGGGCGGCATTTCCGAGAATAGGGCAACGTCACGGCAAAGGATCCCCTCATGATTGCGTCTCTCACCAAGTTTGGCCTGGTTGCCCTCTGCAGTTCTTTGTTGGTTGCCTGCGCCCAGTCACCCACCGGCCGCAGCCAGATGTTGCTCTACTCCCCCCAGCAGATGAGCCAGCTGGGCGCAGACTCCTTCGAACAGATGAAGAAGCAGGAGAAGGTGAGCAAGGATGCCAAACTCAACGGCTATGTCTCTTGTGTCGCCAAGGCGGTGACCGCCCAGGTGCCTGCCAGCTATGGCATCACCAGCTGGGAAGTGGTGGTGTTTGACTCCAAGCAGGTCAACGCCTTCGCCCTGCCCGGCGGCAAGATCGGGGTCTACAGCGGCCTGCTCAAGGTGGCCAAGAATCAGGATCAACTCGCCACCGTTATTGGCCACGAGCTGACCCACGTGCTGGCCCAGCACTCCAACGAGCGGCTCTCTCGCAGCCAGCTGGCCGGTATCGGTCTGGCGGCAGCCGACATCGCCATGGGCACCAGCGAGTATCGCGGTGCCACCATGGCGGCGCTTGGCCTCGGGGTCGAGGTGGGGGTGATGCTGCCCTATGGCCGCACTCAGGAGAGCGAAGCCGACCGTTTGGGCCTGGAGCTGATGGCCCGTGCCGGTTTTAACCCTGCACAAGCCGTTCCCTTGTGGCAGAACATGAGTGCTGCTGCCGGTGGCAACGCGCCGCCACAGTTGCTTTCTACCCACCCGAGCAACGAGAACCGTATCGCAGAACTGCAGGCACAACAGGCGCAAGTGCAGCCGCTCTATGAGCAGGCCCGCGCCAACGGTCTGGTGCCCCAATGCAAGGCATAAGCTTGCGCATGGCGCGCAGTGAAGATGCCGCCGCCATGACGGTGATGCAGCGAGCCAGCTGGCTCGCGGCTTATGGTCAGGTGCTCGGTGCCGACATGCTGGAGCAGCTCGATGTCACCGCCCATCTGCAGATCTGGCAGGGCCGTCTGGCCGAATCGGGCCCAAGGCCCATGCTGCTTTGCCTTGATGAGGTGGTGATCGGCCTGCTCTACTGGCAGCCGCTGCAGGAAGAGGGGCAGACCCGTGCCCTGATCCGCGCATTTTACCTTCACCCTGATCACTGGCGGCAAGGCTACGGCAAGCGGCTGTGGCAGACGGTGGCGATGCAGATGCGCCGCGCCGGTTGCAGTAGCGTCAAGTTGTGGCTGCTCGATGGTAACCACATTGGCGAGGGATTCTACCTGCGTCGCGGCTTCGTCTTTGATGGCGAGGAGCGCACCCTGACAAGCCTTGGGCACGCCTGCCTGCAGCGACAAATGAGCCGTTTGCTCTGAACACTCTCCCGTTTTTCGCCCCCGGTCACTTTATTTTTTTTGCGAATTAATACAATGTCACCCCAGAACAGATCGGGATAAACACGGGCTGACAAGGGAGTGCTGGCATGTATTACGGCTTTGATATTGGTGGAACCAAGATCGCCTTCGCGGTCTATGACGGCGGGTTGAACCTCTGCCATGAAGAGCGCATGAGCACCCCTGGCAACGATTATGAGGGGTTGCAGCAGCTTATCCAGTCTCGGGTCGAGCAGGTAGATACCCGCTTCGGTGCCAGAGGCTCGGTTGGCATCGGTTTTCCAGGCATCATCAACAGTCATGACCACAGCATAGTGGCGGCCAATCTGCCCTCCATCAATGGTCGTCATCTGGGGGCTGACTTGGCGGAGCTGCTCGGACGACCGGTCAAGGTTGAGAACGATGCCAACTGCTTCCTCTGGTCTGAAGTGCATCAGGGGGCTGCCGACGGTGCAGGCAGTGCGCTCGGTGTCACCATCGGTACCGGTATTGGCGGCGCCGTCTATCTGGCGGGCACGCTGATCCAGGGCCGTAACTGGCTGGCTGGCGAGATTGGCCACTACCCCTTGCCCGCCACCATGCTGATGAAGTACCCCGAATTGCCCCGTCCCCGTTGCGGCTGCGGCCGTCTGGTCTGTTTTGAAACCTATGCATCCGGCACCGGTCTGGAGCGTCTCTATCACCATTTCCATGGCCAGCGCGCCACGGGTCACCAGATTGTGGGGCGTTTCGAGGCAAATGAGCCCCATGCGGTCGCAACCATCGACTGCTGGCTGGAGATCATGGCTGCCGGGCTTGCCACCGCTATCTCGGTGATTGATCCCGAGGTGGTGGTGTTGGGGGGCGGCCTGAGTGGTCTGCCTGCCCTCTATGAACAGTTGCCGCTGCGCCTGCCGGGCCATTTGTTGCCCGGTGTTGCCCTGCCCGAGATCCGCCAGGCCCGCTTTGGCGGCGCCGGTGGTGTGCGCGGCGCAGCCTTGCTCAATCTATGAGATCAGATGTGGGGTCTGATCTCCCCGATAAAGGAGTCCTCATGACCCGTCTTGAAATCTGTATCGACAACCTGGAATCTCTGTTTACCGCCCAGCAATCCGGGGCGGATCGCATCGAGCTCTGCTCTGCGTTGGGTCTGGGTGGCCTGACGCCTTCCTACGGCTTTATGCAACTGGCTGCCCGCCACGCCAGCGTGCCGGTTTACGCCATGATCCGCCCCCGCGCCGGGGATTTTTGCTTCAACGACGGCGAGTTTGAGATGATGCAGCTGGATATCGCGGCCGCGCGCGCTGCCGGCCTGCAAGGGGTAGTGGTCGGCCTGCTGGATGAGGAGGGGCGGGTGCCTGCCGCCAAGCTCAAACAGCTGGTGGATGCCGCCGGTCCGTTGGGAGTCACCTTCCATCGCGCCATCGACCTCTCCTCCGACTGGCGCCTCGACCTGGAGACCATAGTCGCTGCCGGTTGCGAACGCATTTTGAGCTCAGGTCACGCTGCAACGGCGCTGGCGGGGCTGGAAACCCTGCAGGAGATGCAGCAGGCGCTGGCGGGGCGCGCCAGCCTGATGCCGGGGGCCGGGGTCAATTCCGACAACGTGCGGACCATCATCGAGTTCACCGGAGTAAGCGAAGTGCATATGTCCGGCATGGGCTGGCGCGGTGGCATGGTGCCCCATGGCGTCAACATGGGCACCTCGGATGATGGTCGGGTCAATATCACCGATGGCGCCAAAGTGGTTGCGGTACGCGCTCTACTGAAGTAAGGCGTGAGGAAAGCTGCGTGGTGGCATGGTGTCCCTCTAAGGTCGCCACGGTGAGAGCCTTGCTGAATCGCGGTTAAGCAGATCGCCGCCGTTGGGCGGCGTTCATCCGCTTCTTGTGTGAAGTTCCTCCCACTGACGGGGAAATCAGGGGCGTCCCCGGCAGCACCCTAGCCAAAAGTCTGATATTATCCCGCCTCTTTACTACATGGATCTGGAGCAACATCTCAATGTCCCAATACGACTCTATCGAACAGAAGGCCAGCTATGGCATCGGCCGCAACATGGGTGAGCAACTGGCGCAGCAAGCGTTCGCCGGTCTGGATATCCCGGCTCTGCAACAAGGTCTGGCAGATGCGCTCAATGGTCTGGAGTTCGCGGTCAGCCGTGACGATGTCAATGATGCCTTTCAGGTGATCACCGCGCGCATGCAGGAAGAGCAAGAAGCCGTTGCCAAGGCCGCTGCTGCCGATGGCGAAGCCTTCCTGGCTGACAACGCCAAGCGCGGCGAAGTGAACGTGACCGACTCCGGTCTGCAGTACGAAGTAATGGTTGAGGGCAACGGTGCTGTACCGGTAGCCGGTCAGTCTGTTCGTGTGCACTACCACGGTACTTTCACCCACGGTGGCGTATTCGACAGCTCAGTCGCCCGTGGCCAGCCTGCTGAATTCCCGGTAACCGGCGTGATCGCTGGCTGGGTTGAAGCGCTGCAGCTGATGCCGGTTGGTTCCAAGTGGAAGCTCTACATCCCCCACGATCTGGCCTACGGTGCCCGTGGCGCTGGTTCCATCCCGCCCTACTCTGCACTGGTATTTGAAGTCGAGCTGCTGGACATCCTGTGATCCTGCGAGTTTGATGCAAACGGCGACCTTCGGGTCGCCGTTTGTTTTAGTGCGGCCCGATAGACAGCCGGTGTCGTGACCACCATGCTGCGAGAGCGGGGGGGCGCGCTATTTTGCACCATTGACCGGTTTTTTCAGCAACAGGAACAGGCATACTGCGACTCATTGGACAGGATAAGGGGTACCCGATGAACAAGATGAAGAACGTGGCGGCACTCACCCTGCTGCTGTTAAGCATTCCGGCCAGTGCCGATGCCATGCGTTGCAAGAACGCCCTTATCACCGAAGGGGATACCACTGCCGAGATGTTGCTCAAGTGCGGTGAGCCTATGCTGCGCGAAGAGCTCAACCGCAATGAAGAGAACCAGTTTGGCAACCTGGTGCAGGTCAGATATGGCGAGCGCTGGACCTACAACTTCGGCAAGAACGAGTTCATGCGCTTCGTGACGGTGCGCAACGGCATGATTACCGACATCGAAAACGGCCCACGCGGCGACTAGCCGGCGGGCAAAGCATGGATGCACAACAGACAGTAGGGCAAGACCCTTTAACTCACATGTCCGGCAACAGCTCGTTGTGACCAAGCTGGCTGACGGCCTGATTGATCTGGCGAGCCAGCCTTAGCCGCTGGCGACAGGTCAGGCCATGGAGGCTGATCCTGCCCGCGTTGAATTCAAATGTCCCCAGCGACTCGATGGCAAAATAGCCTCGGTGAAAGCTCTTGATGTAGCGAGCGATCTGCCGTGGGGATAACTGCTTGAACACCTTCATCACACGTTCCCTGATTGCCTGGACAGGGCACACTATGGTGTCAGTCGATGACACTGAGATGACGCTTTATAAAGATTTGCATGAATCCTCACTCTGGCGATGGGATCCAGAAAAAGAGCCGCCCCGGCAGAAAAAGTAGTGCCATGACAAAGGGCTGCACCGATATACTGCGGGCTTGAATGGAACGAACCAAAGGGTCTGCGCGTGGAATGGGTTGATGTGGTGGACGGGAATAACCGGGTGATTGGCGTGGCCGAGCGAGCCAAGGTGCGGCGGGAGAATCTCTGCCATCGCGCCAGCTATATTCTGGTGCTCGACGACGCGGATCGGATCCTGGTGCAGCGGCGCACCCTCAGCAAGGATTTCTGCCCCGGCATGCTGGATGCCTGCGCCGGTGGTGTGGTCACGACCGGTGAGGAGATGGAGCTCTCCGCCCGGCGCGAGCTGGCCGAGGAGCTGGGTATCGCGGATGTTCCCCTGCAGGGCTTTGGCAGCTTCTACGCCGAAGGGGAGGGCTACCGGGTCTGGGGCGGCCTCTTCAGTTGCCGCTATCAGGGGCCGTTGCAGTTGCAGGCCGAAGAGGTGAGCGCGGTGCACTGGATGAGTCTGGCCGAGATTGCCGAGCGCGCCACCGAGTTTACCCCTGACTCCCTGCTCGCCATCGCCACCTGGCAGGCGAGACGCTGACAAGCGTCAGACATTTTCCTCGCCAGAGACAAGACGGGCAGCCTGATGGCTGCCCGTTTGCATTTGTGTATCTGTGCATCTCTGTGGGTTGCTACACCAGCTTGAGGCGCCGGTTGGTGCGCCCGCACCCGCTCGGCTTGGCGAGCCAGTGCCCTTGCCAGTCGGTGAGCAGCCGCAGCAGGGGATACTCCAGATCGAGCCGGGTCACCACCAGTTGGCCGATTTCGTCGCCGCTCACCGGTTCGCCGCTGGCGGGATCGACTATCTCGACGATACAACTCTCGTTGACGATAAAGCCCTGACCGGGCTGGCTCTCATAGGCCACCACCCCAATATCTTGCCACACCAGACAGTTGAGGGCCGCAATGCCGTGAATGGCGCGCAGTGGCGCGGTTTCAGGATGGGTGGCTTCGCACAGCAGGGCGCGGCGCAATGAGTCGGTCGGGATCTCCGCTGCTTCGGCAGCCTCCAGCAGGTCGAGCAGGGTTACCAGCGGGCCGACATAGCCGGTGGGCTGATAGCGCAGCAGCGCCTCCAGCTGGCGCTGGGTATCGTGTGGCCCGCAAGGCACCACGGGGGCACCCAGCTGGCGGGCACCGTTATCGAAGATAAAGGCGGTGGGACCCGCGTGATAGTCGTGGCCGTTGAGCATCACCTCCCCCGCCTTGAAACCGGCGGCAAACAGCGCCCGGGCGGCGCCCCACCAGTCCGCCCCGGCATATTCGGGGATGGCCAGCTGGCCCGGACAGGAGAAGACCCGCAGCGCCTGACTGGCTGGCCGACCGGTGAGACCGGCGAAGGGGGGATGGGCCTGCTGGGCGGCAAACAGCTCTTTGCTATCGAGCAGCGGGAGGGTGGCCAGCTCTGCCAGATCCTCGAGGCGACACTGGCGATAGGCGCTGGAGTAACCGGCGCAGTATTGGCTGACATGGGTAAGCTGATGATTGAGCTGGTCCAGTTGCTGCTGTTCGCGCATGGTGGGGGGACGAATTTCCAGACCATCGTAGTAGTGTTGCATGGGGCCTCCTGGCGCCGTGAAACCTGCTCAAGAGTAGTCTGCCCAAGGGAAAAATGCCTGCCGCCATCCGTGGCCCTGCTCCGTGTACCGGTTAGGCTGCGTTATCACTCTGGGATAAACTGGCCACTTTCCACCACGACTCAGGACGAGAACCCATGATTGCTGTAGGACAACCCCTGCCTGCGGGCGAATTTACCTTTATCACCGCCGAGGGCAAGCAGCTGCGGGATAGCCACACGCTGTTCGCCGGTAAAAAAGTGGTGCTGTTTGCGGTACCCGGCGCTTTTACTCCTACCTGCTCCAATGCTCATCTGCCGGGCTATGTGGTGCTGGCCGATCAATTCATGGCCAAAGGTGTCGATGCCATCTGTTGCCTCTCGGTCAACGACGCCTTTGTGATGCGGGCTTGGCAAGTGGCCCAGAATGCCGAGGCGATCACCATGCTGGCGGATGGCGATGGCAGCTGGACCCAGGCACTGGGTCTTGCCAAGGATACCGGCGCCTTCGGCGGCATCCGCGCCCAGCGCTTTGCGTTGATTGCCAACGATGGCGTGGTCGAGCAACTGTTTGTGGAGGCGCCCGGCAAGTTCGAGGTCTCCGATGCGGCGAGCCTGCTGGCTGCGCTATGAAATGTTAATCACGGTTTGATTTCCTCTTGAAATGGGAGGTCTGCCCGTTACACTTGACCACCTTTATGGCAGAGCCAGGCCCCGAGTCTGGCTCTGCTATTTTCTGGCGATGGGATGGAGAGATTATGACCCTGGCTTTTGTTGCCCTGATTGCCGGACTGGCGCTGCTGGTCTGGAGTGCAGACAAGTTTGTCGATGGTGCTGCGGCGACCGCCCGTTATGCGGGGATGCCGCCGCTGCTGATCGGCATGGTGATCATCGGGTTTGGCACTTCGGCCCCCGAGATGGTGGTCTCGGCACTGGCCGCCTCTCAGGGTAATCCCGGGTTGGCGCTGGGTAATGCCTATGGCTCCAACATCACCAATATTGCCTTGATCCTGGGTCTGACTGCCCTGATCAGCCCGATCTCGGTCGCCTCTCAGGTGGTGCGCAAAGAGATCCCTATCCTGCTCGGCATTACCCTGCTCTCCGGCGCCCTGCTGCTCGATGGTCATTTGGGCCGGATGGATGCGGCCATTCTGGGTGTGGCGTTTGTTGGTCTGATGGGCTGGTCCATCTGGGCTGGCATGAGGGGCAAGGGAGATGCGCTGGATACCGAGACCGCCGAGGATATCGAGAGCGAGGGGATGTCCCTCAAGCGCGCCATTCTCTGGCTCATTGTCGGGTTGGTGCTGCTGATCGGCGCCTCCCGTTTGCTGGTATGGGGCGCGGTGACCATCGCTCAGGCATTTGGCATCAGTGACCTGGTGATTGGTCTCACCATAGTCGCGGTAGGGACCTCCCTGCCGGAGCTGGCCTCGTCGCTGATCGCCATTCGCAAGAACGAGCATGATCTGGCCCTTGGCAACGTGCTGGGCTCCAACCTGTTCAACACCCTGGCGGTGGTGGGGATTGCGGCGGGTATTCACCCCCTCGATGTGGCCCCGGAGGTGCTTACCCGTGACTGGACCGTCATGATGGGGCTGACCCTGTTGCTGCTGGTGATGTGTCTGGGCCGCAAGGGACAAGGCCGTATCAACCGGCTGGAGGGGGGCGTGCTGCTGAGCTGCTTCGTCGCCTATACCGGTTGGTTGCTGACCAGTCAGTTTATCTGACCGGTGCCGGTGAAATGAGAGAGGGGGAAGCTCAAGCTTCCCCCTCTTGTTTTTGCCCGGTGAGCGTGTTGGTTGCTGAGCCGTTCGCTCAGGCCACTGCCACCAGCTTTTGCCCCTTCTGGCTGCTGTCCAGAATGAGGATGCTCGCCTTGGGGAAGAAGTTGAAGGTGGAGGCCGAGGCCCAGGTGTAGGCACCCATCACCTTGCCCACCACCAGCTCGCCGATGGCCAGATCCGGCAGCATGATGCCCTCGCGGATCACATCCACGCTGTCGCAGGTGGGGCCAGAGAGCACCGAATTGTGCTGCTCGCCGTTGGCATAGGGGGTGCTCACCGGATAGGTGACATGGTCATAGAGCTGGCCGTTGTAGCTGCCGTAGAGGCCGTCATCCAAGTAGTACCAGATCTTGTCGCCGCGGTGGGCTTTGCCCATCACGCTGGCCACCGAGGTCATGGCCGGTGCGCTGATAAAGCGGCCCGGTTCGGCAATCTTCTGTACGGTGGCGGGCAACTTGGCCAGCGCCTCGAGGATCGGCGCGCAGAAGCCGTCGATATCGAACTCGCCCCCCTCATAGTCGACCGGGAAACCGCCGCCGATATCCAGTACCCAGGGCTTGAGCCCGAGATCCCAGGCCTGCTCCATGATCTCGCGGCAGGCATCGATAGCCTGTACATGGCGACGGGAGTGGGGCACCTGGGAGCCGACGTGGAACGACAGTCCCATCACCTTGAGGCCCTTGGCGTGAGCCAGCTGCAGCAGCGGCAGGGCCTGCTCCGGGGTGCAGCCGAACTTTTTGGAGAGATCGACCTTGGTCTCCGGGTTCGGGAAGCTGACCCGCAGCAGCAGTTTCACTTCGTCCTTGTAGGGAATGAACTTCTCCAGCTCCAGCGGGTTGTCGTAGACAAACACGGTGCAGCCGAACTCCAGCGCATAACGGATATCGCTGTCGCGTTTGATGGGATGGGTATGAATGCAACGTCCCGGGCGAACTCCCTGACTGCGCACCAGATCCACTTCGCCATTGGTGGCCAGGTCGAAACAGGCCCCCTCTTCCTTCAAGACAGAGACCACTGCCTCGTGGGGCAGGGGTTTGAGTGCATAGTGCAATCGTACATCGGGCAGGGCCGCGGCCAGCGCCCGATACTGTTTGCGGACCGCTGCCTTGTCGAGCAGCAGCAGGGGGGAGCCGAATTGTTCAACCAGCTGACGGTAATCTTGTGCGACTACATCTTTTGCAACCACATCTTTTGCAACCAGAGTCTCGTTCATTCTCTTTTGGTCATCCTTAGGGGGCGTGATATGCCCAAGCCATATGCGATTGAACCGGCGACGGCCGGGTCAGGCGAGCGGTCCGGTGGGACCAACCGAACACAGTGCATAAATTGATGGCAAAGTGCTTGGTTATGCGCCGGATTATCGGCTTATTGATTCTGTGTGCAAGCATTTTGATTGGATATGTTGGCAAGATTTTCTTGGCGAAACGAGAGAGAGCACTATTCTCTATCCGGCAGGATTCCCATTCGGGCCACGTATTACTCATTTATCTTTAACTTATTGATAATTAACTAATGTTTAACATTTTTGCTGGTGCTCAGCCTGCCGTTTAAAAAATCCCAGAGAGGGTTTTCAAGTGCGAGACAGCTCACATTTTTTGGATTAACATGCCCGCTTCCTAATCCAAACTAGTTCGGATGAAGGTAGCAGGAGAGCGATGGGGGACCATCCACCGAAGAAGTGAATCTTTCAGGTACCGGGCAACCGGTGTGGACTGCTACTGGACGATACTCTGGAGAGACCCGTTAGATCGGGCGCCGAAGGAGCAAGGCACCATGACTACCCGCAAGGGCAGGCTGGTGTCGGAAACTCTCAGGCAAAAGGACAGAGGGGATGGGATGGTTGTACCTGAGCTTGGAACTGTTCACGGTCTGTCACGAGAGGTCGTCAGCAAGGTAAAGAGCAGCGCAGGAACCGGAGTGTATGTGAATACATGAGCCTCTCGGTCCCACATAAGCGAGCTGCACATGAGCCTTGATCACGGCCTCGCAGTAAGAGTGTGAACACGTTCTTGGCCCGCATCCGATCGCCTCTGGCCGATCGTGACACCTATG
Source organism: Aeromonas sp. EERV15 (assembly GCF_900079845.1). Taxonomy (NCBI): domain Bacteria; kingdom Pseudomonadati; phylum Pseudomonadota; class Gammaproteobacteria; order Aeromonadales; family Aeromonadaceae; genus Aeromonas; species Aeromonas sp. EERV15. The sequence goes on along the minus strand of NZ_FKKY02000001.1, from coordinate 215,026 downwards.
GGAAGATCATCCTTCTCCTCCTTAATCTTTGTTTTTTAAGGAGGATGCATGTCATCAATTCAATCGGCGTTAACCGCCATCGATAGCTTTATCTGGGGTCCGCCCCTGCTGATCCTGCTGGTCGGGACCGGTATCTATCTCACCCTGCGTCTGGGTCTGCTTCAGGTGGTGCGCTTGCCGCTCGCTCTGCGACTGGTCTTTGGCCGCGATCAGGGGCAGGGCAAGCAGGGGGATGTCTCCAGCTTCGGCGCCCTCTGCACCGCTCTCTCTGCCACCATTGGTACCGGCAACATCGTCGGGGTTGCCACCGCCATCAAGCTGGGCGGCCCCGGTGCCCTGTTCTGGATGTGGATGGCAGCGCTGTTCGGCATGGCCACCAAATACGCCGAGTGCCTGCTGGCGGTCAAATATCGCGAGCAGGATGCCAACGGCCAGATGGCGGGTGGCCCCATGTACTATCTGGAGAAGGGGTTGGGTTCCAAGCCGCTCGCCAAGCTATTTGCCCTGTTTGGCATCGGCGTAGCCTTCTTCGGTATCGGTACCTTCCCGCAGGTTAATGCCATCTCCGACGCCATGAGCCTCTCCTTCTCGGTGCCCCGTGAAGCGACTGCCGTGGTGCTGACCCTGATCGTGGCGCTGGTGACTCTGGGGGGCATCCAGTCCATCTCCAGCGTATCGAGTAAGGTGGTCCCCTTCATGGCCATCTTCTACATCGTCGCCTGTCTGGGTGTGCTGGTGAACAACGCCAGTGCCCTGCCCGATGCCGTCATGCTGGTGATCGAGAGCGCCTTTAGCGGCCATGCGGCGACCGGCGGCTTCGTCGGTGCCAGCATCATGCTGGCAATCCAGTCCGGGGTGGCGCGCGGGGTCTTCTCCAACGAGTCGGGGTTGGGTTCTGCCCCCATCGCGGCTGCGGCGGCCAAGACCGACTCCTGTGTGGAGCAGGGGCTGGTCTCCATGACTGGCACCTTCATCGACACCATCATCATCTGTACCATGACCGGCCTGACCCTGGTAGTGACCGGTGTGTGGGGTGGTGACTTGAGCGGTGCGGCCATGACCAGTGCCGCTTTTGCGCAAGGACTGGATGCCCATATTGGCCAGTATCTGGTGAGCATTGGCCTGCTGTTCTTCGCCTTTACCACCATCCTTGGCTGGAACTACTATGGCGAGCGCTGCACCGAGTACCTGTTCGGGGTCAAGGCGATCAAGCCCTATCGTCTGGTTTATCTGGCGTTGGTGGCGAGCGGCGCCTTCCTCCATCTGGATATGATTTGGTTGCTGGCGGATATCGTCAACGGTCTGATGGCGGTGCCCAACCTCATCGGCCTGATTGGCCTGCGTCATGTGGTGATCGCCGAGACTCGCGCCTACTTTGGCCGCGACTGCGATACGGAGTCGGAGCCCGAGCCGCAGACGGCCTGAGTTGGCTGTGCTGTTGCGGGATTTGCTCCGCGAGGTGAGCCTTAAGAAATCAAAGCCACGACCTGATGTCGTGGCTTTTTTGTGCGCTGCGCTATTTCCATGGCGGGTATTTTCCCTCCCCCTCCGGGAGAAGGTCAGGGTGAAGGGGACTGCCCCTCGCTCAGCAGGCTATCCAGACGTGCTCGCACCTTCTCCACCAACGCCTGGTCGCTACCGCGCCAGCTAATGCAGCTTGCCAGCGTGGTGGAGGTTCCCGTCATAAAGCGCAGCTCGCCCCCCGCCAGCTCGTAGAAGCGGCTCGCCATCTTGGTTCCCTCATCCACACCACCGGCCACCAGCAGCATGGCTTGCGCCAGCACGGCGCCCTGGTGATCCTGCCCCGGCGCCAGCCAGCGCTGGGCGGTGCCGGTGATCTTGCGCCCCCCGATCACCAGATTGTACTGACCGTCGCAAAAGGAGCCGGGCACGAAGTCGTAACTTCCCGCAAGGCCGTACTCCGCCAGCAGGGTCAGCAGCGGCGCCCCCAGCAGCCGGTAGTAGTGGGCGAGGTCTGTGGTGGTGCGAGGCAGCAGTAAGGAGAGGTTGAGAATGCCCGCCCCGTGGGGCACTGCGGTGCCGCCGCTGTCGCGCACATGTACCGGCCAGCCTTCATCTGCAAGTTGCTGGCAGGCGGCTTCGTAATGGGGGAGCCGGGTATCCTTGCGGGTGACAATCAGGCATTGGGGGGCTTGCCAAAGGTGAGCGCGGGGCTGGCCGTCACGGGCACAGTCGCGCAGCCAGTGTTGCTCCTCAGCCAATATCTGGGCGGGGGTACAGGTGTTTGGGAGGGTGGGGAGCAGGGCATAGGGCATGGTGACATCCTCGGGCAAGCGCTGTCAGCACACTACCCGTGGCCGTTGGCAAGGTAAAGCCCGCCGCGTGCCTGTCTCTTGATCATCATTCGCGTTTAAGAGACAGGCTGGTGGGCAGAACGGGCGATACAGCAAAGTGCTCCGGTATGATGCAGACCACCTGGCTTGACCAAGAAAAGGGTGTTTGAACGGCGATCGGCCCCAACCCTAGCAATGCACTCGCGCAAAAAAAAACTCCCCACCGATGGGGTGGGGAGTTGGGTATCAGCGACAGCGCCGAAGCGGGGTTGCTCTGATTAGTTGCGGTTGCCGCCAAGCAGGCTCAGCAAGCTCAGGAAGATATTGTAGATGGAGACATACAGGGTGACGGTGGCAGAGATGTAGTTGGTCTCGCCACCGCGCACGATCTGCTGGGTAGTCAGCAGGATGGCACCAGAGGAGAACAGCATGAACATGGCAGACAGGGCCAGGCTCAGGGCGCTCATCTGCAGGAAGATGTTGGCAACCATGGCCACCAGCAGCACCCAGAAACCGACGAACAGCATGCCGCCGATAAAGGAGAGGTCACGCTTGGTAGTCAGGGCATAGGCCGACAGACCGAAGAAGGTGAGCGCGGTACCGCCAAGGGCGGTCATCACGATCTCGCCACCACCATTGTTCATGTACATGTTGATGATCGGGCCCAGGCTGTAGCCCATCAGACCGGTCAGGGCGAAGGTGAATACCAGACCCATGCCGTTATTCTGGTTTTTCTGAGTCAGGAACATCAGACCGTAGACGCCGATCAGGAATACGGCCCAGTGCAGCGGCGGCATGTTCATCACAGTAGCGACCCCTGCCACTACGGCAGAGAAGCCCAGCGTGAGGGAGAGCAGCATATAGGTGTTACGCAGCACCTTGTTGGTATCACGTACGGCACTTTGGGTGCCAGTGAAGATAGAACGGGTATCCATCTTGGGTGTCCTCTTGATGTCCGGGTGAGGCGGCGAGCGGCCGTCTCGTGATCGCTGTTTGTTACCGCTTGTTATACGCATTGTATGTAGAACAAATAGGGATGACGAGGAACAATTTCAAGCCACCTGCCATTTTGCTCCCGCACACTATCCCACAGGAAATATGTATTGCATATGAACGGGCCATTGACGTAGTATGCACGCCGTTCGGAGGGGTGGCAGAGCGGCTGAATGCACCGGTCTTGAAAACCGGCGATGGGTGACCATCCGTGGGTTCAAATCCCACCTCCTCCGCCATATTAAGAGAAAGCCCAAGCGATTCAATCGCTTGGGCTTTTTCGTATCTGCGGCTTGGCACATTCTGATGCTTGCCGGTTCAGCTGATGGCGTGCGGGCTATTGCCACTCTTGATAGCTGGCGAGGCGGTAGCCGCGCTCGGCGATAAGGGCGGGCAGGGACGAGTCGGTCAGGATAGCCAGTTCGTTGAGGCGGGGCTGGCAGTAGGAGCTGCCTTGCATCTCCAGATCGATAAAGGAGGGGTGGCACATGATCTCGAGCGAATGGGCTCCCTGTTCACTGGCTTCATCGAGCAGTTGTAGCAGGCTGTTTTGGGTCAGCTGCGCGCCGTAGAAGCGGTCGTCGAACCGATCGCAGCTCTGCGGGTGGGTGACGGTCAGTCCGTGGCGGGCTATTTCGCCCCGGTCGATGCGAAGGGGCAGGTCATGCGCCTTGGCAAAGGCCTCCACCAGCGGGTAGATAGTCGGCAGCATATGAACATGGTGGTGGCTGTCGATATGGGTCGGTGTCTTGCCGAAGATCGCGACAAAGCGCTGATACTGACTCGCCAGCTCGCCGGATATCTCGGCCAGATCCAGCTCTCCCGCCTCGCTCTTGTGCCAGATCCCCTTGTTGAGCTCGCCCTGTTCGTTCACCAGCGAGGTGAGCGGCGTGAGTGGTTTGCCCCAGCTGAGCATAAAGTGCAGCCCGACTGGCAACGCGGGGAAGCGTTTGGCCAGCCAGGCGGCGTGTTCGATGGCAGGGGAGGTGACAATCGCAGTGGTGGAGCTGACGACTCCGTGCTCGAACGCCTCTACGATGCCGTAGTTCTGGGCGCGGCAGAGGCCGAAGTCGTCGGCGTTGATGATCAATCTCTTGCTCATGAGGGTTCCCTTGCAGTTAAGCGCCCCGCCAGTTCGGGCGGGGCGTGCTGGCCTCAGGCGAGGGCGTCGATGGCGGCGGCGAAGTTGGGCAGGTGTTCGCGGTGGGCCAGCAGCAGCTCGCGGGCGACGATGCGGGCATCGTTGTCGGAGTGGATCAGCGGGTTGAGGTTCATCGCCAACAGCAGGTCATCGAAGTTGCCACTGATGGCGGCCCTAGCGGCGGCGATCTCGAAGCTCTTGATGAGGTGCACCAGCCCGTTCACCTTGTCGTCAAAGCGGGTGAGGCGCGAGTGGGGGATGGCACCGTCACGCCCGATCAGGCAGCTCATCTCCACCGTCCAGTCGGCCGGGATATTGGTGACATGGCCCTGATGGGGCACGATGACGTAGTGTTCGGTCTGCTTGTCGTTGTAGATGGCGCTGATCACCTCGCAGGCCGCATCGGAGTAGTAGGCGCCGCCACGCAGCTCCAGCTCTTTGGGCTTTTCGCACAGATCGGGGTTCTGGTAGAGCTCGAACAGCTTCTTCTCGACCTGCTGCACCACTTGAGCCCGGGCGCCGCCCTTGTAGAACTCGCCCATCTCGATCCCCAGCATCTCTTTCTCCTTGAAGTAGTAACGCAGGTAGGAGCAGGGGAGCAGGCGCAGGCCGCGGATAAAACCGGGATCGAACGGCAGGTCGAAGATGTTTTTGACCGAGCTGGCGCGGGTCAGGCTGCCATCGGTGACCCCTTCCAGCAGTTCGTCAAAGCGGGATTCGCCGTTGACCAGCACATCGCCGATAAAGACCAGATGGTTGAGGCCAAACAGATCCATCGAGAGGTGATCCCGCTCGGTCAGTTTGAGGGCGTCGCGCACAAACATCTGCATGCCGACCGGAATGTTGCACACCCCGATAAAGCGGCGGAAGTTGGTATGACGGCGCACCGCTTCGGTCACCATGCCGGCTGGATTGGTGAAGTTAATCAGCCAGGCATCCGGGCAGAGCGCCTCCACATCGCGGATGATGTCGAAGATGACCGGAATGGTGCGCAGCCCTTTGAACAGTCCGCCTGCGCCGTTGGTCTCCTGCCCCAGCATGCCGTGGCTCAAGGGGATGCGCTCATCCTTCTCCCGCGCCTGCAACTGGCCGACTCGCAGCTGGGTGGTGACGAAGTGGGCGCCCACCAGTGCCTCGCGGCGATCCAGGGTTTTGTGCAGGGTCATGGGGATGCCCGCCTGGCGGATCATCCGCTGGCAGAGGTCGAAGATGATGTTCAGTTTCTCTTCGCCAGCGGGAATATCCACCAGCCACAGCTCGCTGATGGGCAGCTCGGCATACCGCTTGATGAAACCATCGACCAGCTCGGGGGTGTAGCTGCTGCCGCCGCCTATGGTGACTACCTTGATCTTCTCGCTCATAAATCCCTCTTTCATCGATCTCTATCGGTTTGATGGTGGCCGCTCTGTCATCAGGGTGAGAGGGGCCGCAGCCGCCTGTGGCAGGGGCTGGTCATGTTCTGTGCTTTCTATTGCAATCGGTTCTATTTACATGGAATTCACTGTCGGCATCAGGCCGGGCTTTCAAATTTCGGGTAGAGATATTTGCGGTAACTGCCCGGGGTAAACGAGGTGAGCTTCTTGAAGTTTTTGATAAAGAGGCTGACGTCGTTGTAGCCGGTCTCGAAGGCGATATCGGCCACCGAGTTGTTGGTCACCTCCAGCTGCATCTTGGCGTAGTTGATCCGGATCTCGTTGATGATCTGCATCGGCGTCTTGTTGTAGTAACGCCGGGTGGCCCGGGTCAGATACTCCTGGCTCTTGCCACAGAGGGAGACCATGTTGGCCAGCGCATCCTCGGCAAAGAGGGGGCGATCGTGATCGTGCATCCGCTCCACGGTTTCGTGGAGCCAGAGCGGAAGATCATCGCTGGCGGAGGTCTCCTTGTAGTGACGCAGCCGGTTCATCACCGCGTAGGTCACCACTTCGAGAAATTCGGTCAGCGCCTCTTCCCTAAACCCCGGTGAGACCAGCACCGACTCGATGTAGCTGAGGAACTCGCTCTTGAGCGCATAGGCCTGTGAGGCGACGAAGTGTTCCGGCAGCAGGTATTTGAAGTGCTCGTCAAAATAGGTACGGGTGATCCCAACGTTGAAGATGCGGGTGGTGCCGAACTCGTAGAAGCTTTGATGGCGGGAGCCGAGCGGGATAAACACCACGTCCCCCCGCTCCAGCAGCACCCGCTTGCCGTTGACCTCCTGATAGTAACGACCGGTCAGTACCAGGGTGAACTCGTAGTAGTCGTGCTGGTGCAAACCGGTTCCGCTCACCTGTTTGTTGTAGATGAACATGTGGAATGGTTTGTTGTTAAACAGTTCGGTTTCCCGGATTGTTTTAACGCTCATGAGTCGCTTCCTGATCTGCGGGTCGATGACGGGGCCTCTCGCCCCGTCCAGAGGTTATTGGTTCTGCAGCTTTTCGTGCAGCTCGATCAGCTCGCTGATCAGCTCACGGGCCAGCATGGAGGTCATCAGGTGATCCTGGGCATGGACCAGCACCAGGGTGACCGGGATCTTGCCTTCCCCCTGATCGTCCTCGATCAGCTGGGTCTGCACCAGATGGGCGGCATTGAGCGCCTCGCGGGATTGGGCCATCAGCTGGTGAGCGGCGGCCAGGTCCCCCTCCTTGGCCTTTTTCAGCGCGGTGTAGGCGAGACTGCGGGCCTGCCCGGAGTTGATGATAAGCCCCATTACCACCTCTTCCAGATCGTTGCTGGTGGTGGCCTCTTCAGTGATGTTGTCCAGATCGAACATGTGTCGTTCCTTACGTAAATGCGTTAATTGAAACCGTTAATTAAAACCATGGTTGCGCGCTACCTCGGCAAACCAGTAGCCGCTCTTCTTGATGGTGCGCTGCTGGCTCTCCAGATCGAGGCGGACGAAGCCGTAACGGTTCTTGTAGGCGTTGAGCCACGACCAGTTGTCGATAAAGGTCCACAGGTGATAGCCGCGACAGGCGCTGCCCTCTTCCAGTGCGCGATGCAGCCACTGGAGGTGCTCGCGAATGAACTGGATGCGGTAGTCATCCTCCACCCGTCCCTCGGGACCGATAAAGCGCTCTTCCCCTTCGACCCCCATGCCGTTCTCCGAGATGTAGCAGGGCAGGTTGCCGTAGTTGACTCGCAGGTCGGTGAGGATGTCGTAGATCCCTTTTTCGTAAATCTCCCAGCCGCGGTGGGGGTTCATCTTGCGGCCCGGCATCTCGTAGTAGTCGAACAGATCTTCCGGCGTGCGCGGTACACCCTGCCACGCCACCTCTTTGGCCTTGACCCGGCGCGGCTGGTAGTAGTTGATACCGAGGATATCCACCTTGCCGGCGGCGAGCAGCGCCTTGTCACCCTCTTCGATCTGCGGCAGCAAGTCGTACTGCTCTAGCAGCGCGACCAGCTCGGGGTCGTAGCTCCCCTTCAGGGCCGGATCGAGGAAGCTCTTGTTGAGCAGCAGATCCGCGATGCGGGAGGCGGCGAGATCTGCCGGATCCTGCGAGCGGGGATAGGTCGGGCTCAGGTTGAGGATGATGCCGATCTCGCCATCATGCTGGCAGGCGCGATAGGCCTGCACGGCACCGGCATGGGCCAGCGCGGTGTGGTAGGCGACGGTGGCCGCCCTACCAAAATCGACCACGCAGGGGTAGTGGTAGTGGCCAAGGTAGCCGCACTCGACCGGCACAATCGGCTCGTTGAAGGTGAACCAGTGCTTGATGCGACCGCCAAACAGGTCGAAGCAGCGGGTGGCGTAGCGCACATAGGCGGCCACCACTTCCCGGCTCTCCCAGCCGCCACGCTCCTGCATGCACATCGGCATGTCGAAGTGGTAGAGGTTGATAAGCGGGGTGATCCCCTCGGCCAGCAGCCGGTCAAAGACGGCGTTGTAGAAGCTGACCGCCTCCTGGTTGATTTCGCCCACCCCGTCCGGGATCAGCCGTGACCAGGAGATGGAGGTGCGAAAACTGTTGTGCCCCAGCTGCTTGAGCAGCTTGATGTCGCTCTCGAAGTTGTCATAGAAGGTAGAAGTGTCGGTCGGGCCGACCCCGTTGTGGAAACGCTGCGGTTCGATGGAGAACCAGTAGTCAAAGATATTGGCGGATTTGCCGCCGCGGTTGGCGGCGCCTTCCATCTGCGGGGCCGAGCTGGCGCTGCCCCACCAGAAGTTATCCGGAAAACGATACTGCATGGGTTACTTCTCCAGGCTGTTAGGGGAGGAGTTTTGCTCCTCCCTTGCTGTCATTGGAATGGCTGTTATCAGAACTTCAGAGCCAGAGCGATATCCTCTTCGCTCTCCTCTTCTTCATCGATGACGTTCTGCGCCTTGTTGGCAATCAGCACGAAGGGGATATACATCATGGTCGCGACCCCCAGGTTGAATATCGCCAGACAGAAGGCGGCCACGCTGCCGTTGGTGTTGAAGAAGGCTCCCAGGCCGGTCGGCATGGTCCATGGCGCTATGTTGGTGATGGGTGGGATGATCCCGGCGTAGTAGGCCGCCATGGTGATCCCCATCAACACTGGGTGTACCAGAATGAAGGGCACCACCAGAATGGGGTTCATGATGACCGGCAAGCCGAACAGGATGGGCTCGTTGATCTGGAACAGGCCGGAGGGCAGACCCAGCTTGGCCACCTGACGGTAGTCATCGCGGCGGGAGACCATAAAGATGGCGATGATGAGGCCAAGGGTGGCACCGGTACCGCCGAGGAAGACGAAGGAGTCGGTGATCGGCTTGGCCCAGAAGTGGAACTCTTTGCCTGCCGCGATGGCTGCTTCAACCGAGCCGTACTGGTTGTAGAGGGCGACGTTTTCCAGAGCAAACGGGAACAAAATGCCGGATTCCAGCGCGGTGAGCGCCAGCATGCCGTGTACCCCGAAGAACCAGAGGAAGGAGGAGAAGATCACATAGACCCAGCCGACCAGACCGCTCATGTTGGACAGCGGTTTGGCGATGCTGTCCATGATCAGCTGGTGGAAGTTGGTGCCGGCATCGCTCAACAGATAGGAGATGATCCCCATGATGGAGAGGATGATAAAGCCCGGGATTAGCGCAGAGAAGGAGCGGGAGACCGAGGCCGGTACACTGTCGGGCAGGGTGATGACCCAGTTGCGACGGACGATAAAGGCGAACATCTCGGCCACGGCGATACCTATCAGCATGCCGGAGATGATGTTGGCTCCGCCCAGCCAGTTGGCGCCGACCGCATAGGCGTCGCCCACGCTGAACGGCGTGACCGTCATAAAGGCTGCAACCGACAGCAGGCCGGAGGCCAGGGGGTCGGTCTTGCGCTCTTCGGCCAGTGCCAGCCCGATAAAGAAGGGGGCCATCAGGGACATGATCCCCAGGGTGCCGTTATAGACGTTGCCGCCGATGCTCTTGAGGCCATCCAGAGTAGTGATGGTGGCTGGATCGAGCCGCACACCGATGGAGTAGAAGAATGATCCTTCGCCAAAGCTCAGGAATACGTTGTTGATGAGAACGAACATGGCCCCGACCAGCGTCAGGGGCATCATCTTGATAAAGCCGTTCTTGATGGCGTTGACATGAGGCTGTTTGCCCAGCTTGACGGCAATGGGCAGTATGACCTTCTCCAACGATGCGATGATGTTGCTCACAGGGATCTCCTTACCTATGCGAGGCTCTTCTTGATGGAGGCGACGGCTGCTTTCAGCACGCCGAGGCCATCGACCTTGCCGTAGAGCAGGGTGTCGATCACTTCGACCGGTTTGCCCGGCAGCTGCTGCTGGATCTCTGGCAGCATGTAGGCGATTTGTGGGCCCAGCAGCACCAGATCGGCATCCTGCCCCTTCTCGCCAGCCAGGGTCTCCGGGTAGGCATCGATCAGCACCGGCACATCATATTTTTCCGCCTGCGCCTTCATCTTTGAAACCAGCAGTGAAGTAGACATCCCGGCAGAGCAAAACAGGTAGATACGCTTCTTTTCCATAACTCTTCCCTCAACGCTTGAAAACCAAATGAACAGATCGGTCGAGATGGTTGCCTGTCGCGCTATAAAGACAAATCAATCATCTCCAATTGACCTGATTGTATCTATCCTCGGGTTCCATCTGGTATTTCGATATTTATATCAATTGTCTTTGGTTGACCTATGGTTTTGCCATCGCTCACAATTTTGATGGGCAGGCACAGAGGGAATGAGGCGGAATGGCGCGTAACGAGGACTTTAATTCTTATTTAGTTGTTATTTTTCAGATGGTTATTTTTTCTTCCTTGTGGTTGGCTGCAATCTGGCTGGAAAAGATCAATAACGAGCGGCAGCTCACATTTAATAAGCAATGCAATATGGTTGATATTCAGATTTGCTGAGGTGAGTTGCTGCTTTTTCAACAAGGTGCGCGCTCATTGACCATTGGCGGCAGGTGAATTGACGAGGGAGGCTGGTTGTTGCTGCATTGAGCGGGCTGGTAGGGAGGATAAACAGGCGCACTTGCAGGGGATATGGCGGTACGTAAGGGCTGAATGAGTAAGGGCTGAGGGAGTCAGTGCAGTGAGAGGAGAAGGACACAAAGGGGTAAAAAAGCCGACCCCGGAGTGGTTCCGGGGTCAGTGGGGAGGGCGTTAGATCCGGCCCTGATAGCGCAGGGGGAAGCGGCCCTGACTGTCGGGCTGGCCGAGGAAGGGGAGCCCCTGCTGCATCTGCTCTGGCAGCTCGGGCCCAGGCTTGAGGGTGCCCTGGAACAGATACTGGCCATTGGGTTGCAGCTCGAGGCGACCGATGGTCTGTACCGCATCGGAGCCCTGCTTCAGTTCGGCCACCAGTTTGGAGTCGAGGCAGGTGAGTTTCACCTCGGGGTCTGCCAGATCCAATTTGCCTGCCGGGGTATCGGCGCTGGCGTTATACCAATCGAGGTTGCCGTAGAGGTTGTCGCACCAGGGATTGCCCTGGGCAAACTGATCCACTTTGAGTTGCAGCTGGCCGGTGACGGTGATCGGGATCGGCAGGCGCATCGGCACTCGGCTCAGCAACCAGGGGGCGGGGACGTTGAGGGTCAGCTCCCGGCCGAAGGCGGCGCCATTCCAGCCGACAACGCCCTGACCGTTGAGCCCGTTGCGATCGCCAAAGCGAAGGGTCACTTCGGGGGCGAGGCGCAGCAGCGACCAACCGTTGAGATCCCAGCGCAGCTGGTTCACCGATTCGCTGGCATATTGCAGCCGGGCTGCCTGGCCGTTCCAGAGGGTGCCGCTCACCCCTTCCAGTTTCAGCAGGTTGGCGACATTGGCAGGCAGTGGCAGATAGCGCGCCACCAGCGCCGCAGGCAGGGTGGCCAGCAGGAAGACCAGATAGGCGGCCAGAAACAGGCTGGCAATCAGGATGCGCTTTTTCATTGGGGACGACTCAGCTGCAAACGTCTGACTTTGACCAGACCGGGGGCCAGCCCCTCGCGGGCGATCTCGATGATTTGGACCTGAATGCCGTGTTGCTCCACCAGCGTCGCGAGCCACAGCAGCAAGTCATCGAACGGGACTGTGTCGATCCACACCTGCAGCTCCTGAGCCTGGGGTTGCAGCCGGGCAATCTTGATCTTGTGGTTGAAGGCGGTGCGGTTGACTACCCCTTCCAGGGTGCCGCTGGTGTCGATCTGGCGCCCCGCGCCACCTTGCATGGCCAGCACCTCTGCACCCTTCTCCTTGAGCCAGGCCAGGGTCTGCTGCTGGTTCTGCACCTGCCGCTCCCGCTCCGCGATGCGGTTGGCGATGGGCTGCCAGATGCTCCAGTAGCAGAGGCCGACCAGCAGCAGGGCACCGCCCACGACCACCAACCGCTGTTCCCGTGCGCTGATGCCCTGCCACCAGCTCTGCAATTTTTCCATCATGATGATTTACCTTTGAGCACCAGTGAACCCTCTACCTTGCCCTCGGTGCTGCGCACCTCGCCCTGCTGTACCTCGAATTGCTTGCCTGCCAGCTCGCGGAACCGTTCGATCTCGGCAAAGCCGGGGGCGGTGACCTGCAGCCGCAGCTCGCGGCGACTGGCGTCAAAGCGCATCACCTGCGGTTTGAGGCCGGGCACTTCGGCAAAGGTGGGGGCCAGCTCGGTCAGCATCAGCAGCACGCCGTTTTGCGGTGTTTGTCCCATCAACTTGAGGTGCTGGGTCATCTGGCTGCGCACGTTGACGATGCGGTTCTCGCCCGGAAAGATGCGGGTATAGACGGCACGGATCTCCGTTTTCAGCGCCTTGTCCTGTTCGGTGAGCTGATAGAGCTGCACCCCGCGCTGGCCGAGGGCCACCAGCAGCAACAGGCCAGCGGTGATGGCCACCTTGCGCCACTGCAACCAGTAGCGGGCATATTCGGTCTGTGGCCGGTAGGGGCCAGTGAGCAGGTTGGCGCGGCAGCTGAGTGCCCCCTTGGCCAGCAGCAGCATCGGCAGTTCGGGCTCTGCTGCCTGCCAGTTGGCGGCGGCAATGGCGGGCAGCGGGGTGTGGCTGTGGATGGTGACCGGTTCGACTTCGGTTGCCAGCAACATGGCCAGCAGCGGTTCGTCGGCGACGATCCCCTGACAGGGGCTCTGGCGCACCAGCCATTCGCTGCCGAGTTGCAGGGCAGACCAGCCATCAGCGGCCGGTGGCAGCGCCAGCACATCGGGCAGCAGTTGCAGGCTCTTGAGGCCGGCAGCCTCGAGCCAGCCGAGCCACTCATTCATCTTTTGCTGATCCACCGCCATCAGATCGACTTGTGGGCCCTCATTGGCCAGCACTACCAGATGCAGGGTTTCCACATCGGAGGCGATCTGCTCTTCCAGCAGGTAGGGGAGGGCCGCCGCCGACTGATTGTTGTAACGGCCCGGCAGGGTAACACGCCGGAACACCAGATCGCTGCCCGGCACTAGCGTGACCACGGGGCGGCCACCGGCCCGCTCCTGCAGCTCTGTCAGTGCATCGGCCGAGGGCAGGGTGCCGGAGGCGATGATCTCCTGCTCCTGACCGGACCAGACCAGCCAGGCCACGGGTTGTTGTTTATTGGTCCCCAGTCGGATGACCAGACTTTCGCTCACGCATCTCTCTCCTGCGATACTGTTCGCCTCAAGGGGACGATCAGTGCGCAGCCCGCAGGCTGCAGCCAAAACCTGTTGTACCCGCGACCAGATGCCCGCAGATACGCTGTTTATTCGGCGCCACCATTGAGGCGGCGCAGCATCACCAGTTTGTTGTCCTTGCCCCGCTGGAACAGGGTTTCGAGCCAGGCCCGGTTATCGCCCACTTCAGCGACCATACGGGCTTCAAAGAAGTCGCTTTTGACTACCAGCGCCTCTTTCAACCCTTTGACCGAGTCGGCCGAGGTGAGTTGATCCGTCATCAGCTTGGGCTCTTTCCACCCCTTGGTCGGGCGCTCGGTTAGCACCCGTTTGGCGTCATTCAACTCAATCTTGCCCAGATAGAGGGCGACCAGTAACTCGGGGCGCTCGGGGGCCAGGGTATTGATATTGATCTTCAACTTGTCGTTCGGCAGGGCGCAGACGTAGGGGGCCAGTTTGGCATAGACCCTGGCCGTTACTCCGCGTACTGCCCGCAGCTCGTCCTTGCCCAGCATCAACTGGTTGGCGGTCAGATAGGGGGGCTTGAGCCCCTCGTAGTAGGCATCTTCGGCGCCGAGGCTCGAGACCAGCGCGGTATCCTTGTCGGTCCAGTCACGAATGGCATCGGTGAGCTGGGCTGCCTCATACTCCTCCATCGCCAGCTGTTTGAGCAGCTCGCGAAACACCTGTACTGGATAGGGTTGTTGCTCCAGCTCCTCGCCACTGCTGCCCTCCTTAGGGGGCAAGCTCAGGCTGTTGAGATTGAAGCAGGATTGCAGGTCGGTTACCTCACCCCGCAGCTGGCCATCATCTACCGGAAACACCGTATTCTTGCGGGCCCAGTTTTGACTGAGATTGACCACTTCCGGGTTATCTTTGAAATCCTGCGCCAGCACCTTGCTCACCAGCGCTTCCGCCGACAGGGCATACCACCAGGCCTGTTTGCCGGTGGTAATGTTGGCGGTGCGGCGCAGCTCCAGCTGCAGGCGACCACTCATGTTGCTGGCGATGATCACCATAATCGAGAGGATCAGCAGCACCACCAGCAGGGCCATGCCACCCTGGCGGCGGGGTGGTGAGGGGCGCTTAGTTCGCATTTTCGACTCGCTGGCCACCGGCCCCAATCAGGAATTGACGGCGAATGGTGCCGTAATCCTCCAGATCCAGTTCCACCGCCAGCCCGTAGGGCAGCACGCTGCGCTGGGTCCACCCTTCTTTCCAGCTGCCCTTGTCGTAGAAATAGAGGCGAAACGCCGTGACGCCGGTCAACACCTGCTGGATCCGTGGCTCGTTGCCGATCACCGGGTCCGGATAGAGATCGCTGAGCCGCTCCAGCTTCTGATCCTTGAGGCGCCAGCCGACCCGCTGCAGATGAGAACGGGGCAACATGCCATCGGGGTTGAGCCAGCCGCTGCGCATAAAGGCCATGCCCCAGTCATCGCTCTGCTGGCCGAAACGTGACGCCGCCAGCAGCACTTTGCTGTTCTCCCCCTCGATGCGACCACTGCGCGGCACCATCTGGGTGACATCTCGCTCCAGCAGGGTGAAGGCGAGCTGCAATTCATTGAGGCGAGCCTCCTTGCGTTTGGCCACCTCATCGCTGGTGAGCACCCCCTGCAGCACTTGATAGGCACCCATGCTGAGGCTGGCGAAGATGGCGATCGCCACCAGCATCTCCAGCAGGGTAAAACCGCCCTGACGAGCTGGCCGGGCGTGGTGAGTCGTGCGGATAGGGTGTTGAATCATCGGCTGATATAGGTCCGCATTATGGCCACCGGGCTGTCGGCTTTGGCCTCGGTGCGCACTTCCATATCGAGGGCACGAAAATTATTGTCATTGGTGGCCACGCCACGATAGCGCCAGTACCAGGTAGTGCCTGCCATCTGCTCGTCCCCTTCGACCCAGCTACTGCGGGGCCACTTGTTCTCGAGTTTTTGCTGTACCAGCTGGTTTTCCACCACCCAGCTGGCCAGGGTCTTCTGCTCCAGATAGTTGAGCGCCGAGAGGTGCTCGCTGGCGGTTTTCATCACTGCCAGACCGGCGATGGCAAATATCGCTAGCGCAACCATCACTTCGAGTAACGTCATGCCACGGGCGTTCATAGCGCCACCTGCTGCGCGTGTTGTTGAAACAGACATAGCATCACCCGTTGGGCGTGTTGCTGGCACAGAGGTAGCGCCACCATCACACCTTTCTCAAACAAGGTCATACCGCGGGCGTTCACTCGGAGACCTCTTCATCTTCATCACCGGTGAGCAGTGTCAGGCGACCGAACTCGTCCCCCTTGACGATGCGGGTGTAGCGCACGTCGTCATCCTGCTGGGTGAAGGTGAGCACGAACGGGCTCAGCTCGCCGCCCGGGAAGACCAGCAGTTGCGGTGTGCGCTCTTTCTCGTCCCGCTTCTGTTCGGTTTTTTCATCGGGGTTCGGTTGCCAGCCAAAGCCTTCCAGCTCCAGCGTCAGCACCATATTTTCGGGCAGTTGCACCGGACCGAGTTGCTTGTCGCCGGTCAGGGCCAGCCACTTGCGATCCTTGGCCTGACGCTGCATGAATTGCCAGCCGTTATCTTCGATGCGAATGCCCACCAGCCGACCATCCATCACCGCATACTCCTGCGCCAGCTGCAGGGTCGCCATCAGGCGGCGCGCCTGCTTGTCCAGCTCACGATCCCCTCTGGCACCCCCCATGCTGAGGGTGACAGCGGTGGCTACCAGCCCCATCAGCATGGCGACCAGCAGTACCTCCAGCAGGGTAAAGCCGGATTGGCGACGAGCAGGTGGCGCAGCCCTCATTCAGGCTGCTCCAACAGGAGGGAGTGAATGCGGTGGTGGCAAATCACTTATTGGAAATCCTTCAGGTTCCAGTTACCGATGTCGTCATCGGTACCGGCTTCACCATCCAGACCCATGGAGAAGATGTCGAGCTTGCCAAACTGGCCCGGGCTCAGCAGCTGGTACTGGTTGCCCCAGGGATCTTGCGGCAGGCGCTTGATGTAGCCGCCATCGCGGTAGCTGCGCGGCGCCGGATCGATGGAAGGCTTGGTCACCAATGCGTCCAGCCCCTGTTCAGTGGTCGGGTAGCGGTTGTTGTCCAGCTTGTACATGTCGAGGGCGTTTTCCAGCGCCACGATATCGGAGACCGCTTTCTGCTGGTCAGCCTTCTCCTTGTTGCCCATCAGGTTGGGCACCACCAGACTGGCCAGAATGCCGAGGATCACGATGACCACCATGACTTCCAGCAGGGTAAAACCGGATTGACGACGTTTGTTCATGAGTTGCTCCGTAACGAATGAGATGGGATGGCCCATCAGAGATTGATCAATGGGTGGGGTCGACAGGTTCCCTGTCGAACGCCGGAAAATTACATATTCACCATGTTGTTGAGCTCGAGGATCGGCTGCAGGATCGACATCACGATAAACAGCACCACGCCAGCCATGGAGACCACCAACAGCGGCTCGAACACCCCGAGGGCGATGTTGACCTGGGATTCAAACTCCCGATCCTGGTTGTCCGCCGCTCGCTCCAGCATGCTGTCGAGCTCGCCACTCTGCTCGCCCGACGCGATCATGTGCAGCATCATGGGCGGGAAAATTTTGGTCTCGGTCAGCGCCTTGCGCAGGCTGGTTCCTTCGCGCACCCGCTCTGCCGCCTCACCAATACGGGTGCGGGCAAAGTCGTTGGAGAGCACTTCGCCGGAGATCTTCATTCCTTCCAGCAATGGCACCGCACTGGCGTTGAGAATGCTCAATGTGCGGGCGAAACGGGCGGTGTTGAGACCGCGGCTGACCCGACCAATCACCGGCAGGCCAAGGATCACCTGATGCCAGTGGCGGCGGCGTTTCTCATCGGTCAGCCACCAGCGCCAGACAAAGCTGCCGAGGAAGATCAGCAGCAGGAACCACAGGCCATAGTGCTGCATCAGCTCGCTGGTGCCGATGAGAAAGCGGGTGGTAGCCGGCAGTTGCTGACCCATGTGTTCAAATTGGGCCACTACCTTGGGCACCACGGCGGTGAGCAGGATCGAGATCACCCCGACCGCCACGCAGGTGAGCACGATCGGGTAGATCATCGCCTGCAGCAGCTTGGTGCGCATGTGCTGGCGCTGTTCGGTGTAATCGGCGAGCCGGTTGAGCACTTTTTCCAGATGGCCCGATTTCTCACCGGCCGCCACCATGGAGCGAAACAGCTGGTCGAACACGTGGGGGAAGGCCCCCAGCGAGTCGGCCAGCGAATAACCTTCCACCACCTTGCTGCGCACGGTTGCCACCAGACTGCGCAGGTGAGCCTTCTCGCACTGCTCGGCGACCGCCCGCAGCGCCTCTTCGATGGTGAGACCGGCACCGACCAGGGTCGCCAGCTGGCGGGTGATCAGGGCCAGTTCGGCGGTGCTGGCGCCACGCCGGAACAGGGCAAAACGGGTCGCTTCCCGCTTCGCCTTCTCGGTGGTTTCGTTCACTTCAAGGGGGGTGAGCCCTTGCTCACGCAGCAGCTGGCGTACCTGACGGGCCGAGTCACCCTCCATCACGCCGCTCTTGCTGCGCCCCTTGTTGTCGAGGGCCTTGTATTCGAATGCCGCCATCTCAATCTTCCCGGGTCACGCGCAGTACCTCTTCGAGGCTGGTCTGCCCCTTGAGGACCTTGTCGATGCCATCGCGGCGAATGCTGGGGGTGTGGCCACGGATCAGCCGCTCGATGGCGAGTTCGCCACTGGCACTGTGGATTGCCTCGCGCACCGCTTCGTCGATCACCACCAGCTCGTGAATGCCGGTCCGGCCACGATAGCCGGTGTGGTTGCACTGCTCGCAGCCCACCGGGCGCCACACCTGTTGATCGGGTGCCAGCTCGATGCCCATCGCCAGCCGCTCCTGCTCGGTGATGGGGCGCGGGGCACGGCAGTCGGGGCAGAGGGTACGCACCAGTCGCTGGGCCAGCACCGCCAACAGGGATGAGGAGAGCAGGAAGGGCTCGATCCCCATGTCCCGCATCCGGGTGATGGCACCGATAGCGGTGTTGGTGTGCAGGGTCGACATCACCAGGTGACCGGTGAGGGATGCTTGTACCCCGATCTGGGCGGTCTCCAGGTCCCGGATCTCCCCCACCATCACCACGTCCGGGTCTTGGCGCAAGATGGCGCGCAGACCGCGAGCGAAGGTCATGTCCACCTTGCTGTTGACCTGGGTCTGGCCCACCCCTTCGAGGTCATATTCGATGGGATCTTCCACCGTCAGGATGTTGCGATCCCGCGAGTTGATCTCCGAGAGCGCCGCATAGAGGGTGGTGGACTTGCCTGAACCGGTCGGGCCGGTCACCAGGATAATGCCGTGGGGTTTGCGAATCAGTTCGCTGATGATGGTGCGGTTGGGCTTGGTCATGCCGAGCTGTTTGAGCTCGAGGCGCACGTTGTTTTTGTCCAGCAGACGGAGCACCACTCGCTCGCCGTAGCTCGACGGCATGGTTGAAACCCGCACGTCGACCGCGCGGCCGCCGATACGCAATGAGATGCGGCCATCTTGCGGTACCCGCTTCTCGGCGATATCCATCCGCGACATCACTTTGATCCGCGATACCAGCAGCGAGGCCAGTTTGCGATGGGGGCGTAGGATCTCCCGCAGCACCCCATCGATGCGAAAGCGGATCACCAAGGCCCGCTCGAAGGTCTCGATATGGATATCGGAGGCCTCTTCCTTGATCGCTTCACTCAACATGGCGTTGATCAGGCGAATGATGGGGGCGTCGTCATCGGCATCCAGCAGGTCTTCGCTTTGCGGCAGCTCTTCGGCCAGCGCAAAGAAGTCCATCTCGTTGCCGAGATCTTCCATCAACTGGCGCGCCTCGGAGGAGTCGCGCTGGTAGTGGGCCATCAGCAGCTCTTCAAAGGTGTCGTTGTCCAGTTGCTCTACCGTGAAGGCACAGCCAGCTACCCGCCGTACTTCCAGCAGGGCTTGTGGGGTGACGCCGGGGCGGCACTGCAATATCGCCAAGCCAGCCCGCTCCATCAGGATCACCCCGAAGTTGCGGGCAAAGGCAAAGGGCAGCTCGGGCAGGGGCGCAGGGCCTACCCCCCCATCGAGATGGTAGGCACTCATCAGGGCTGACCCTGGACAACCGAGCGGGTGCTGTCGGCCGTTCCCTGCTGGTGAGCCTTCATCAGCTCAATCTGTTTTTGCACCTCGGGCGACATCATCACATCCTGGCCATAAGCAGGCAGTACCTGGCGTTTGGGCGAGGTGAGATAGCGTTCCTCGGCGGCCAAATCAAGTTGCTCGGCACGGAACAGGGAGTACTTGTTGCTGGAGATGCCGGAGTAGACGTTGGCATCGCGCAAAATAGTCGGGCGGATAAACACCATCAGATTGCGCTTGGTGGTGGTGTTCGAGGTAGAGCGAAACAGATAGCCCAGCACCGGAATATCACCAAGCAGTGGCACTTTGGATATCTCCTCCAGGGTCTGGGTATCCATCAGACCGCCCAGTACCACGGTCTCGCCGCTTTTGACCAGCACCGCATTCTTGACGATACGGGTATCAAAGGTCGGGCCGAGACCCGTTGTACCTTCAGCCTGCTTGCCAACACTGGAGACCTCCTGCTCGATATTGAGCAGCACCGAATCCCCCTCGTTGATCTGTGGGGTGACGGTCAACTTGGTACCGACAGTTTTGTATTCGATGGTGTTATAGATGCTGTCAGTACTGGTGGAACTTTGGCTGCCTGTCTGGGTCGGGACTTCCTTACCCGCGTTAAATGAGGCTTCCTTGTTATCCATGGTGACGATACTCGGGGTGGAGAGAATATCGTTTTTGGTATTGGAGGCGAGGGCGGTCAACAGCATGGCCCAATCCCCTTTATAGAAGCCAGCAGCCATGCCGTTGAAGCCGTCCAGCAATTTGGCTGCAGTTTCAGGCTTGCCATTCTGGTAATCCTTGCCTGCGGCAATGGCGCCACCGAGTGGCAGGCCCGTGTTGGTAAACTGGGTACCCCCGCCATTGGCATTGCCCCACTGCACCCCGAGGTTCAGACCATCGCTATCCTGGATTTCGACGATGATCGCCTCCACCAGCACCTGGGCACGGCGAATATCGAGCTTGGCGACCACCTGCTCAAGCTCGGACATCACATCCGGCTGAGCGGTGATGACCAGCGCATTGGTGGTCTCGTCGGCGGAGATGGCCAGCTTGCCACCGCCGATGCTGGCACCACCTGTGGTGGCGCCGCCGCCCTTCTTGTCGGCCTCGATGCTGGAGCTGACCCCCTTGAGCACCTCGACCATGTCTTTGGCCTTGCCATATTTGAGGTAGAAGACCCGGGTATTGCCCTGGCTTTGCAGGTCGCGGTCGAGCTGGCGCACCATCTGGATAATGCGGGCACGCGCTTTCGGTTCACCGCTTACCACCACCGAGTTGGTGCGCTCGTCGGCCACCACCTTGGGGGAGAGCAGCAGGGAGGCGGTGCCTCCCTGGGGGCTGCCATCCTTGTTGAGGTTGGTCACCAGTCGCACCATCTCGCCGGCAGAGGCGAACTTGAGCTTGATGATGTCCACATCCTGATCGCCGGCGCGGTCGACCCGGTTGACCACTTCCACCAGCCGATTGACCACGGCGGCGCGGCCGGTGATCAGCAGTACGTTGGAGGGCTCGTAGTGCACCACGTTGCCACCACCGGCGTTGTCGTTGAGCTGGCGCAGCAATGGGGCAAGCTCACGGACAGAGACGTTGCGCACCGGGACGACTCTAGTCACCATCTCGTCGCCCACCCCCGGGTTGCTGCCATCCACCACCGGAATGGCGGAGGTTTTGGCATCCCGCGAGCGCAGCACCTTGAGCACCCCGTTGTCCATCGGCACCACGGCGAAGCCGTAGACGTCGAGCACGCTCAGGAAGAACTGGTAGTACTGCTCCTCATTGAGCAGGTCGTAGCTGCGCACGTTGATCTTGCCGCGCACCGATGGCTCTATGATGATGGTTTTATTGAGGTTCTTGCCCACCGTATTGATGAACTCTTCAATCTCGGCGTTCTTGAAACTGGCTGAATATTCGGTGGCCCAGGCTGAGCCCGCCATCATCAGTGCCGCTGCGATAGTGGCCAGACGCCAGCATTTCCCTTTAGTGGTCATTATTGGTACGACTCCAAATCATTATTCTGACAAGCGCACATAGATGTCGAACTGTTCGCCCTGTCGCTCGACGGTCACTGTCAGTTCGGTGGCACCCGCCATCTGCTGCATGGCCTGCATGGCTTGCATGTTGTCTCGTAAATCCAGCCCGTTGATGCTGATGGCCAGATCATTGGCCTGCAGCCCGCTCTGGTTGAAAAATTCCGGATGGGTGCCCGGATTGAGGCGATAGCCGGTCATGCGGCCATCCACCTGAACCGGTGAAATATTGAGGTAATCGGTGATCTTGCCCGGATCGGTCATCAGCTCGCTGCGCAGGGCGCCAAGCGGTGCGGCGTTACCGGTTTGTGGCAGCGGCTTGCCGTACTCCTCGCCGTCCAGCATCAGGGTTTCGTCACGACCATCCCGTTCGATAATCACCCGATCGGAGAAGACCTGGCGGATCCTGGCCTGAGTGCCGTCAATCATATCACCGACACCATAGGAGTTTTGAATGCCGGACATGGCGATGATGGCGATGGATTTGGCGGGCTCTGAGCTCGCCAACACCCCGTTGAGCTGGGCATTGAGCTGGGTGCGCGGCGCGTTGGCGGCCACGGCGGCGGCTTTTGCCTGCGCCTTGGGGATCGCCTTGCCAAACAGGGCCAGACGGCTTATCTCTCCCAGTTCAAGGCGTGGACCGCTCTGGCTGGCAGTGGCTACCGGTACTGGTTGCCACGGCTGGCTGGTTTGCGGGCTTGCCAGAGTGAGCAGACGCCAGGTGAGGGCGGCGCTCTGTTGCGCCAGCATCAGCAGCAATACCAGAAAAATCACCTGGGTGACTCTGGTCATGGGGAGCCGCCGGCACTGGGCCAGCAGGGTCAAGATCTCATCCCTGAATCGTAATGTCATATTAATCAACAAATTCCAGGTTCTGGGTCGGCTGCGTATTGTGTACGGACGGTGGCTGCGACACAACGGCGCTGAGCACGCCAATAAGCAAAAATGAATATTTCATCACACTAAGCCTGAATGGGTGCTGATAAAAGTAACAGCCTGCGTCACTACATGCCCCGCCTGATGCTCGCCAAGATGGCGCCAACGATGACCCTGTGCAATTTATGAGTTATCCGCGCCAATCCTGCAGCGCCTTGAGGGTCACGCTCTGTCCACTCACATCCAGCACAATGTACTGCTGCTCTATGGTGGCAAGGTGCACGCCGGGCGCCACTTCGTTGCCCTCACGGTATTCGCGGCCATTGAGCACGACGGCCCGCTTGGCCGCATTGGATGAGAACAGATGGGAGCCATAGCTCAGTGTCGGCACTTGCTGGCGTATCGACTGCGGGGCAGCAGCCAGTGCCATCAATTGGGCCGGTTGTACGTTCTGAGCGGATGCCCCGGGGGTTTCTTGCAACGGGGTATCGTTGAGTGCCCGCATCAATTGCTCGGCCAGACTCAAAGAGGGGGCCTGGCCCTGGTTGGCTGCGTCGTTTCTGGCCACCACTTTGGGTTGTACTACCGGCTCTGGCAAGGGGGGCGGCAGTGGCCGGGTGATCATCGCCTTGGGTTCGACCCGCACGAAGGGAGGGGTAATCACCTCCTTTACTTCCACTTTTTCCTCAATGGGGCGATTGTGCAGCAGATGCCAGCCATAGTTGGCGGCAACCCCCAGCAGCAGCGCCAACGGTGCGAGCAGCCAGCCGATGCGGCGGGGGTTGCGCTCTTCTTCACGGGGCATTGGCAATCCCATGGCAGGGATATGGGCGCTCTGTTGCGGTTGCTGTGCGCGGTGCAGCGCTTTGAGCAGGGTGGACATCAGGAGGCATCCTCCAGTCTGGGCATGGGTTCACCGGAGTGGACATTGAGGCGCAACAGGGTATTGCTGCCTGCGATGCCGTCGGGGGTCAGTCCCTGATCTTGCTGGAACTGCTGCAGTTTGTTTTTGAGCTCGCCATCGAAACGGCGCACCTTGCGTTCGGGCTGTTGCAGCGCACGGCTCAGGGCGTTGTCGAGCCACTGGATCTGGGTTTGTCCGGCATTACTGGCAATCAGGCTGACCCCCCCTTTGGGCATGCGCCAGAGCAAGGTGTAGCTGCCACCCCAGTTGTCGGTGAGCCACTGCCGCTCCACCTGCCAGCTTTGGCTGCCGATCATCAGGCTGGCCTTGCTCGGCCCCAGATTGACCAGGGTCGCGTAGTAGATACCACCAGTCTCGTCGGTCAGAGTGATCATGGCGGGATGTTGCAGGGCGCGCAGTTCATCGAGGCTCGCCTCACCCTCCAGACAGCGCAGGCCAGCGCGAGGGGCGTTGTCACAGGTCGCCTCGAAAGAGTCGACCTCATAGCCCCAGACTTTGTAAAGATTCTGCATGGCGCTATCGGGATCGATGGCCTGATTGATCGCCTCGGTGAGTTGTTCCTGCTGCTCGGCAGTCTCGTCGACGGTGACCGGCACCTCGACCTTGACCACCGGGCGCTCGGGCAATACGCCAAACAGTTGCCAGCCCCACCAACCTGCGGCCACCAGCAGGGCGCCCGCCAGCGTTATCATCAGACCGGAGATCCAGCTCCCCTCATCGCGCACCCCGTTTACTTCAAATGCGGCCTGACTGATATCGCTATGCACTATTTTGTAGCTGCCACGGGAGAAGGCGGCGATCAGTGCGCGATCGCAGATGAGGTTGATAAAACGGGGGATGCCACCACTCAGGCGGTGGAGTGTCTTGATGGCTCTGGGGGTAAAAATCGGTTGCACGCAGCCAGCCACCTGCAGGCGAAAACGGACATAGGCATCCACATCAGGGTGCGACAGAGGCAACAGGTGATAGCGGGCGGTAATGCGTTGGGCCAGCTGACGCAGCAGGGGTTGGCGCAGCATCTGCTGCAGCTCGGGTTGACCGATCAGCACCACTTGCAGCAGTTTGCGTTCGTCGGTTTCGAGGTTGGTGAGCAGACGCAACTGCTCCAGCACCCCGGGCAGCAGATGCTGGGCCTCATCCACCAACACCACGCTACGCTTGCCTGCTGCCAGGTTGGCCAGCAGGTGATCGCGGATCAGGTCAAACAGCCGCTTGATCCCGGCATCGTCAGGGTAGGGGAGTTGAAATTCATCGCAGATGGCCGCTAGCAAATCCCGCTCGGTCAGCGAGGGGTTGAGAATATAGGCGATCTCGGTCTCTGCCGGCAGTTGCTGCAGCAGGCAGCGGGAGACGGTGGTCTTGCCGGTGCCCACTTCGCCGGTCAGCAGCACAAAGCCGCCGCCATCCTGCAATCCATAGTTGAGGTGAGCAAGGGCTTCGCCGTGGCGCTCGCTCATATAGAGGTATTTGGGATTGGGCGAGATGGAAAACGGATGTTCCGAGAGGCCGAAGAACTGTGTGTACATGAGGGTATTCTTGTTTGGCTGGCGAAAGATGAAAAATATCACCAGATGATAGCAAACCTCGCTTTCATTGGAAGCCATCATTAGACGCTGGATGGCTAATGCCGCGATTTTCCTGCCATCTTGTGATCCCGGTTGCGTCATCAGCACGAACCCGGATCACAAAATGACAAAAAACATCTGTAAATAAAGGGAAATATCAATATGCCCGGCGTGGCACATGCCGCTTGTGTGCATTTTTATGACGCAGGTTGCCCTGTCAGCCACCACGGCAAAGGGTCGGGATGCACCTGCTCAGTGGTGATCCTGAAACTGCGCGGCAATTTCCCTGAACTGCGCCTCGCAGGCGAGAAAAGCCGCGACGATGCCGGGATCAAAATGGTTGCCGATCCCTTTCACGATGATGGCTTTCGCCTCGTCATGGCTGAAGGCTGGTTTGTAGACCCGCTTCGAGATGAGCGCATCGTAGACATCCGCCACCGCCATCAAGCGCCCGGAGAGAGGAATATCCTCACCCGCCAGCCCTGCCGGATAGCCGCTGCCATCCCACTTTTCGTGATGGGTGAGGGAGATCTCCCTGGCCAGTCGCAGGAAGGAGTTGGAGCCCAGCTGCGCCTCGGCACTGGCCAGCGCATCGGCGCCGATCTGCGGGTGGCGCTTCATGATGGCGAACTCCTCGTCGGTCAGTTTGCCCGGTTTGAGCAGGATGGCGTCGGGAATGCCCACCTTGCCCACATCGTGCAGGGGCGCCGATTTGAACAGCAGGTCGATGGTGGCGTCATCGAGCGGGTAGCGATCCCGCTCGTTGCGACTGAGGTATTGCGCCAGCGCCTTCACATAGTGTTGGGTGCGGATGATATGGGCGCCGGTCTCGTTGTCCCGAGTCTCCGCCAGCGAGGCGAGGCCGAGGATGGCCACGTCACGGGTCAGGTTGAGCTCGTCGCTGCGGGATTTCAGCTCGCCGATCATCTGATTGGTGCTGGCGGCAATCAGGCCGAACTCGTCATCCCGGGTGACCGGCACCCGGGCGTCGAAGTCACCGCATTGCACTCTGGCCATGGTGCGGGTCTGCTGGCGCAGGGAGAGGCCGAGATTGCGACCATAACCGTGGATGATGAGGGCGAGATAGCAGAAGGTCACCGTCATCACGAAGGCGATCTCCCACAGGATGTAGTGCTGGGCATCGGCCCTCGGCAGACTGCGCTCCACCGTCACCAGCCACTCCAGATCCTTGTTGAACAGCAAGAAGAAGACGCCTCCCAGCAGGGTGAGGGTCGCCAGTGTAAAGAGGGTGAACTTGCGTGGCAGCGGCATGGCCAGCGGGTGGCTCAGCGCCAGACTCTGCTCAGCTTGCCGTGCTCTGGCCCGATGCCAGCCCCGCTCCAGGGTCAGATCGGCTGCGACCAGAAAGCCGAGGGTAGTCATTCCCAGCAGCACCTTGAGATGGCTCTCCAGCGGAAAGTCGTGGTTCAGGGCGTTGTAGCACGAGAGCAGCAGCGCCCCTAGCAGGTAGAAACCCACCTCCAGGCCGAACCCGTTCAGCTCGTTGCGCGGCAGGGGCCGCCTTGAGAGCAGCCGGTTGCGCACGGCGAACATGATGGCGAACGTCACCAGGGTTGGCCCCAGCAACTGGGGTAGGGTGAGGCTCTCGAGAAACGGGCAGACCTGCCAGCCATAGAGACAAAAGAGTGACAGGGTTACCCCGTAGTGCAGGGCGCAGCGCCCCGTGATCCTCTGCATATTCCCACCCATGTTGCTGGTTATTGTTATATCGGCGGGAGGCCCGCCATTACAGACGCTGCAGCAGCAGGCTACCGATGGAGTAGCCAGCGCCAAATGAGCAAAGTACACCGCGGGCCCCCGCAGCAAGGTCGCGATTGTACAGATGAAACGCGATGATGGAACCCGCCGAGCTGGTATTACCATAGCTATCAAGAATGACCGGCGCCTCCTGCTGGCTGGCATCGTGGCCGAGCAGCTTGCGGCCGATGAACTGGTTCATGGTGAGGTTGGCCTGATGGAGCCAGAGTCGGCTCAGGCTTTCGGTGGGCCAGCCTTGCTCATCGAGCTGGCTGGTGATCTGGTCGCACACCAGCGGCAATACCTCCTTGAACACCTTGCGCCCCTGCTGGCGGAACAGCTTGTCATCGCCATAGCGGGTACGCAGGCTGAGCCGATTCAGAAAGCCGAAGTTGTTGCGGATGTTGTTGGAGTACTGGGTCACCAGCTTGCTGGCCACCAGTTGCCACGGATTGGCCACCTTGCAATCGGCTTCCCGCTCCAGCAGCACAGCAGTGCAGGCATCGCCGAAGATAAAGTGGCTATCCCGATCGCGAAAATTGAGGTGCCCCGAGCAGATCTCCGGATTGACCACCAGCGCCACTCTGGCGGTGCCCGCCGCCAGCATGTCCGCGGCAGTCTTGATGCCGAAGGTGGCGGATGAGCAGGCCACGTTCATGTCAAAGGCCATGCCGCTCGCCCCCAGATAGTGCTGCAGCTCGATGGCCAGCGCCGGATAGGGGCGCGGCATATTGGATGCCGCCACTATCACCAAATCGATCTCCCCCGGCTCGCGGCCGGCGGCGATCAGCGCCTGTTCGGCGGCGGCCACCGCCATCTCCACCATGATGGAGGGCATTTCATCGGGCCGTTCCGCCAGCAGCGGCTGCATGATGTCGGGGTTGAGCACCCCCTCGCGGCTCACCAGATAACGGCTTTTGATGCCGGAGGCCTTCTCGATGAACTCGCAGCTTGAATGCTGCTTGGCGGGTAGCTGGCCAGCGTCGATGGCGGAGGCGTTCTCTTCGTTGTAGAGATCCACATACTGGTTAAAGGCGACCACCAGCTCTTCATTGCTGACGGCAAAGGGTGGGGTATAGAGGCCTGAGCCACTGATCACGATAGAGGTCATCTTTGCTCCTCGCCGGGTGCGTTCCCGGCTTGTCGGTTTATAGGGTAGAGAGGGTTACAGCTGGTCGATCGCCGCAGCGAGACCCGCCAGGGTCAGCGGATGCATCCGCCCGCCAACCACGTCATTCATCAACTTGATGGAGGGGTGCCAGAGCCACTCCCGCCGCGGAATAGGGTTGATCCACACCAGCTTGGGAAAGTGCTGCTGCAAGCGAGTGAGCCATACCTGACCCGACTCCTCGTTCCACTGCTCGACGCTGCCGCCGGGCCAGCTGATCTCGTAGGGACCCAT
Source organism: Aeromonas sp. EERV15 (assembly GCF_900079845.1). Classification (NCBI taxonomy): domain Bacteria; kingdom Pseudomonadati; phylum Pseudomonadota; class Gammaproteobacteria; order Aeromonadales; family Aeromonadaceae; genus Aeromonas; species Aeromonas sp. EERV15. The sequence continues at coordinate 186,897 of NZ_FKKY02000001.1, read as the reverse complement.
CTTGGCGTCTCCCACCAAAATTACCCGGTAGTCGCTGCCGTAGGTGCGCAGCAGCCGCAGGGTGTCGAACCGCTCCTCAAAGCGGCGCTCGTTATCCTTCCAGACGAAGTCGTAGAGGCAGTTGTGAAAATAGAAGTACTCCAGATGCTTGAACTCGTGGCGCAGGGCAGAGAACAGGCGCTGCACCTCTGCCACGTGGGCATCCATGGAGCCCCCCACATCGAAAAAGACCAATAGCTTCACCCCGTTGTGGCGCTCGGGTCGCAGCTTCACATCGAGCCACCCTTGGCGGGCAGAGCTTTTTATGGTGTCGTCGAGATCCAGCTCGTCGGGATTGCCCTTGCGCACCCAGCGTCTGAGCTTGCGCAGTGCCAGCTGGATGGCACGCTGGCCGAGCGGCGAGTCGTCGCTGAAGTTGCGATAGTGACGAGCCTCCCACACCTTGACCGCCTTGCCGTGCTGCCCCTCTCCACCCATGCGAATGCCCTCGGGGTGAAAACCGCCGTGGCCAAACGGGCTGCTGCCACCGGTTCCTACCCACTTGTTGCCACCGGCATGGCGCTCTTTCTGCTCGTTCAACCGCTGATTAAGGGTCTCCAGCAGCTTGTCGAGTCCGCCGAGGGATTTGAGCAGCGCCTTCTCCTCTGGGCTCAACAGTCGCTCGAACTCCTTGCGCAGCCACTCCTCGGGCAGGCTCTCCGGCAGCAGGGGGATGGCGTCCAGCCCCTCGTAGTACTCGGCGAAGGCGCGATCGAAGCGATCGTAGTGGGCCTCGTCTTTTACCAGCAGGCAGCGGGAGAGTTGGTAGAACTCATCCATATCGACAGTGACCAGCCGGGCTGCCAGCGCGGCGTGCAAGTCCAGCAGTTCGCGCAGGCTGCAGGGGAGCTTGTGGCGGCGCAGGTGGGTAAAAAAGTCGATCAGCATGGGTCAGCTGCCGCGCCGGGCCAAAAAGGCGAGCTTCTCGAATAGATGCAGATCCTGCTCGGTCTTGAGCAGGGCGCCGTAAAGCGCGGGCACCAGCTTGCCCGGCTCGCGGGCGCGCATCGCCTCGGGGGCGATATCGTCGGCCAAGAGCAGCCGGATCCAGTCCAATAGTTCGGAGGTGGAGGGCTTCTTGCGCAGCCCCTCAACCTCGCGCAGCTCGAAGAAGAGATCCATCGCCTCGCCGAGCAGGCTCTCCTTGAGGTTGGGGTAGTGGAGTTTGACGATGGCCTGCATCTCGCCCTTGTCGGGGAAGCGGATGTAGTGGAAGAAACAGCGGCGCAGGAAGGCATCCGGCAGCTCTTTTTCATTGTTGGAGGTGATGATGACCACCGGCCGCTGGCGCGCCTTAACTCGCTCGCCGGTCTCGTAGACATCGAACTCCATCCGATCCAGCTCCAGCAGCAGATCGTTGGGGAATTCGATATCGGCCTTGTCGATCTCGTCGATCAGCAGTACCGGCCGCAGCTCGGCGCTGAAAGCCTGCCACAGCTTGCCCTGGCGAATGTAGTGGCTGATATCGGCCACTTTAGGGTCGCCGAGCTGGGAGTCGCGCAGCCGGGCCACAGCATCGTATTCGTAGAGCCCCTGCTGGGCCTTGGTGGTGGACTTGATATGCCAGGCAATGAGGTCTGTGCCGAGATGGTCGGCGACCGCTTCTGCCAGCACCGTCTTGCCGGTGCCCGGTTCCCCTTTGATCAGCAGCGGCTTTTCGAGGGTGATGGCGGCATTGACCGCCATCCTCAATGCATCGGAGGCGAGATAATCGCTGCTTCCTGAAAATCCCATAACGTCGGTTCCTTTGACGATTGGCGCCCGGAGTCAGGGGCCAGAGAGAATAAGCTCTATATGTTGTAATACCATATGGTTATAACGAATAGTCACTTCTCATTCAGAAATCACAGGGTAATCTTGTTTCATCGTCGTAACAAACACAGGGATAGCACCATGAGCAAAATTTTTGAGGACAACAGCCAGACTATCGGTCTCACCCCGCTGGTTCGTCTCAACCGTGTTACCAAAGGCCGCGTGCTGGCCAAGATCGAGAGCCGTAACCCGAGTTTCAGCGTCAAGTGCCGTATCGGTGCCAACCTGATCTGGGATGCCGAGAAGCGCGGCATCCTGACCAAGGGTAAGGAGATCATCGAGCCCACCAGCGGTAATACCGGTATTGCTCTGGCGTTTGTTGCGGCGGCTCGCGGTTATGCCATTACGTTGACCATGCCCGCCACCATGAGCCTGGAGCGCCGCAAGCTGCTCAAGGCGCTCGGTGCCAATCTGGTGCTGACCGAAGGGCCGCTCGGTATGAAGGGAGCCATTGCCAAGGCCAACGAGATCCTTGAATCCGAGCCGGGCAAGTATGTGTTGCTGCAACAGTTTGAAAACCCGGCCAACCCGGAGATCCATGAAAAGACCACAGGCCCCGAGATCTGGGATGCCACCGATGGCGAGGTAGATGTGTTTGTGGCCGGGGTCGGTACCGGTGGCACCCTTACCGGTGTCTCCCGTTATCTGAAGCAGACTCAGGGCAAGGCGGTGGTCTCTGTCGCGGTCGAACCGGCCGAGTCGCCGGTCATCAGCCAGAAGCTGGCCGGTGAAGAGATCAAACCGGGTCCCCACAAGATCCAGGGGATCGGCGCCGGCTTTATCCCGGGCAACCTGGACCTGTCCCTGATTGATCGGGTTGAGCAGGTCACCAGCGACGAAGCCATCGAGATGGCCCGCCGTCTGATGGAGGAAGAGGGCATTCTGGCAGGTATCAGCTCGGGTGCCGCAGTAGTGGCGGCCAGTCGTCTGGCAGAACTGCCAGAATTCGAAGGAAAAACGATTGTCGTGATACTGCCGAGCGCGGCGGAGCGTTACCTCTCCAGCGCCCTGTTTGCCGGGGTATTCAGCGAGCAAGAGCTGCAACAGTAACTGATCGGATTTTGTCAAAGAAGCGGCGCTCTCAGGAGCGCCGCTTCTTTATGGGCTAGACTCAGCGCCAGTTAGTGTCACTTGTTTCTTATTTTTTGGGGTAAAATAACAAGTTCCTGCATGAGAAAAAAAGCAGACATCGTGCGGCAAATCTCATATCCTGTGCGGCGTCACGCGGTGTTTGCTGGCTTGGTATCACAAAGTAACAAAGTGTTATTTTTCGTTATAAAATAATTTCAGGCCAGTCCTGATGCGGCTTGTAGCCCAATAACTGAAAATTGCCAACCAGCGCGCCGATTACTGCACAGAAACTTGACCTGGATTAAGCTATTGCGGGTCTGCTTTCGTTACTTTACAACATATCCATACTGACACGGTGGGTCAGGGCGCTTCAAAACCGACCAATCCACCAAAAAATATCAATAATATGGGGTGAAACCATGTACGAGAAGTCTGTTGTTATCACTGCTGAAAACGGCCTGCACACCCGTCCGGCAGCTCAGTTCGTGAAAGAAGCCAAAGAATTCCAAAGCGAGATCACTGTGGTCTCCGGTGGCAAGTCCGCCAGCGCCAAGAGCCTGTTCAAGTTGCAGACCCTGGGCCTGACCAAGGGCACCAACGTGACCATCCAGGCCGATGGTCCGGACGCTCAACAAGCTGTTGAGAAGCTGGTTGCCCTGATGGACGAGCTGGAGTAATCCAGCTTTATTCCTCCCCCACAGTCGTTTTAATAGGAAGGATTATGATATCTGGCATTCTTGCGTCCCCCGGTATCGCATTCGGTAAGGCGCTTCTTCTTAAAGAAGATGAAATCGTTATCAATCAGGGCAAAATTTCTGCCGAGCAGATTGATGTCGAGATCAACCGTTTCCTCGAAGCTCGTACCAAGTCAGCTGCTCAGCTGGAAGCCATCAAAACCATGGCCGGTCGCACCTTCGGTGAGGAAAAAGAGGCCATCTTCGAAGGCCACATCATGCTGCTCGAAGATGAGGAGCTGGAAGGGGATATCAGATCCTTCATCAAAGACAACAAGGCTTCCGCTGACAAAGCCGTTTATGAGGTGATCGAACAGTACGCCAAAATGATGGCTGATCTGGATGACCCTTATCTGCGTGAGCGCGCCACTGACTTCCGTGACATCGGTACCCGTCTGGTGAAGAACGTACTGGGCATCGCCGTTGTCAACCTGAGCACCATCGACGAAGAGGTTATCCTGGTCGCCAAAGACCTGACCCCGTCTGAAACTGCTCAGATCAATCTGAAATATGTGCTGGGTTTTGTCACCGATATCGGTGGCCGTACCTCTCACACCTCCATCATGGCCCGCTCTCTGGAGCTGCCGGCCATCGTGGGCACCAACGACATCACTGCGCGTGTCAACAATGGTGACCTGCTGATCCTTGATGGGATCAACAACCAGATTATTGTCAATCCGACCGCTGAACAGCTGACCGAGGCCAAGAAGTTCCAGGCCCAGTTCCAGGCCGAGAAAGATGAGCTGGCCAAGCTGAAAGACTTGCCTGCCATCACCCTGGATGGTCATCAGGTCGAAGTGTGCGCCAACATCGGTACCGTCAAGGATACCGAAGGTGCCATCCGCAATGGCGCCGAAGGCGTAGGTCTGTACCGTACCGAGTTCCTGTTTATGGATCGTGATGCGCTGCCGACCGAAGACGAGCAGTTCAAAGCCTATAAAGAAGTGGCCGAAGCGATGCCGGATCAGCCGATCATCGTGCGCACCATGGATATCGGCGGCGACAAAGAACTGCCGTACATGAATTTCCCGAAAGAGATGAACCCTTTCCTGGGCTGGCGTGCCGTGCGGATCTTCTTTGACCGCGCAGACATCATGAACGCTCAGCTGCGGGCCATTCTGCGTGCGTCTGCCTTCGGCAAACTGCGCATCATGTTCCCGATGATCATCTCTGTCGAAGAGTTCCGTAGCCTGAAAGCAACGGTAGAGACGCTGAAAGCCGAACTGCGTGCTGAAGGCAAAACCTTTGATGAATCCATCGAAGTGGGTATCATGGTCGAGACCCCGGCTGCGGCCGTGATGGCTCACCATCTGGCCAAGGAAGTGGATTTCTTCAGTATCGGTACCAACGACCTGACCCAGTACACTCTGGCTGTCGATCGTGGTAACGAGATGATTTCCGCCATGTACAACCCGCTGTCGCCCTCCGTCCTGACTCTGATCAAGATGGTTATCGATGCGTCCCACGCCGAAGGTAAGTGGACCGGTATGTGTGGTGAACTGGCCGGTGACGAGCGCGCCACCCTGCTGCTGCTGGGTATGGGTCTGGATGAGTTCTCCATGAGCGCCATCTCTGTACCGCGTATCAAGAAGCTTATCCGCAACACCAACTTTGAAGATGTTAAGGCAATGGCCGAGCAGGCGCTGAGCTTTGCCACTGCAGCTGAAATTGAAGCTTGCGTAGATAACTTTATTAAGCAAAAAGCAGTCTGCTAAGATCGGCTGCAAGCAGCGACAAATCATCTCTAGGAGCTTTACTATGGGTCTGTTTGATAAACTGAAGAAACTGGTTTCCGATGATAGCTCTGATACCGGTGGCATTGAGCTGTATGCCCCGCTGTCAGGTGAAATCGTACCGATCGAAGATGTGCCTGATGTTGTCTTCGCTGAGAAGATCGTGGGTGACGGTATTGCCATCAAGCCAACTGGCAACAAGATGGTTGCTCCGTGCGATGGTACCATCGGCAAGATTTTCGAGACCAACCACGCGTTCTCTCTGGAATCCGACTCAGGTATCGAGCTGTTCGTTCACTTCGGTATCGACACCGTTGAACTGAAGGGTGAAGGTTTCACTCGTATCGCTCATGAAGGCCAGCAGGTCAAGCGTGGCGACACCATCATCGAGTTCGATCTGGCCATTCTGGAAGCGAAAGCCAAGTCTACCCTGACGCCGGTTGTCATCTCCAACATGGATGAGATCAAAGAGCTGATCAAACTGACTGGTGCTGTGACTGTGGGCGAGACCCCGGTTATCCGTATCAAGAAGTAATGCCCGGCTGGCGCAAGCCAGTTGCTGCAATAAAAAACCGAAGCCTGGTGCTTCGGTTTTTTTATGGCCGGGAGTCGGCTTCCCCTTCTGATCACGACTTTATTCCGCCGAGATGACAACCCTATTACGCCCCTGTGCCTTGGCTTGATAGAGGGCCCGGTCGGCCATCATCAGCAGATTGTCGAGGCTCTCCTGGCTCTTCATGCTGGCACAACCCAAGCTGATGGTGATCGAGAGCTGCTCCCCTTGCCACGGTAAGCGGGTGGCACAGACCTGCTGTCGCAGCTGCTCGGCACGTAATACGGCCTGCTCGATGGTGCAACCTGGCAAGATCAGCAAAAACTCTTCCCCGCCCCAGCGGGCCAGGCTCTCTCCTGGCAGCAGTTGGCTGGCCATGGCGTGAGCGACGGCACAGAGCACGGCATCGCCTGCAGGATGACCATAACAGTCGTTGATCAGCTTGAAATGGTCGATATCCCCCAGTACCACCGCCAGGGTCTCATCTTGCAACCAGTGGGCCTGCAGCTGTTGCTGGGCCCCGCGCCGGTTGGTCAGTTCGGTGAGGGGATCGGTACAGGAGAGGCGACTCACCTCTTCCACCATGCACTGCAGGTCGTGAATGTCGCGAAAGGTGATGATATGGCAATCAGGGATGGCATCCGCCCCCAGTTGTGCGGTGGCGACAAACCAACGGGACTGACCGTTCTTGCAGCGGATCAGCGCAGGCATTTCGGCGACTTCCAGCCCTTGAGCCAGGCTCTGCTCCACCTGGGTATGCCAGGCATCTATGATGGTGCGACGATACCCTTCATCCGGGTAGGCGAGTCGAAACCAGGAGGCCATGTCCGGCAGATCAGCAAGGTCGTAACCCAGTTGTTCAAGGAATGCCTTGTTGATAAAACGGTGGAGCCGTTGCGAAAGCAGGTCCGGTGAGGTGCTATCGGGTCGCGTAATGGCTTCCGACACCAGAATAGGCAGCGGTATTACATCGAAGGAGCGAAACAGGATCTGTTGCAGTTCTAGGTCATTCATCGGGAACCTGGCTCCTTGATGCATATATTGCATGCTTTACCATAGGTCAGTGCCCCGGGGTGGTAAACCGATTTATAGCGACTGCGGGATGGGGTTTTCCGATCGGTCTGGTGGTGCTCGCAGGGGGATGAGACAGTCTGAACATGTTTGGATTGAACTCTGCTTACAGCGGTCTTTGTAGATACCGGCAACCGGTATTGAAAGGCTGAGATATCCATGATGGTAGGCCTGGAACTGAGGTGTTATGCCAAGATTAGCCTTTCAACAGATCATTGAGAGATAGCCATGAAAAAGCCGCTCCCCTTGGGTGAGCGGCTTTTGTCATCAAGTCATTGCAGCTGGGCTATCAGGCTGGCTGCTTGCCATCTTCAGCTGGAGGCGGCAGGGCGGTGGAGCTGGACTCCACCTTCTGCTCTTCTCCCTGCATGTTCTTGATATAGACATCCATCTGGTTGAAGGCGATCTCGATGCCATTCTCGCGGAACAGCTGATCGATCTTGCGGTTCAACTCGTCCACCGCCGGGTTGCGATCACCCAGTTCGCTCACGAAGAAGCGCAGCTCATGATCCAGGGTGCTGGCGCCAAAGGTGAGGAAGTAGACGATAGGTGACGGGTCTTTCAGTACACGGCTGTTCTCATCCGCAGCCTGTTTGAGCAGGGTGCGGGTCAGCTCCAGATCCGAACCATAGGCCACACCGACTCGCACAATAACCCGGGTGACGGTATCACTGAGGGACCAGTTGATCAGCCGTTCGGTCATCAACTGCTGGTTGGGGATGATCACCTCTTTGCGGTCGAAGTCGGTCAGGGTGGTGGCGCGGATACGGATCTTGGAGACGGTACCGGAGAAGGAGCCGATAGTGACGGTGTCACCGATCCGTACCGGACGTTCAAACAGAATGATGATGCCGGAGACGAAGTTGGAGAGTATCTCCTTCATACCGAAACCGATACCGACCGACAGACCACCCGCGACCCACTGCAGCTTGTCCCACTGCACGCCCATCATGGAGAGGGCGGTCAGGGTACCTACCCCAATCAGCAGGTAGTTGAGCATGGTGGTGAAGGCGTAGGCAGTACCCTGGGCCAGGCGTAACCGTGAAAGCACCAGTACTTCCAGCAGACCCGGCAGGTTGCGGGCCAGTGACCAGGCACCACCGAGCATGAGGAAGCCGATCAGCACATCACTGAGGCTAACCGGGAAGAGGATGGCATTGGCGCCGGTTCCTTCGCTCTTGTGCCACAACACCATGCTATCGAGGTAAGAGAATACCGCCACCAGATCAGACCAGAGCCAGTAGAAGGCCACGCCGAAGATCACCAGCAGCACGGTACGGGTCAGGCGCAGGGATTGCTGGCTGACATCCTCCAGATCCATCGGCTGTTCTTCAATGGATTCGCCACCTTCTGCATCTTCCTGAGACTTGTGATCACGTTTGGCGACTGCGCGGCGATAAGCCAGGCGACGGGCGGCCAGCTCCAGACCACGCAGGGCGGTACGGTAGATCAAACCCCAGGTAATCAGCAGGTAGAAGGATTCGATCAGGCGACCGGTCAGCTTCAGTGCTGTGTAGTAGTAACCAAGCACCGCCAACACGATGAGTGCCACTGGCGCCAGTGCCAGCGCGATCGCGATGATCGACTTTTGCATGCTCGCCTCGCCCTTGATGCGGGCGCGGGAGATGGGGAACACCAGATAGGCGGCCAGTCCAAGCAGGAAGAGCGTCATACCTTGGCCGATCACGTCGTTGCCAAGAGTCGAGGGTTCAACCACCGCCTTGGTTGCGAGCATGATCAGCGGCAGCAGTGGCAGCCAGAGGTAGCGCATGCTGGTGTGTGTGGCCTGCAACTCCGCCTTCGGGATCCGGAAGTGGGATTCGGCGATGCCGCCCGGACGCATCACGGCCAGATAGACACTGAATACCAGATAACCGAGGGCGAGGTTGAGGGTGATCTGGAACGTCAGTTTCGGGCTGAGCAGACCGCAGTAGGTGATTAACAGGCCGCCAGCCAGAATGAACAGGCTGCCCGGCAGGCGATGCAACAGGGTGAACAGCAGCGCCTTGGGGGTGTGCCACTGGCTGTCTTGACGGAAGCGACCCAGATCTTTGGTGATCCGCTTCTGTTGTTCGATAAGGATGGGGCGCTTCCACATCAGTACGCCCCCGATCAGCAACAGCGGGAAGGCCAGTACGGAGACCGCCAGCAGCTGTGCGCGCCAGTGCTTCCAGTCGGGCTTGAGCACCCAGTCAGAGGCTTGTTTGTAAGCCTGGGTGGGCCAGTTGATAAGCCACTTGCTGTCGATAGGCTTGTTGCTGCTTACCCAGAAGATGTGCTGCTGCAGGGTAAACTCGATAGCGTCGTGGGTACGGGCCAGCTGCTGCTGGGTCAGCTGCAGGCTGATGGCGTTGGTGAGCTGGCTGTCGAGTTGGCGGTTAAGCTGGTCGAGCAGGTTGATACGGGTATCGAGCAGCTTGGCAAGGCTGGCCTTGTCCTCCTCGCTGACCGGATCCTTGCTGCCAGCAATCAGGTTGTCCAGATAGAGGTTCTTCTGGAACAGCTGGTCACGCTGCTGGCTCAGTTCGAACTGGGCCAGATGCAGATCGGCGATCTGCTCTTCCAGATTCTTGACGGCGATTGCGGGGGCCGCCTCCAGTTGCTGGTAGAGCTGATAGAGGATACGAGAGAGCAGCAGATTGCCTTTGAGCATCTGTACCTGTTCGTTCAGGTTGCGCTCGGTCTGGATGCCGCGTTCTAACCAGGTCTTGGCTTGCAGGTTTTTTTGTACCAGCGAGTTGAGGTTGCTGGTGGCGTTGACTAACTGCTGACTCAGCTGGTGGTTGAGTTCCTGCTCTTTTTGCACCAGCGGGTTATCTTCGCTGGCGACCAGTTCACCGGTCTGTTCGGCCGTTTTTTCGGTGTCGCCAAGGCGCTTGGCACTGCTCTGCTCCTGCAGCAGTTGCAGCTTCTGCTCTTCGCTGGCGAGACGGGCACTTTGGTAGTCGCGCTGTTTGACCGCCAGATCCTGCATGCTGGTGCGGTTATCCAAATCCTTTTGCAGGAGCGCCAGTTGCAGATCCAGCAGTGCGGATTCGGCGTTCAGCTTCATCTTCTCGGCACTGCTGACAGTTTCGCCTGCATTGAGACGGCTGCGGATCTCCTGGCTGCGCTGGTAGGCGCGGCTCATGCTGGTCTGGGCACGCTCCGGCAGGGTCTGCAGAGTGGTCAGCTGACTGCCAATGGCGCCTAGCGCCTCCTGGGCTCCCTGCATATTGGCCAGTACTTCCGGCTGGCGGCTATCGAGCTCCGCCAGACTCATGCTGGCGTATTCGCTCTTGATCTGCTCGACGCTCTTGCCTTTGGTCAGGGCATCGATCTTGGCACTGATCTCGTTGAGCTCGGTGGGCAGGTTGCGGATGCGCTGGGCCTGGGTTTTAGCTTTGGCCTCTTCCTTGTCGATGCTGTCGAGCAGGGCGAGGGTTGCGGTCAGCAACTTCTGATCCTCTTGCTGGCTGACCGTCGGCGTTTCTGTTTTCGCCAGACTGTCCAGCGTGCGCTGAACTGTGGCTCGAGAGGGCACATCTTGCGCCATGGCGAGCGGGGTGCAGAGACTGGAGATTAGACAGAGCAGCGGCAACAGGGTGGCCGAGGCTCTTTTAAAACGTATTGAGGGCATATAACTTCCGGGTTATTACACGGGGCGTGGGAAACTTCCCACATAGATTAAATTGGCGTGGATTCTAACACCGGGATGGTCTGGTAAGCAGGGGGAGGGATAAAAAAAACGGCGCCTGAAGGCGCCGTTTTCACGTTGTTCAGCTCTGATTAAAGAACGTGAACAGAAGCGGTGTTGGTAGTGCCGCTCGGTACCAGTGCACCGGAGACCATAACAACTACGTCACCCTTCAGGCCCATACCGCTTTGCAGCGCAGCTTCTTTACCGATGCGATAGAAATCGTCGGTAGAAGCGATGCTGTCAACAACATGAGCAACCACACCCTTGGTCAGAACCAGCTGGGCAGCAGTTTTCTTGTTGGTGGTGATGGCCAGGATCCAGGCTTGCGGGAAGTACTTGCGAATGGCTTTGGCAGATTTGCCGCCTTCGGTAGCAACCACGATCAGCGGGGCGTCCAGCTTCTCGGAGGTCTCTACGGCACCTTTACAAACGGCTTCGGTGATGCGCAGCTTGTTGCTGTCATTGGCAGCAGACAGGTTGGATTGCATCACTGCATCGGTACGCTCGCAGATGGTGGCCATGATGGTCACGGCTTCCAGCGGGTACTTACCCTTGGCGGACTCACCGGACAGCATCACTGCGTCGGTACCATCCAGCACGGCGTTAGCCACGTCACCAGCTTCGGCGCGGGTCGGACGCGGGTTCTTGATCATGGAATCCAGCATCTGGGTGGCAGTGATAACCACTTTACGTGCCTTGTTGCACTTGGTGATGATCATCTTCTGGGCGAAGATAACTTCTTCAACCGGAATTTCTACACCCATGTCGCCACGAGCAACCATGATGCCGTCGGAGACAGCCAGGATCTCGTCGAAGTTGTCCAGGCCTTCCTGGTTTTCGATTTTGGAGATGATCTGGATGTTCTCGCCACCGTGGGCTTTCAGGTGCTCACGGATTTCCAGTACGTCTTCTTTCTTACGGATGAAGGAAGCAGCAACGAAATCAACGCCTTGCTCGCAACCGAAGATCAGGTCGCGCTTGTCTTTCTCGGCCAGGGCCGGCAGCTTGATGGAGACGCCCGGCAGGTTAACGCCTTTGTTCTCGCCCAGATCACCGTTGTTCAGCACTTTACAGATAACTTCGCGCTCGGTGATTTCGATAACGTCCAGACCGATCAGGCCGTCATCAACCAGGATGCGGTTGCCGACGCGCAGGTCGTTGGCGAAACCGGCATAGGTCACAGCTACTTTGTCTTTGTTACCAACCACGGTCTGGTCGGTGGTGAAGGTGAAAGTCTGGCCAGCGACCAGCGCGACGTCATTGCCGCCTTCCAGCTTGATGGTACGGATTTCCGGACCCTTGGTGTCCAGCAGGATAGCTGCGTGGGTGCCGGTTTCGGCCATTACTGCGCGCAGGTTGCTGATACGACCGCCGTGTTCGGCGTAGTCACCGTGGGAGAAGTTCAGGCGCATGACGTTCATGCCGGCATCCAGCATTTTGGCCAGCATTTCTTTGGATTCGGTCTTCGGACCGATGGTGCAGACGATTTTGGTCTTTTTCATGTCAATCTTCATGGTTAAGGAATTTCCGCCGAGCAATATACACCAGTTTTTGGAATCTTTTTATGATCCAGAAACAACGTTTTGACCAGATAACGTTTTCTTTTAAGGGATAACGTTTTCCTATCGGTCACTATTTAGGATATACGGCCACTGATCCGGACTGACGGGACACGAATGTTACCACCTGTGGTGGTTTGGCCCGGTTGAGGTTCAGATGTTGTAAAATGACCACCCCCCCACTGTCACCGTCTTGTCACCAGCTTGCGCAAAAATGTTAGTTCATTGGCGCGCAGGTGAAGGAGGTCGGGATGAAAAACAGCCATGAAACCGGATTGGCCCTGCTCTTGCTGGGCACCGCCCTGCTGCTGGTTCAGGCACTGCCTGGTCACTGCTGGCCTGACAACCTTCGTCTGTTTGCGAGCTTCTCCCATCCGGTGACAGAGGAGGCTGCCGCCGAGGGGCTGGCGTGGCGGGAGTGGCAGGATCATGGCGCCGCGACCCGGATGGCGCTTCGTGCTCCCCGACCGCAGCCGGATGCACCACCGCCTTGATATGTATTGCCGCTTCTCGGTCGTGAAGGAGTGAAGGGGTGAAATTATCAACCATTGGTTGATAGTGCTTATCTATCTTGCTGGATTGTTCACCTTAAATGGCAGGGTGATAATCGATTCCAACAGCGATATCCCCTCAGGTATCGCCCCCTGACACCTTGTTGGAGTTCGCTTTATGTCCCTCGCCCCCGTCTGGTTTATCTCTCACGGCGCACCGGATCTGGTACTGCGTGAGCAACCCGCCACCCGCTTTCTGCGTACCCTGCGTCTGGGTGAGCTCAAGGGGTTGGTGGTCATCTCCGCCCACTGGTTCAGCCGCGAGCTGCAGATCAACGTCGAGCCTAAACCGGCGCTGATGTATGACTTCTACGGCTTTCCCGAGCCCCTCTACCGGATGCGCTGGCCTGCCCGCAGCCCCGAGTGGTTGCAGCAGGGGGTGAGCGACCAGCTGGCGCTGGCGGGACTGACCGCCACCCCGGTGCGGCGCGAGCTGGATCACGGGGTCTGGTCACCGCTCTCCCTGATCGACCCTGAGAGCGAGATCCCGCTGCTGCAGATCTCCATCCCCGCCAGTTTCACCCCGGCCCAGTTGTGGCAGCTGGGGGAGGTGCTGGGGGCGCTGCGCAGTCAGGGGATTGGCATCCTCGCCTCCGGCGCCATCACCCACAACCTGCGGGCGCTGGGGCCGGATGATTCACCGGTGCCGGAGTGGGCCAGCCAGTTTGTCGGTTGGCTGGAGCAGAAGATGGCTGACGAGGATCGGCTGGCGCTGCTCGACTATCGTCGGCTGGCTCCCGGAGCGGTGGAGTCCCATCCCCACGACGACCACCTGCGCCCACTCTTTGTGGCGCTGGGGGCGGCCGATGGTGTGGCGCCCACCCGGCTGCACGAAAGCTGGGATGGCGGCAGCCTCTATATGGGCGCCTACCGCTTCGGTTGATAGCCTCCCTTACAACAAGACCCCGCCAATTGGCGGGGTCTTGTGGTTTATGGCGTGGTGATTGAGCTGATGGTATTGGTGATTGAACCGATGTTACTCAGGGGACCCGCACTCGGCTCTCGCCGCCGCCGAGGGCTTCGACCTTGATTTGTACGCCAATCCGCTCCACCAAGGTCTGGACGTGGGAGATGACCCCGATCTGGCGACCGGCGGCCTGCAGGGAGTCGAGGCTGGAGAGCGCCAGATCCAGACTGTCCGGATCAAGGGTGCCGAACCCTTCGTCGATAAACAACGACTCGACCTGGGTCTGGCGCGACGAGAGGCTGGATAGGGCCAGCGCCAGCGCCAGCGACACCAGAAAACTCTCGCCGCCGGAGAGGGAGTCCACCGAGCGCACCTCGTCCCCCATGTCGAGATCCACCACCTGCAGCGCCAGATCGGTGCCGGGCACCCGCTCCAGCCGGTAGCGCGGCGACAGCTCGGCGAGCTGGGCGTTGGCTTCCAGCAGCAGGCGCTCCAGAGTGAGGCTCTGGGCAAAGGTGCGGAACTTGGCGCCGTTGGCTTGCCCGATCAGATCGCACAGCTGTTGCCAGTGGTCGGCCACCGCCTGCTGGGCGGCCAGCTGCTGTTGCAGGCTGCCCGCCTTGAGGGCGGCGGCTTCGGCTTGCGCCAGCTTGCTCTTGCACTCGAACAGCTGCTCTTCAAGGGCGCGGCAGCGGGCATCGAGCACCGCCAGCTGTTCGCTCAGCTCTGCATCCGGCAGGGCGGCTAGCTCGGGATGGTGCTCCCGATAGCGATCCCGCTTGCTCTCCTCCAGCGCCAGCGCCCGTTGCCGCTCGGCAAGACGGGTACGCGCCTCGCCAAGGGCATCCTCCAGCCCTTGCAGGGCGGTGCGGCGTGCCTTGAGCTCATCGGGGGTGATGGCGAGCAGGCGGCGCAGGTCATACTCGGCGATGCCGAGGGTGCTGGCGTGGGCAGCCCAGCGCCCCAACGCCTCCCGTTTGCGGCGGCTGCTGGTCTGTTTTTCCTGCTCCACATGGGTGAGGCGGGTCTTGAGCTCGGTCTGCCGCTCCCGCACAACGCGGGCACCGCTTTGCATCAGCTCCAGTTCGCTGGCGAGCTGTTGCAGTCGCTGTTGCCAGCGGCTTTCGACCAGCGGGATCTCCTCACCGCCGAGACAACCGCTGCGGCTGGTGAGCAGCCCCTGCCGCTGCTGATCATGCTCCTTGTAGTCCCGTTCCAGCTTGTGCAGCAGCTCGCGCTGGGTTTGCAGGCGTGCCTCCTGGGCGCTCAGGGCTGGGGTGAGGCTGGCGATCTCGCTGGCCAGCCGCTCCCACTCGCTCTGGCCGTGCAGCCAGGCTTCGCAGGCCCGCTGCCACTCGTGCCACTGCTGGCTGCCGAGCCACTGGCGCCACGGTTGGCCGCCCATCTGCTCGTCGAGGCGGTGGGCGCCTTGCTCAAGGCGCTGGCGCAGGGTCGCCTCCTGCTCACCCATCCCCTTCACTTCCCCTTCCAGCGCGATGCGCTGGCGGTCGGCCTCCTGCCACTGCTGGTCAAACTGCTGGTGCTGGGCAGCCAGTTGGCTAAGTTGCTGACGCACCCCTTGCAGCTGTTGTTGACCAAGCTGGGCCTGACGCAGCAGCTGCTGGCTGTGGGCCAGCCCCTGCTCCAGCGCCTGGCCACGGCCGAGCAGGGTGCTCATCAGCTCGTTCCACTCAATGGGGCTCTGGCGTAGCGGCAGCGGATGGCCGAGCAGGGTATCGCCCCCCAGCTGTTGCCAGCGTTGGGTCAGCTGCTCGGCGCGGGCTTCCAGCTCCGGCAGATGTTGCTGGCGCACCGCCAGCTGACGGGCCAGCTCTTGACGCTCGCTCTCGCACTGAATGTATTGATGGTTGAGCCGCTCCCACTCCAGTTCCAGACTGCGGGCCCGCTCCGCCAGCTGACCCAGGATCCCCGCCACCTGCGGCTGGCTCTGGCTGTAGGGATGCTCCTTGGCGCCACACAGCGGGCAAGGTTCGTCATCGCTCAGGATGTGGCGATACTGCTCGAAGCTGGCGATGGCGCGGGACTGCTCCAGCGCGTGGCGCGCCTCATCCCGCTGCAGGGCGAGCCGCTCGCGGGCTGGCGCCAGCTCTTCGCTGAGGGTGGCGAGTTTGCTGAGCGCCTGCTCCAGCTGGGCAATCTCCTGCTGCAAGCGGCCATGCTGCTCGCCGTGGTTGCGGCCATAATCGGCCAGCTCCAGCAGTTGGCGCAGCTGGCCCAGCTGTTCGGTCTGCTGCTGCCACTGCTCCTGCGCCTTGGCGAGACGGCTCTCCCACTGCTGCTCCTGCAGCTCGTTTTGTTGCTGTTGTAGCCGCGCCTGCTCCTGTTGCCAGTAGTCGCGCTTCTGCTGGCCCTGTTCCAGCTGGCGTTGCAACTGCTGCAGGGTGTGCAGCTGGTGATCCCGCAGGGTGAGCAGCTGTTGCAGCTTGTCGGCATCCTCGGCCCAATCCTGCACGGCGGTGAGCAGGGGCTGCCACTGGCGGGCCACCGGGGCCAGCCCCTTGTGCTCTTCGAGCCAGAGCCCCCATTGCTGGTGTTGCTGCTTGAGCAGTTCTACCTGTTTGCTCTGCTCGCGCCAGCCCTGCTCGAGGGTGAGCTGGACTTCCCGCTCCTGCGCCCCCTCCTGCTGGATCTTCTGCAACTGCTGCACTTTTTCCCGGATGCGGGTATCGAGCTCCTGTGCCCGTTTGAGTTCGGGTTGCAGGGCGCCCCACTCCCGCTCGGCGGCGATCTTCTCCGCCAGCAGCTGCTGCTCGGTGAGGGCACTCTGCTGGGTCTGCTCCTCGAGCTTGGCCAGCTCCGGCCCCAGCTCGGCGATCACCTTCTCCTGCTGCTGCACTTCCAGAGTGAGGCGGGCCAGTTCGTCGTGATCGGCGCGGGCCACCTGAGCCTGTTCGGCGCGGGCAAACTCGTCGCGCTCGGGGGCGGCGGCGCCGTGGGCTTGCAGGGTGGCATCGAGCGCCGCCTGTCCCTCGGCGCAGCCCTGCAACTGGGCGGCAATGCGGCTGTTGAGGTCGCGCAGATCCTGCATCAGCTGTTGTTGCTGCTGTTCATGTTTGAGGGTGGTGGAGAGGCTTATCTGCAGGTTCACCCACTGTTCGCGGGTGGCCTCGTCCATCAGCGCCACGTCGCCGAGGCGCTGGGCAATGGTCGCCAGCTTCTGCTGCTCTTCCCGCGCCCGTTCATAGGTCTGGATGGAGATGACGGAGTAGAGTTCGGTACCGGTCATCCGTTCGAGCAGGGCGGAGCGCTCGTTGGCGTCCGATTTGAGGAAGGCGGCAAATTCCCCCTGTGGCAGGATCACCGCGCGGCGGAACTGCTCCCAGGAGAGGCCCACCAGCTCGTCTATGCGATCCTGCAGCTCCCGCTTGCTGCCGGAGAAAACCTGCCCCGACTCGACGTCGGTCAGGGTGCGCTCCTGTGCCTGAAAACGCCCCTCCGAGCGGTTGCGGGCGCGCCGCACCGCCCAGCGGGCTAGCCAGATGCGGCCATCGCAGCCGCGAAACTGCACCTCGGCAAAGCCGCTGGCGTGACCACGACTGAGGATGCCGCGCACGTCGTTGGCCTTGAGCTTCTCCTCGTCATCCATGCGGCCTACTTCGGCCACGTTCTTGCGATTGGCGATAAAGCGCGGCATCTCGTCGTAGAGGGCGAGACAAATGGCGTCGAGCAATGTGCTCTTGCCGGCGCCGGTATTGCCGGTGATGGCAAACAGACCGGCGGCGCCGAGCGCCCCCTTGGTAAAGTCGATGGTGAAGGGGCCGGTCAGACTGGCCAGATTCTCCCCTGACAGAGACAAGATTTTCATTGGTTAGACTCCTTCACCTGCTCCAGGATCTCTTCAAACGAGGCGACCAGTTGTGCTTCGGGCTCCCCTTCAAACTGGCGCTGATAGCAGAGGCGAAACACCTCGGTGGGGGAGAGCTCATCGAGCCTGCGCCGCTCGCGGCCATCGGCCAGCCCTTCCCCCGAACCCTGATACTGGGTGCTGATGCGGGCCAGACGCACCGGTTTGTCGGCGATGGCCGCCAGAATCCGTTCGCGGATGCGGGCCTCGGGCTTGGGCAGCAGCAGCCGCACTTCGAGGAAGGGTTGTGCCTCTTGTGGACAAGCAGGCAGCTCGAGCGATGCGATGGCGTTGAGCGCGTCGTCGAGGGGGCTCTGGGGTAGGCGGATCATCTCCACCGCGCGGGGGACCGGGATCCGCTCCAGCCCGGCCAGTTTACCCCCTGCAAAGGTCACTTCCAGCACCTGATGGTTGTAGTTCGCTTCGGCAAGCGACAGCGGCAGCGGCGAGCCGCTGTAGTACACCCCCTCGGCCGGGCTCTGGGCCAGATGGAGGTGGCCGAGTGCCGTGTAGTCTGCACCGGCAAAGAGTTCGGCGGGCAGGGCGTGCTGGTTGCCGCCGAGCACCCGCCGCTCTGACAGTTCCGAGAGCTGGCCTGCCGCCAGATAGGCGTGGCCCATGGCGATCAGCGGCAGATCCGCCCCGCAGCGGTCGCGCCCCTCGGCCAACACTTCTGCGTAGACTTGCCGAACCCCTTCGATCAGCCTGTCCTGACCTTCTTCCAACGGCTCCACCCGCAGATCGCTGCTGCGCAGGAACGGCACGGCGGCGCACCAGGCAGCAATCTTGCCCTCCTTGTCTTGCAGCGGTACCAGCAGGCGGTCGGTCTCGAGCTTGCCCTCACTGTCGCGGCTGATGCTGCCCACCAGATGCAGATCAAAGGCGCGCAGCAGCTCGTGGGGAGCATCGAGCTTGGAGGGAGAGTCGTGGTTGCCGCCGATCAGCACCATGTTGAGGTGGGGCATCTCGGCGCGCAGTCTGGCCAGAAAGCGGTAGAGCTGTTGCCAGGCGCTGGCAGGGGGATTGGCAGTATCAAACAGATCGCCCGCCACCAGCAGGGCGTCGATCTCGCGCGCCTTGAGGGTGTCGCTCAGCCAGTCGAGAAAGGCATCGTGTTCAAAACGGCGGTCATGACCATGAAGTTGATGGCCAAGGTGCCAGTCGGCGGTATGGAGGATTTTCATTGGAAAGCAGCCCGGTTGCAGGGATGGTGCCCGCGGCACCCGATGGAGACAAGATGAGGATGCCCCGTGCTTTTTTCAAGTAAAACAGGGGGCTGGCTTTGGATTCAGGCCGGTTCGCAGCACATCCGGTATTGGGGGTGGCCGGTGAGGGGATCGGACTCCTCGGCCTCGATGACAAAACCGTGGCGGCGATAGAAACGCACCGCCTGATCGTTCTCGACGAAGACCCGGGCGTGGAGCGACGCCCCCTGACGCTTCGCCTCCTGCAGCAGGGCGTGACCAACACCGCGGCCCTGACGGTCGGGGCGCACAAAGAGGGCGGCGAGGTAGTTGTCCACCAGCGCCATAAAGCCGAGCAGATCGCCGCGCTCCTCGAACACCCAGATGGCGGCGCGATCGAGATAGCGGGTACGCAGATCCTCCTGGGCCTGCCACCAGCAGGAGGCATCGACGAAATCGTGGGCCTGCAGGGAGGCCAGCAGCCAGATTTCAACGACCTCTTCCATGTCTTCCGGGCGACTTGGCCGTAACATAATTTCATCCTTGTTAACAACTGGCACTCTCGCAGTCTAGGGGAACTTGGCAAGGGCTCAGGTGTTATAAATGAGACCCTGTGAGGTTGATCGCCCTTTATTTAGCGAGAATGATTGGCTGATCACAAAGCGCCTCTCTAGTACAATGCCCGCCGGACAATCTAGAGACCGAGGACGCCATGTGGTTTAAAAACCTGCAGATTTATCGCTTTACCCGCCCCTTTGACCTGACCGTGGATCAGCTGGAAACCCAGCTGGAAGCCTGTGCCTTCACCCCTTGCGGCAGTCAGGACATCTCCCGTTTCGGGTGGGTCAAGCCCCTTGGCAAATTCGGCTCAACCCTGACCCACTCTGCCTCCGGCCACATCCTCATCTGCGCACGCAAAGAGGAGAAGATGCTGCCCGGTACCGTGGTCAAGGAGATGCTGGCCGAGAAGGTAGAGGCGATCGAGTTCGAACAGGGACGCGCCCTCAAGAAGAAAGAGAAGGAAGCGCTCAAGGAGGAGATCCTCCACACCTTGCTGCCCCGTGCCTTCAGTCGTACTAGCCAGACCTTCGCCTGGATCAATCCGGCCGACAATTTGATGGTGGTAGACGCAGGTTCTGCCAAGAAGGCAGATGATCTGCTGGCGCTGCTGCGCAAATCCATCGGCTCCCTGCCGGTGGTACCGGTGGCCCTCAAGAACCCGCCCGAGATCACCATGACCGAGTGGCTGAACGAGGGGAACCTGCCATCTACCTTCACGCTGGAAGATGAAGCCGAGCTGCGCAGTGCTATGGAGCACGGCGGCATCATCCGCTGCAAACAGCAGGATCTGATGAGTGAAGAGATCAAAAACCACCTGGCCAACGACAAGTTGGTGACCAAGCTGGCCCTCAACTGGGGCGAGACCATCAGCTTTGTGCTGGGGGATGATCTCTCCATCAAGCGCCTGAAATTCAGCGAAGAGCTGCGTGAGCAGAACGACGACGTGACCAGCGAAGATCCGGCCGCCCGTCTGGATGCCGACTTCGCACTGGTCACCTCTGAGCTGGCCCAGTTTATCCCGGCGCTGTTTGCCGCCCTGGGTGGCGAGGAGCAGTCCATCTAACCGGACTTGCGCCTGTTTGGCCTCTGCCATCCCATCGTAAAAACCGCCTTCGGGCGGTTTTTTTATGTCTATTGCGGATAACCATTATTGATAGATGAGTAAGATATTGATCTTGTTCAATAACTTGAGCTATCAGTGCCAATCGTGACATAGTCCCTCTTCGTGGTCATAAAACAGACAAGGAGAGTGTCATGTTGTGCAAACCTCTGGGGCTGGCTGTCGCCCTTGCCCTGCTGGCCGGTTGTGCCAGTGACAACGGCTTTCACTACACCCCGCCAGCCCAAACCCTGATCGCGCCGGAAGCTGCCAGTGGCTGGACCGACAAACAGGGCTGGCAGGGCCATGACTTCATGGTGGCGGCGGCCAACCCGCTGGCGGTGGATGCGGGCTACCAGATCATCAAGGCCGGTGGCAGTGCCGTCGATGCCGCCATTGCGGTGCAGCTGGTATTGACGTTGGTAGAACCGCAATCCTCCGGGATCGGCGGTGGTTCACTGCTGCTGGTGTGGGATGGCCGCAAGGTGATCGCGGTGGATGGTCGCGAGACGGCGCCGGCCGCCGCCACTGACCAGCTGTTTATGCAAGATGGCAAGCCGCTGGCGTTTTATGACGGGGTGGTAGGGGGCCGCTCGGTCGGCGTTCCCGGTACCCTGCGCGCCCTGGCGCTGGCCCATCAGCGTTATGGCAAGCTGCCCTGGGCTGCGCTGTTCGAGCCTGCCATCACCCTGGCAGAACAAGGATTTGTGATAAGCCCACGGCTGGCCACATTGCTGGCCAAGGATCCCTATCTGGCCCGCGACCCGGATGCCCGTGCCTACTTCTATCAGGCTGATGGCAGCCCCAGACCTGCGGGCTCACGGTTGACCAACCCGGCGCTGGCCAAGGTATTGCGCACTCTGGCAACAGGGGGGGCGGATGCCTTCTATCAGGGGCCGCTGGCGGATGCCATGGTGGCCAAGGTACGCCAACATCCCACTAATCCCGGGGTTCTGGCGGCCACCGATCTGGCCAGCTATCAGGCCAAACTGCGGGATGGCCTCTGCTTTGACTATCGCCAGAGCAAGATCTGCGGCTTTCCCACTCCCTCGTCCGGCACCCTGGCACTCGGCCAGCTCTTCGGCATGCTGGAGAGCCGCGATATGGCGGCCCTCAAGCCGATCACCACCAAGGAGGGGGGATTGTCTGCCTCCAGCGAGGCCATCCACCTCTACAGCGAAGCGGCGCGCCTGGCCTTCGCCGATCGCAACCAGTACGTCGCCGACAGCGATTTTGTCAGCGTGCCGGTGAAGGGGCTGCTGGACAAGGGCTATCTGGCCGAGCGGGGCAAGCTTATCAGTGAGCACTCCATGGGGATTGCCAAGCCCGGTACGCCGCCACTGGCGCTGGCTCGCGGCAAGGATGCGACCCCAGAGTTGCCCTCCACCAGCCATGTCTCGATCGTCGACCAGGCGGGGATGGCGATTTCCATGACCAGCTCCATCGAGGATGGTTTCGGGTCGCGCCAGATGGTCAACGGCTACCTGCTCAACAACCAGCTCACCGATTTTTCCTTCACCTCGGTGGACGCTGCCGGTCTGCCGGTGGCAAACCGGGTGGAGCCGGGCAAGCGGCCCCGTTCCTCCATGTCACCGCTGCTGGTGTTTGACAAGCCAAGCGGCGAGCTGACCATGACGCTGGGCTCGCCGGGGGGCTCCGCCATCATCAACTACGTGGGCAAGACCCTGCTCGGCACTCAGGATTGGGGCTTAAACCTGCAACAGGCCATCAACCTGCCCAACTTTGGCAGCCGCAACGGCCCCACCGAGCTGGAGGCGGGACGCACTCCCATGTCGGTGGTCGAGGGATTGAAGGCGAGGGGGCACGAGGTGGTGCTGAACGAGCAGACCTCTGGCTTGCAGGGGGTTGAGCGCAACGCTGGTGGCTGGTTTGGCGCAGCGGATCCGCGTCGGGAAGGGATCGCCAAGGGGGAGTGAGGTTCCCATAGCAAGAAGGCCAGCATCATGCTGGCCTTCTTGTTGATGGCGTGTGACGGCGTGCTTACTGGATACCCAGCAGCTCTACGTCAAAGATCAGCACAGATCCCGGCGGGATTTTGCCCGCGGCGCGGTCGCCGTAGGCGAGGTTGGCGGGGATGTAGAAACGGGTCTTCTCACCTTCCACCATCAGCTGTACCCCTTCGGTCCAGCCGGAAATCACCTGATTGAGGCCAAACTCGATGGGCTCGCCACGGGCGACCGAGCTGTCAAAGACGGTGCCGTCCAGCAGCTTGCCCTCGTAGTGCACCTTCACCTTGCTGGTGGCGGTGGGGTGAACGGTGCCGGTACCCGGGATCAGCACTTCGTACTGCAGGCCGGAGGCGGTGGTGGTCACCAGCGGTTTGTCCTTGTTGCTGGCGAGGAACTCGGCGCCAATTCGCACGTTGTCGGCCGCCAGCTTTTTGTTGTTGCTGCTGGAGTAGAAGTAGTAGGCCACACCGGCAATGAGCAGCGCGATCAGTATGAATTTCATCGGTTTTTCCTGTTCCATGAAATGTAAAAAGTGCAATAAAGGCGCCATCTTATCGCGCACCGCCTCTGATGGCGAGCCACAGGGCGGGAGGATGTGAGCGGGCAGGCAAAGCAGGGTGACGCAGACGTAAAAAGGGGCGAGTCGGTGACTCGCCCCTTGTCATGGCGCCAGCGCTTACTTGGCAGCCACCATCATCAGGGCGGGCAGGGCGAAGAAGAGACCCGCCACATAACCCAGTGCCAGCAGCTTGTTCTCGCTGCCTACCCGGGCCAGCCCCTCGGCGGCGCGTACCGGCAGGTCACGCAGCAAGGGGATGCCATAGATGAGTACCACGGCGAAGACGTTGAACAGCACGTGTACCAGCGCTATGGTCAGGGCCAGCTGGGCACCGGCTCCGCTGATGGCGGTGGCAGCCAGCAGGGCGGTGATGGTGGTGCCGATATTGGCCCCCAGCGTGAAGGGGTAGAGCTGGCGGGTGCTGAACACGCCGCCGCCGGCCAGCGGGATCATCAGGCTGGTGGTGGTGGAGGAGGACTGCACCATGATGGTCACCAGCGCACCCGAGGTGATGCCAGTCAGCGGGCCACGGCCCAGCGCCTTGTGCAACAGCTCTTTGGCACGGCCAACCAGCACTTGCTGCAGCACTTTGCCGAGCCAAGTGACGCAGGCGAGGATCAGCAGGATACCGATGACGATGGTGGCGATGGCGGCACCCTTGCCCGGCAGGAAGGCGACGGCGCTGTCGATCAGCTGCTGGGCCGGTGCGGTCAGCGGCTTCATGAAATCCATCCCCTTCATCGACATGTTGGCGGAGCCTACCAGCAGGTTGGCCAGCCACTCGGCGCTCTGTTGCAGCAGACCGAACATCAGCTCCAGCGGCAGGAAGATGAACACCGCCAGCAGGTTGAAGAAGTCGTGTACGGTGGCGGCGGCGAAGGCGCGGCGGAACTCGTCGCGATCCCGGATATGGCCCATGGAGACGATGGTATTGGTGATGGTGGTACCGAGGTTGGCCCCCATCACCATGGGGATGGCCATGCCGATGGGCAGGCCGCCAGCCACCAGACCGACGATCACCGAGGTGACGGTGCTGGAGGATTGCACCAGCGCGGTGGCCAGAATACCGAGCAGCAGGGCGACAAAGGGGTTGTTGGCAAAGGCGAAGATCTGGGCTGCGCCCTCGGCGCCGCCGGAGAAATCTTTGAAACCGTGGGAGATGGCGCCCACGGCGACCAGGATCAGGTAGACCAGTACGATGACACTCATCCAGTTGAACAGGGCGCGGGTCGCGGGCGGCTGTGACAAAGCGTGATGGTGTTGCATAAAGCCTCTTGGGACGGTCGTTCCGTCTTGGGTAGTTGATGACCCGCGCATTTAAGCAGTGGTAAATGACAGAAATATGACAAAGTGACACTTTTATGATGGTTTTATGACGCACGCATTGCCCGAATAGAGGGGATATAACCAGTGGGATACCTGAGCATTTGGTTGTCATTTGAGTTTGGCAATTCGTAAGTTCGGTACAGGATTTTTGCATCTTGGCTGGTGGAACAGTGTGAGGCTCTTGAGTGTCCTGTGATTTTAATCACAAATGTCAGACGTGTGGGTTGTCATCCATCTGCTTTGGGTAGAACGTTATAGTAGAACGTTGCACTAAAGTTGTGCACTCACCGAATTACCTCCCACACCAACAGATATGTGTCAGCACATCAGAAGCAGAGTATGGAATTACTGAACAGGGTCAGGATGGCGTTCGCCAAGCTATCGATGATTGGGCGAGCCCTGATGTTGCCCATTTCGTTGTTGCCTGCGGCAGGACTGTTGCTGGCATTCGGGTCCCGATTCGACATGCCACTGATGATGCGTGCTGGCGGGGTTATTTTTGATAACCTGCCGCTGCTGTTTGCGATTGGTTCGGCGGTGGGGTTGGCGGCAGAGTCCGGGATTGCCGCACTTTCTGCGGCGGTATCCATGCTGATTATCAATACCACTATCAGCACTCTGCTCGGTATTACACCGGAGATGGCAGCATCCGGCGGCCGTTACGCCATGGTTATCGGGATCCCCACCCTGCAGATGGGGGTTTTCGGCGGTCTCATATCAGGTATCTTGGCTGCGTGGTGCTACAACCGTTTCCATACTATGCAACTGCCTGAATTTTTGGGTTTTTTTTCCGGGAAACGCTTTGTGGCGATCGCTACCGCTTTTCTGTCCTTCGCGCTGGGTCTGCTGCTGCCCTGGGTGTGGGGGTACGTACAATCCGGTATTGATGCGCTCTCTCTGCTAGTGAACGGTGACAACCAGGCACTGTCGACCTTTATATTCGGTACGGTTGAGCGCGCCTTGATCCCCCTTGGATTGCACCATGTCTGGTACCCCTCGTTCTGGTACACCTTTGGTGAGTACACATCGAACGCAGGCCAGGTGATCCACGGTGATCAGACCATCTGGTTCAAGATGCTTGAAGACGGGGTGACCAGTTTCAGCACAGATACCTATCATAATGCGGGCAAGTTTATGCAGGGGGAGTTCCCGCTGATGCTGTGTGCGCTGCCAGCGGCGTGTCTGGCCATGTATCACGAGGCTTATACTAAAAATCGCAAAATTGCGGCCGGTATCCTCTTTTCGGCGGCATTGACCAGCTTCCTGACCGGGATCACTGAGCCGGTGGAGTTCACCTTTATCTTCGTGGCACCGATCCTCTATGTCTTCAATGCCCTGATGGCAGGGGTCGCCTATATGAGCATGTATCTGTTGCATGCCCACATTGCTAAGTCCTTCTCGGCAGGGCTGATTGACTACATCTCATTTGGTATTTTGCCGGGTCTCAACGGGTTCGAGACCAATTTCCTGATGGTGTTTGTGGTAGGCATTCCGATGGCGTGCATTTACTATCTCACCTTCCGTTATGTAATCCGTCATTTTGATGTCAAAACGCCGGGTCGAGTGGCGGTGGTCAATAGTATCGAAGGGAAATCTGATCAGGAGCTGGCAAGTGACATCGCGCAGCTGATCGGTGGTGTGGAGAATATTCGTCAGGTCGGTGCGTGTATTACCCGTCTGCGTCTTGAGGTGGGCAGTGGTGAACTGGTCGACAAGGAAGGGCTGAAATCCCTGGGCGCGAGAGGTGTCGTCTTTGTCGGGGATGAGGGAATTCAGCTTGTCTTCGGGGCACGCGCCCAGTTTATTGCCAAAGCGATGGAGTCGCTGAGCGCTTGATATCATCCGGGCCCTCCTGCGTTGAGGGCCCGGTTTCGTTTTGTTAAGGTAGCCAGCGTTCGGGCTCGTACGGGATCTCATTGTGGCAAAAGTAAGTATCGTGGATGTGGCGAAGGCAGCCGGAGTCTCGGTGTCGACCGTCTCGCTGGTGCTGCGCAAAAAAGGGCATATCTCGCCTGCGACGATAGAGAGGGTACAGCACTCCATTGGCGAGCTTGGCTACATTTACAACCAGTCTGCCGCCAACCTGCGCAGCCAGAAGAGCAACCTGGTCGGGTTGCTGTTTGATCAGCTCGAGAGCGATTTTTCCATCAAAATCCTCAAGAGCCTTATTCAGTCGCTTGAAAAAAAGGGCTTTACCGTCATGGTCAAGACAGCTCTGTTTCAAGCAGACTCGCTTGGTTTAGCGCTCAATGAATTCAAGGTGCAGCATGTGGCGGGGGTGCTGCTGGTGGCGGCGGGGCAGTTTGATGAGGCGATGGCGCAGCAGTTGGCCTCTGCGGATCTGCCGTATCAGGTCATTGCCAGCCAGGGCGGAGAGGGGATGAGCGATATCATCGTCTGTGATCACTACAGCGATGGTTTAACCCTGACCCGCTTCCTGCTCGACATGGGGCACGTTACGACCCTGCTGTTTGGTGGTGAACCCGGCGATACCGTCTTTAACGAACGCGCGGCGGGTTATCGTGCAGCCTATCGGGAGCGCGGTATACCGGAGCGAAAGGCCCATATCATCACCTCGGATACGGATCTGGTTGGCCAACGTCAGCGGCTGGAGTCGGTCCTGCGTTCGGATAACGGTATTTCGGCTCTGATCTGTCATACACCCGCGGCGGCCATGCTCGCTGCCCAGTGCATCCTCAAGCTAGGGTATGGGATCGGTAAGGATTTTATTCTGGCTCAGCAGAAATATGTGGCCTGCTTTCAGGAAGTTGATCGACTCTCCAGTTCGGTAATGGATCTCTCATACGTTTTGCTGCCGCTGGAGGCAATGACCCATCAGGCGGTGCGTCAGCTCATCAAACGCATCGAGACGGGCTCCCCTCAGCCGCACGGCACCTTTGCCGGGGATCTGATCTGCTGAGGATTGTGCTGAAACCTCGCTGTACCTGGCTCGTTTGCACGTTGAGTGAGATTGTGGATGGGTGTTTGAGTTGGCCTTGGCTGCGGTGACACAGAATGACGGATATCGACGATTATCCGGTCGCCCGGGGGCTATCGGCACAATAAGGCTTGTGATCCCGGTACGGGACGCTATGCTGCGGCGTTTCTTTTTAGTCGTGGAGTAATAAGCGTGATGCGAGCATGGGTTCTCTCTCTTTCCCTCGGGTTGTTGTCGGTCGGTGTGCAGGCCAAGTCAGTGCTGCAGCCGGATTGTAATCTGGACAAAGCGCTGAAGAACGAGGCGATGGGTGCCTCCGTCGGCGTCAAGGGGCGTTGTGATACCGAGATGCTGATGCGTCAGCAAAAAGAGAAGGCGAAGGATGAGCTGAAAAATGGCACCGCCGATCTGCGTGACAAGGCGAGCGACAGCGTGCAGGGTGCCCGTGATGACGTTAAATCGACCCAGCGTCAGGCCGACAAGGCCCAAGATCAGCTCAAGCAAGTGAACAAGGATGTTAAAGCGGTTGCCAATGATCCGCTCAAGGCGGCAGCAACTGCGGTGATCAACAAGAGTTGATCACACTCTCCCCTTACGCGCTGTAGCGAGTAAGGGCAGTCACTCGGTGAGATAGCGCCGGTGAAATAACAGAAGGGGAGCCATGGCTCCCCTTCTGTGTATCCGTTATCCGCGCGGGATCAGGCGTCAGCCGCTTCCTCGTACTGACGGAACGGGATGCGGAACACCGCCAGACGCAGGAACAGATAGGTCACACCCAGACCGGCCCAGATCAGACCCAGCTCGAGGGAGCTCTGCTCCAGGTTGATCCACAGGGCGCCGATGGTGGCAGCGCCGAGCAGCGGCAGCAGCAGGAAGACAACGTGATCCTTGATGGTCTTGTTGCGCTTCTCGCGTACCCAGAACTGACCGATCACCGACAGGTTGACGAAGCTGAACGCTACCAGCGCCCCGAAGTTGACCAGCGCCAGCGCGGTATCCAGATCAAACGACACGGCGGAGAGGGCCAGACCGCCCACCATCAACACGTTGATGGCCGGGGTGCGGTATTTCGGGTGGATGTAGCCAAACACCCGCTCCGGGATCATCCGGTCACGACCCATCACGTAGAGGATGCGCGAGACACCGGCGTGAGCCGCCATGCCGGAGGCCAGTACCGCGACTGTGGTGCAGACCAGTACCACGGACTGGAAGAAGGTGCCGCCAACGTAGAGGGCGATCTCCGGCAGTACCGCATCCGGATGCTGGAAGCGGGAGAGGCTCGGGAAGTAGAGCTGCAGGCAGTAGGAGACCACGACGAAGATGATGCCGCCGATCAGGGCCGTCAGCACGATCGCCTTGGGGATCACCTTGCCAGCGTTCGGGGTCTCTTCGGAGAGGGAGCTCAGACCGTCAAAGCCGAGGAACGAGAAGCAAAGGATGGTCGCACCGGTAAAGAGCGGCACCATCTGGGCTGACTCGACGTGGAACGGACGGCTGCTCATCAGGGTGCCAGCGCCCTCACCATGATAAATACCCCATGCCATCAGGCCGATGAAGAGGGTGATGATGGCGAGCTGGATCACCACGATTAGCCCGTTGAAGTTGGCCACCAGATTGATGCCGCGCAGGTTCAGCAAGGTCATCACGGTCACCAGACCGAAGATGAAGATCCAGGGCTCGACGCCCGGGAACATGGCGGTCAAATAGATCTTGGCCAGCAGAATGTTGATCATCGGCATGAACATGTAGTCGAGCAGGGATGACCAGCCGACCATGAAACCGACGTAGGGGTTGAATACTTTCTGGGCATAGGTGTAGGCAGAACCCGCAGAAGGGAACTTGCGTACCAGATGACCATAGCTGAGGGCGGTGAGCAGGATGCCACCCAGTGCCAGTAGATAGGCGGTGGCGACCCGGCCATCGGTGATGTCACCGACGATGGCGAAGGTGTCGAACACAGCCATGGGGGTCAGATAGGCCAGACCCATCACAATCACTTGTGTCAGGGTAAGGGTCTTGAGCAGCTTGGCGTTTTGCGATGCCATTACGCTTTCTCCTCAATCAGTGCCGCAGCACGTGCTTGCAACGAGCGCAGGGATACGATGGATTCGCACACCTGTACATCAAGGGCGCCGGGGTGGCGCATACCGGGCTGTACCGGCAGGAAAGCATTAAAACGCCCCATGGTTATCCTCTCAACGTCGGGAGATTGTTTGGCAATCTCGAATATCACTTCCGGAAATATTCCGGCCTCTTGTGGTGGGTTTGTACTGCACTTCAAAAATACAAAAACCGATGTCGCAGTGAACATCGGTCCTTTATTGGCGGCGTATTTTGCATTCGTGATGCCCCCTTGACAAGCAATTAAAGGCGCTAAAACGCATTTATTTGCATAAAGGGGTGGCAGGTAAGTGATCACTATCCCGCTGTGGCTGCCGGTGCGCCTTGCGGCTCTTTTTGGGGTAAAAACAGGATGGTCAGAGAGGGGGTGAAAAACCGGCAAATCGTCGCTGCAGGGTGCATTACGCCTGAATATTGATCCGGATCATATTTGCCATGATCCCCTGATATATGAGTCCCGTTATCGAGTGGTCGGGCAGGGTCAGCCAAGGGGGATAAAGGGCGGATAAGAAACCTGAATAGTTAGTCACATTAGTGACTGCGCGTATGGCATGCTTCTGCCAAAACCAGCTAATAACGAGACGGCGCAACGGGCTGTTATTTGAAATAAATCACACTTTGAGACAAACCCAAAGAGCCTGCCGGCTCTTCGGGAGTCGCGATAAACCCATGGCTGGTCATGGAGAGCTGATCTGAGCTGAGCGGAGCATGGCCATTCAAGTCGGCGATGCTGGCTGTCTCTCGTATCAGGCCATGATATCCAGCTGGGAGCCTTTGCGTTTTTCTTCACCAACCATACTACCCATCTGTTGACCGAGGGGGCTCTGCTGGAATTGCAGATAGTCGCTCACGTTCTGCTGGCGCTGGTAGCGATGTGCGGTCTGATAGATATCGCTGGTGCTCGGGGCAGCGCTGTCGCCGGTCTCTTGTCCGCTCGCTTGCAAGTAACGATTTATCGCCGCTTTATCCTGCTGGTGGGCGGTGTAGGAGACGGCCATGGTTCTGCGGGCGGTTGCCTGTTCCTCGCTCTGCGCCTTCACCTCATCCTTTTTGGCCAGCGCTTCATTGCGGGCTTTATTGATCTGCTCGGGTGTCACATCGGGGTAGGAGGGGTATTTGCTGTAATCGGGCAGTGGCATGGGCTGGGAGGTGATCTGCATGGGGGCTCTTCTCTTCTGAACAGGAACGGCCGCATGATACGTGGCCGGTTTCGTTCAACAAAGCACCACTTGCCGGTCCATCAAGAGTAGGTTCAGCTTCGCGAATAGATTGTTAATTGAACAGTGGCGGAGCAATAAAAAAGGCGCCAAAAGGCGCCGTTCATATGGTTCAACCACAGCCTGATCAGCTAAAGAACCAGTAACCGCGATTGACCAGACGGGTCAGCAGTTGCAGGAAGCCGGCCTGATCGGCCAGCTCGACCATATCAGCCTGAGTGATGATGTCTTTATCACACAGCAGGGAGATGGCAGCTGCATCCTCGCTCGGCAGGGTCCAGGCTTCGCCGTCGATATAGCACTGCTGGCTCTCGCCGCTGAACCAGACGCTGCGCAGGCCCGGTACCTTGATAGCAGGCTCGCCCTGGGTCAGCAGATCGGCCACTTCCTCGGCGCTGTAGTCCGGCTCGACCGGATTGACGTCCAGATCGTGCTTGGCCTCGGAGATCATGGCGCC
The DNA here is from genome assembly GCF_900079845.1 of Aeromonas sp. EERV15. NCBI lineage: Bacteria > Pseudomonadati > Pseudomonadota > Gammaproteobacteria > Aeromonadales > Aeromonadaceae > Aeromonas > Aeromonas sp. EERV15. The sequence goes on along the minus strand of NZ_FKKY02000001.1, from coordinate 155,891 downwards.
GAACCACTCCTTGAACAGGGTCTCGTCATCGAGGGCCTGCTGCATCAGCTCGCGCAGACGGTGCAGTTCATGGGACTGGATCTCGCCGTGACGGGCACGGGGCTTGAGGTCCGGGTCGCTGTAACGCTCGGTACGCACCTCGTTGTCGATCAGGTGATCGGCAAAGGAGGAGATCAGCGCCTTGGCGTCCGGCGCGCGGAAACCGACCGAGAAGTTCATGGAGGGCTCGATGGCGTAGCCTTCGTGGGGGAATCCTGGCGGAATGTAGAGGATATCGCCCGGCTCCATGATGACGTCGATGATCGCCTCGAAGGGCTCGCAGTGCAGCAGGGCGGCGTGGGCAGCAAATTCGTTCAGTGGCAGCGCATCGCCAACCCGCCAGTGACGCTTGCCCAGACCCTGGGTGATAAACACATCGTAGTGATCGATGTGGGGGCCGACACCCGCGTGCGGGGTGGAGAAGCTCACCATCACATCATCCAGCCGCCAGCCGGGGATGAACTGGAACGGCACCGCCAGTTCGTTCACCTCGGGCGCCCAATGGTTGCAAGCCTGTACCAGAATGGTCCAGTTCTCTTCGCCCAGATGGTCGTAGGATTCGAAGGGGCCGTGGGCAGCATCCCACTTGCCATCAAAACGGGTGACCAGGCGGGATTCTACCACCTCTTCCATGGCCAGACCTGCCAGCTCGTCCGGGCTGATGGGATCCTGAAAGTCTTTGAAGCCGCCCTTGATAAGGAGCGGGCGCTTCTGCCAGTAGTGCTCAAGGAAGTGAGCGATATCCAGATTGAGTTCGTACATAGATCTTCTCGTCAAAGGGTTCGACAAAGGGTAAGAGAGGTCTTGCCAGAGGCGGCTGCCGACCTCGGGCAAGCCCTCTTGCAAAGGGTGTATAGGGTGCCACATAAAATAACCGGGGCCCTGTTGCAGATCATGCACAGGGCCCCGGTCGTGTTACTTATCCGCTTATTTCAGCAGGTCAACCAGACGCTGGGCGTCACCAATGTAGTTGGCCGGGGTCAGCTTCTTCAGCTCCACCTTCACTGCTTCTGGCAGTTCGAGGGTGTCGATAAAGGTACGCATCCCTTCGGCATCGACGCGGCGACCACGGGTCAGCTCTTTGAGCTTCTCGTAGGGCTTCTCGATGCCGTAGCGGCGCATCACGGTCTGGATCGGTTCGGCCAGCACTTCCCAGTTGGCGTTCAGGTCAGCGGCCATGGCATCGCTGTTGGCTTCCAGCTTGGAGATACCCTTGAGGGTCGCCTGATAGGCGATCAGCGAATAGCCCACCGCCACACCCAGGTTGCGCAGCACGGTTGAGTCGGTCAGATCACGCTGCCAGCGGGAGATGGGCAGCTTGCTCGCCAGATGCTGGAACACGGCGTTGGCCAGACCCAGATTGCCTTCGGAGTTTTCGAAGTCGATGGGGTTGACCTTGTGCGGCATGGTGGAGGAGCCAATTTCCCCCGCGATGGTGCGCTGCTTGAAGTGACCCAGTGAAATGTAACCCCACACATCGCGGTCAAAATCGATCAGGATGGTGTTGAAGCGGGCCATGGCGTCGAACAGCTCGGCAATGTAGTCGTGCGGCTCGATCTGGGTGGTGTAGGGGTTCCAGGTCAGGCCGAGGGAGGTTACGAACTCCTCGGAGAACTGGTGCCAGTCCACATCCGGGTAGGCGCTGATGTGGGCGTTGTAGTTGCCGACCGCACCATTGATCTTACCGAGGATCTCCACCGCCATGATCTGCTTGAACTGGCGCTCCAGACGGTAGGCGACGTTGGCCATCTCCTTGCCCATGGTGCTCGGGGTCGCCGGCTGGCCGTGGGTGCGGGAGAGCAGCGGCATGTCACGGTACTCGTGAGCCAGACGCTTGAGCTCGCTGATCAGCTTTTCGCAATAAGGCTTGATGACCTCTTCGCGGGCAGTTTTCAGCATCAGACCGTGGGAGTTGTTGTTGATGTCTTCCGAGGTGCAGGCGAAGTGGATAAATTCGCTGACAGCCGCCAGCTCCGGGTTCACTTCGACTTTCTCTTTGAGGAAGTACTCCACCGCTTTCACATCATGGTTGGTGGTGCGCTCGATCTGTTTGATGCGGGCGGCGTCACTCTCGTTGAAGTTGCTGACGATGCCGTCGAGCAGGGCGTGGGCGGCCGCGCTCAGGGCAGGGACTTCCGGGATCCCGGCGTGGCTGGCCAGTTTTTGCAACCAGCGCACCTCGACTTCGACGCGAAAACGCAGCAGGCCGAATTCGGAGAAGATAGGGCGCAGGGCATCGGCCTTGTCGCCATAACGACCGTCAATCGGGGAAACAGCAGTCAGCGCGGACAGCTCCATGGGGTGAACTCCTGATGATTTGTGTGGGGGATCCATATCCACTCGCGCGTGGGGCTGAGTTGTCATCAAGGCTGATGTGCGGCTGTTCACCCTGATGTCGACCTCGCTTGCCCGCGCGCGAGCCGATGATTAGTAACGTTTGGCCAGCTCCACCATCTTCTTGCGAGCGAAGATGATCTGGGTGCGGCTGCCACCGAGCTGACGCCACAGCACGCAGGCACGAATGCCCGCCAGCAGCAGGGCGCGCACCTTGTGCTGCACCAGCGGTTGCTGCAGGAACAGCGGGGTACCCGCCACCTGGATGCGTGGCCCGATGGGGCTGATAAGATCGCTGTAGATGCTCGCCATGTTGGCCAAAATCTGCTCGTCGAGCAGATCGAAGTGCTGTTGCTGGCGGCCAATCTGGCTGATCCGCTCACCCAGCATATTGAGAATGTCCTTGCGCTTGGCCAGCTTGCGCTCCAGCGCAATCAGGCTCACCACATAGCGGGTCAGCTCGGCATTCTTCTGGCTGCCGTCGGCACCCAGCTGCTCGACCAGCGCGCGGTAGCCGTCGCGAATGGCCAGATGGGTGTTGTTGAACACCTCGAGCGGCTGGCTCGGGTTGGTCACCAGAATGCTGGAGAGGCTCTCGCGCAGGGCGGCCTCGTCACAGCTGCCGTCTCGGGCCACCTTCTGCACCAGATACGCGGCCTGGCAGATGCCGGCAAAGGCCATTGTTCTGTCTTGGAATTTATCGCTCACGTCTGCTGCCTTCTGTTAAGGATTCAAACCGGATGGCTGAAACGTTGTTCGATGATGCCGCCGCCCAGACACACTTCCCCGTCGTAGAAGACGGCGGACTGGCCCGGGGTCACCGCAGCCTGCTTCTCGTCGAAGATGACCCGGATGGTCAGATCGTCGATGGGCTGGATCAGGCAGGGGATATCCTGCTGACGGTAGCGGGTCTTGACGGTGCAGCGACGCGGTTCGCGAATGGGAGTGCGATCCACCCAGTGCAACTGGCTTGCAATCAGGCCATCGGAGTAGAGGCGGGGATGCTCGCCCTGCGCCACCACCAGCACGTTGCGCTCGACCTCTTTGTCGACCACATACCAGGCCTCTTCGGTGGCATCCTTTCGACCACCGATACCGAGCCCCTTGCGCTGGCCCAGGGTGTGATACATCAGACCCTGATGCTCGCCGATCACCTTGCCATCCACGGTCTCGATTTTACCGGGCTGGGCGGGCAGGAACTTGGCCAGGAAGTCCTTGAACTTGCGCTCGCCGATAAAGCAGATGCCGGTGGAGTCTTTCTTCTTGGCGGTAATGAGATCCAGCTGCTCGGCGATGCGGCGCACCTCGGGCTTCTCCAGATCGCCAACCGGGAACAGGCTCTGACCCACTTGCTTCTCGCTCAGGGTATAGAGGAAGTAGCTCTGATCCTTGTTGGTATCGAGACCGCGCAGCAGGCGCGGGTGGCCGGTGCTGTCGTCACGGCGCACATAGTGGCCGGTGGCGATGTAGGTGGCACCCAGCTCTTCGGCGGCAAATTCGAGGAACGCCTTGAACTTGATCTCCTTGTTACACAGGATATCCGGGTTCGGCGTGCGGCCAGCCTTGTACTCTTCGAGGAAGTGCTCGAACACGTTGTCCCAGTACTCGGCAGCGAAGTTGATGGTGTGGAGTTTCATCCCCAGCTTGTCGCAGACGGCCTTGGCATCAGCCAAATCCTGGGCGGCAGAGCAGTACTCGTCCGTGTCGTCTTCTTCCCAGTTCTTCATGAACAAGCCTTCGACCTGATAGCCCTGCTGCTGGAGCAGGTAGGCCGAGACGGAAGAATCCACGCCGCCGGACATGCCGACGATCACCTTGATTTGGCTGTTGTCTGTCATTAGTCGAAGTTACCAGTTCGTTTAAACGGGGCGTATTCTACCAGAGTTTTGCGCCCCCGGTCACATCTCCATGCTGTCGTTCCCATCAGGAGCCTGATAGCAGGAAATCGTTTTTCTGTTATTGGCCAGCTCGGCCGTAAAAGAGTGTCAAATGGCCTCAAATAAAGGCCTTGAGCGCCGACAGCGGCAGGCGGGTGCCAGCCAGATAGTCCTGAATGCACTGCCATACCAGCGGGCTGCGCAGGGCTGGTTTGCACTCGGCGATCTCCTCCAGGGTGAGCCAGTGACAAGCCAGCACATCGCCGTCAGGATCCTCTGGATGGTGCTGACCGGGTGCTTTTTCAAGGTCGAAAATCAATGCAGTCCGTACAAAGGTGGCCTCACTGTCAGCCGGTTTGAAGAGATAGGTACCAAGCCAGGCGGTCGGCGTGGCGGTCAGACCCGTCTCCTCTTTGAGCTCGCGGCAAGCCGCTTCAAGCAGGTTTTCCCCCGGCTCCACATGGCCGGCGGGTTGGTTGAAACGGCGCTGGCCTTTTATCTCCTCTTCCACCACCAGAAAGCGCCCCTGCCACTGCACCAGGGCGGCGACCGTCAGGCGCGCCTCCATGCGGGCGTGGCTGGTGGCTGATTGCTCTGCCTGATTGCTCATCATGACTCCTTGTCGTTGCTATCGGGATTGCCCGCACGGGCGGGCCTACGTGCCGTTCCTCGCCCGCTGCTGCGGGGTTTGCCGCCGGTCGGGTTTGAAGTTGAACGCTCGGTTGGGTGAGTGCTGCGGGGGCGCTCGTCCCGTCTCGGCTGGCTGGCCCGCCGTGGCGCATCCCCTGCCGGTTTGGCCGGTTTGGCGGTATGAGCGCCTGAACGGGATGAGGAGGGACGCGGGCGGCTGCTGGAGCTCGGCACCAGCTCGGGTACGGGCAGGCTGCGGCTCTCGCCGGGGGCCAGACCATCCAGGGTCCAGTCGCCGATGGCGTAGCGAATAAGGCGCAAGGTGGGGTGGCCGATATGGGCGGTCATCCGCCGCACCTGCCGGTTGCGTCCCTCGATGATTTTGATCTCCAGCCAGCTGGTGGGGATCTCCTTGCGCTCGCGAATGGGCGGATTGCGCGGCCACACCGCAGGTTCATCCATGATGCGCGCCCCGGCGGGCAGGGTCATACCGTCGTTGAGCTCCACCCCGGTGCGCAGGGCGGCCAGTTTCTCCTCGCTCGGAATGCCTTCTACCTGCACCCAGTAGGTCTTGGGGGTCTTCTCCCCCGGCTGGGTGAGGCGCGCCTGCAGCTTGCCATCGTTGGTGAGCAGCAGCAGCCCCTCGCTGTCGCGATCGAGCCGCCCTGCGGCATAGATGCCGGGCTCTTTGATGTAATCCTTGAGGGTCTCGCGGCCCGCCTCGTCGGTGAACTGGCAGAGCACCATGTAGGGCTTGTTTAGCAGCAACAGCTTGCGATCCGCCGGTGCCAGCTCCGGTTTGCGGGGGGAAACATGGCGGGGTGCGGCTGGTTTGGCCGCCGTGCGCGGGGCGTTATCGCGCGGCGTACGGTTGACAGAGAGACGGGAGCGGGGAGATTTCATCGGATACACACTTCAGACAGACGATGGCAGCGAGTGTACCACAGGGTGCTGAGGGCAGGATGAATGGCTGGCGTTACAGCAAGCAGCGCCCAGAGCCAATTCGCCTAGCTTAACAGGCTCTCGACGACGATAGCCTGACGGGCGGGGGCCGAGCCTGCCTGCAAAAGGGCGTGGCTGACCACATCGTCGATCATCGCCTGCGCCAGTCGGGTGAGGGGGCGCAGGGTCTCCCGTCCGCTACCAACCGGCACCGCCAGCAGAATAACGGTCTGCACCGGCCCGATTTGAGAGCCCCACTCAATGGGCTCCTTGCAATTGAGCAGAGTCAGCGCTGGCTGGCTGATCCCTTCGCTCAATACATGAGGCATGGCAAGGCCGGGGCGGATGATGGTGGCCGAGACCTGCTCGCGCCGACTGATCGCCTCCTCCAGCGCGGCTCTGTTGCTGACCAGCTCGGCGGGCAGCAGATCGATCAGATGCTCGAGCGCTTCGGCTTTGGTCAGCGGTTCGGGGCTGTAGGCCAGCTGGCGCAGGGCAAAATGGTAGTCGGGCAGAGCGTTGGTCAGTCGCAACTCCGCCAGCGCGGCGGTGCGCGGGCGCACCAGCGGTTGACCCAGCTCCCCGCACCAGCAGGTAAAGGCCATGTGGGCCAGTTCGGCATCGCACCCTTCAATTTGCAACTGGCAGAGATCGCCGGGCTGGGTGGCGAGGGTCAACAGGGAGAGCTGGTTGCTGGCGGCAACGGTCTGGCGCCGGGTGAGGTTGGCGCAGCGGATGGTGGATTTGAACATCCCCGCCAGCCGGTTCAACTGCTTGGCCTGGGTGATGCTCAACCCCTGCTGGCAGTAGAAGGTGATTTCACGGGTTAGCATCAGACCGGGATCGGCAATCCCTTGAGTACGCCCATGGCATCCAGCAGCACGGTTTCCAGGGTCACCTGATGAATGGCGCAGCCGAGAAAGCGATCTTTCTGCTCAATCTCGATATCGGAGGCAATCAGCACCAGATCAGCGCTGGCAATATCGCGGGCGGTCAGCATGTTCTCCATGCCCATGGCGCCTTGAGTTTCGACCTTGATCTTGAGCCCCAGGGTGGTGGCTGCTTTTTGCAGGGCATCGGCAGCCATATAGGTATGGGCAATACCGGTCGGGCAAGCGGTGATGGCAACGATCTTCATCAGATATCTGTGATGCAGGCAAGTGGGAGCAACAAGATAGCGCTGGCGGGCTGGCTTTACCAAAAGTCCATACGAAAAGTGGGATCTTGATGGGGATATGCCTGCCCCTTGAGCGGCAGCGCAGGCTCATGTCGGGCCCATCGGGTGTCTGGTTGCGCCAAACAACAAGGGCCACCCGTGTGGGTGGCCCTGAACAATCAACGACAATCTGCAGGGGATCAGGCGGTCTGGCCGGCCAGCGCTGCGGCTTTCAGCTCGCGCTTGATACGGCGGATCTTGCGCTCTTCGGCCACGGCCACACAGGCCATCAGCACCAGACAGGCGGCAGCAGCCATGTCGAGGGCGGCGAAGGTGCCTGCCCAGCCAGTCAGACCGAAGATGGGGGTACCATCGGCGATCATGCCCAGACCCAGTTTGGCGAAGCTGTCACCGATCAGATAAGCAAAGGTGCCCTTGACCCCATCGGCTACGCTGATGCCCTGTTTGGGGACGAAGCCCACGGCGGCAACGCCGATCAGCAGCTGCGGACCAAACACCAGGAAGCCCAGCAAGAACAGCGAACCCAGGAACATGAATGGGGTAGTGGCGTGCTGATAGAGACCCAGGGTGGCAATGATCAGCGCCAAGGCGACGCAAGCCACCAGACCACGACGGCCATTGGCCAGATCGGAGAGATAACCCCACATCAGGGTGCCGACCAGTGCGCCCACTTCAAAGAAGGTAAAGCCCTGAATCGCCACCTCTTTGGAGAAGCCCAGCTCCTGGTGAGCGTAGACGGTGGACCACTGGTCGATACCGATGCGCACCACGTAGAGGAAGATGTTGGCAAAGCAGAGCAGCCAGATCACTTTGTTCAGCAGCACGTACTTCACGAAGATCTGCCCCTTGGTCAGCTGCTGCTCTTCGGTGGCGATATCTTCTTCGCTCGCCACTTCGTCAAACAGCTCTTCCACCTTGCCCAGACCATAGGCTTCCGGTGAATCGCTACCAAAACGCAGGCCGATAAAGCCGACGATCAGCGCGATGATGGACGGGAAGATAAACATGCCGAGCACATTGCCATCAAACAGGTAGTTGGCACCGAACAGCGCCACACCGGCCGCACCGGCACCGCCCACGTTGTGGGAGAGGTTCCACATGCCGAGGTAAGTGCCGCGCTTGTTGCGAGGGGTCCACTTGGTGATGGTGGAGTAGCTGCAAGAGCCACCACAGCTTTGGAAGAAACCACTGGCTGCGTAGAAGAAGATCATCAGGTAGAGGCTAAAACCTGTGCCACCCATGCTGGCACTGAAGCCCAGCATGCAGAGGGCGGAGAGGATCAGCATCAGCGGCAGGAACTGCTTGGTGTTCTTGCCATCGGCGTAGTAGGAGACGACTGTCTTGCCCACCCCGTAGGTGATGGAGAAACCAAGGCCGATCATGCCAAGCTCGGTCATCGACAGACCGTACTCCTGGATCATGTCATTTTGCGCAATGTTGAAGTTCTTGCGGATCAGATACATGGTCAGGTAGCCAATAAATACAACCAGATAGGATTGCATAAAAGGCTTGAACCAGAGCTTGCGCCGGGCTTCGACCGGCAGGTCGAGGGTCGGAACCCGGACCTGTTGGAGCAATTTCAACATCTTCGTTCATCCTCTGCGAGATAGACGGTATTTCCGCCGCGCCCCTCATTTGTAGATAAATTGTTTGAGGTCACGCCACGGAAGGGGAACCGAAAGTCAGATCCTGCCAGTTGGTGCTGCGGCCGACTCTCCATCCATATAAACCCGGGCCCGGCACGGGATGATGGGGCTGGTTGCCCATCGTGGTGCGGGTCACGACATCAGGTGAGGTGACTCTAATCAGAGGGGCAGAAAATGGCTTGAGAGCCATCCCTAGTGGCACTAGGAAAATTTCCTAGTTTTTGCGCTTTCGCGGAAAAAGCGTGAGAAACATCACACAGTGAACGCCAAAGTGCTGCCATGTCAGCCAGTTTGCTGCGCCGTGCGAGCCCTTGGTTGCGAGGCGTGAGGGAGAGACACAAGGAGAGGAGGGCGAAGCGAGAAGCGAGGTAGGCGGGGTCATCGACCCCTGTTTCGTGGGGGCGGAGCAGGGGAAAGCTGGCCGCCAGCCGCCGTGAGAAACCAAGAGGCCACCCCGTGGGGTGGCCTCCTGTTATGCGTTACGAGTAGTGATTGCGCGGGGGGACTCAGGCCGCTTTGGCCAGGGTCACCTCGTCACTCTTTTTGATCCGCAGTTTTTTCAGAGCTACCGCCACCACACCGGTGACGATGGCACCGCAGACCATGCAGAGCAGTGCCAGCAGCGGCTTGTTGACCGCACCCAGCAGGGCCACGATGGGGCCACCGTGGGCGACGCTGTTGGTGATGCCAAACAGGAAGGCCATCACCGCAGCGGTCATGCTGCCCAGAATGTTGGCCGGGATGACGGCCAGCGGATCACGGGCGGCGAACGGAATCGCCCCTTCGGAGATCCCCACCAGACCCATGGCACCGGCGGCTTTGCCCGCTTCGATTTCAGAGGCATCGAAGATACCCAGCTTGCGACCGAGCACGGTAGCCAGCGACATGCCAAGGGGCGCAGCCGGGATGGCGCAAGCCATGGCACCCATAAACTGGGTCTGACCGGAGGCAATCATACCGACGGAGAACAGGAAGGCCACTTTGTTGACCGGGCCACCCATATCAAAGCCAGCCATACCCCCCAGCACGATGCCCAGCAGCACCAGACTGCCGCCGCTCATGGAGAGCAGCATGGCGTTGAGGCCTGTCATCATGTCGGCAATCGGGGCGCCGATGATGAAGATAAAGACCGCAGCGATAAACAGGGAACCGACGATGGGGGCGATCAGGATCGGCACCAGCGGCTGCACCATCTTGTGGTAGTGACGGGTGGCAATCCAGCGCACCAGATAACCGACCAACAGGCCCGCGATGATGGCACCGATAAAGCCGGTTCCGGCGTCAGCGCCGTAGAAGCTGCCGTTGTTGGCGATCCAGCCGCCGATAAAGCCAGGGGCCAGCGCCGGACGATCACCGATGGCGTAGGCGATATAGCCCGCCAGAATGGGGATCATCAGGGTAAAGGCGGCTACGCCCACGTTGAGGATCTGGTTCCACATGCTCCCTTCCGGGATCTGCATGCCGCTCGGGGTCGGGTTGCCGCCGATGGCCAGTGCCAGCGCAATCAACAGACCGCCGGTCACCACGAACGGGATCATGTGGGAGACGCCGTTCATCAGGTAGCGATAGAGATCGGAACTGCCGCCCGAGCTCTTCTCTTCACCCTTTTTATCTTCTTTGCCAGCAACATAGGCGGGGGCTTTCAGTGCCTGCTCGATCAGACCCTTGCCATCCTTGATGGGGGCCTTCACGCCGGTTTTGATCAGCGGCTTGCCAGCGAAGCGGGCCATGTCCACCTGCTTGTCACAGGCGACCACGATGGCGGTGGCGCGGGCAATCTCGTCCGCGGTCGGGCTGTTCTTGACGCCGATGGAGCCGTTGGTCTCCACCTTCACCTCATAACCCAGCTCGCGGGCAGCGCGCTCCAGCGATTCGGCCGCCAGATAGGTGTGAGCGATACCGGCGGGGCAGCCAGTGACACCGATGATGAAGCCTTTGCTGGTGGTCGGGGCTGCACTCTGCTCCTCTTTCTTGGCCAGCAGCAGCGCCAGCGCGTCGGCCGGGGTTTTGGCCGCCAGCAGTTTGGCGATAAAGCCCTCTTCGATCAGCTTGCCGGAGAGCTCGGCCAGCACCTCGATATGGTGATTGGCGCCACCATCGGGGGAGGCAATCATGAAAAAGAGGTGGGACGGCTTGCCATCTTCGGCGCCGTACTCGATGCCGTTGCGGCTGATGCCGATGGCGACCGCCGGGTTGCTCACCGCCGCGCTCTTGGCGTGGGGCAGGGCCACGCCCTCCTCAAAACCTGTGTTACCCAGCTCTTCGCGGGCCCACAGATCCTTGATAAAGGCCTGCTCGTCGCTGACCCTGCCTTGCGATGCCAGCAGGCGGGCCATCTCGGTGAAGACCTCTTCCTTTCGCGTCGCTTTCAAATCGAGGTTGATCAGATGTTCATTGATCAAGGTGGTGATCATGGCGCTCTCCCCGCTTCCGGTGACGGAAGCTATGCGTGAGTACGTATCGACGTACTGGATAAAAATGACCTGGCTATTATCGCGGTTCGTCCGCCCTCGCCCTATCGGACAAATATGCCAATCACTGGATTTTTGTGCGCAGCAAAACACGATGTGATGAAGATCCCGTTTTCAGGCAGGACTCGCTATTTTCAGGCGGTATTTACTTTTCTTTTTAAAAACAAATGATTGAGGCTTTTTGTGGCATGGGTGGAGGTTTGTTATGGGTAATATCAATAAATTAATCCCTATCTGGTGATGGATTTTTATGTGGTGAACCAGAATAAAGTAGTGTGATCTTCATCACGCTAACCCCTGTTTTTTTTCGACGTGATTAGGATTTTTATGCGCCTGCTGGCCGGGGGGAAGTGGTAAGCGCTATCTATCAGATTTTTCGTCTAAAATCGGTACAGACGTAACCTAATTGCAGGTATCTACCGGAGGCTGGGCTGATGTTTAATTTTAAAATCAAAGCAGAATTACTCGCATGTCAAACGCAGTTGGCCCAGGCCCACTCCTTTATTGATGCCGTCAAAAAGGGGGTGGCAACCATCAGTTTTACCCCGCAAGGGGTTATCCTCGAGGCTAATCCGCTGTTTTTAAGTGTGGTGGGTTATAGCGAGCAGGAGGTGGTTGGCAAACACCATCGGATGTTTTGCGACGCCCACTATGGGCAGTCGACCTCTTACTCGCAGTTTTGGCAGCAACTGGACCATGGCGAGACCCACAGCGGCATTTATCAGCGTTTTGATAAGCAGGGGCGAGAGTTGTGGCTAGAGGCGACCTACTTCCCGGTCAAGGTTGATGGCAAGGTGATCAAAGTGGTCAAGATTGCCGCTGATATCACCGAGAGTTACATCCAGCTCAGCCGTCAGAAAGCCATCGCCTCAGCCCTCGACCGTTCTCTGGCCATTATCGAATTCACCCCCAAAGGTGACATCATCACTGCCAATCAGAATTTCCTCTCCTGCGTTGGTTACTCGTTATCACAACTCAAAGGACAGCATCACAAGCTGTTTTGTGACGACAGTTTTTATCGGGAACAGCCCCATTTTTGGGAGGATTTGGCCCATGGTCAGCTCAAATCGGGTCTCTTTTTACGCCGGGACAGTCATGGTAACGAGCTCTGGCTGGAGGCAACCTATAACCCCATCAAGGATGAGTCGGGCAAGGTGATCAAAGTGGTCAAGTTTGCCAGTGACGTGACGGAACGGATCAAACGGGCCCAGGCGGTCAGTGAAGCGGCCCGTATCGCTCACACTATTTCTAAAGAGACCACCCAAGCTGCATCGACCGGTTCTGATCTGCTCAATGCCTCGGTCGCTCTCTCGAGTGCTATTTCGGAGCAGGTAAGCAAAACCTCAGCTTTGATTGGTCAGTTAAATGAGCAGTCAAAAAGCATAGAGGCGATCGTTTCCACCATTAGCAGCATTGCAGAGCAGACCAACCTGTTGGCACTGAATGCGGCCATTGAAGCCGCGCGGGCCGGAGATCAGGGCCGTGGTTTTGCGGTGGTGGCCGACGAAGTACGGCAACTGGCGGCTCGCACCTCGCTCTCTACCGGCGAGATTGCCGCAGTGGTGCAGAAAAACCGCGAGTTGACCGCCCATATCACCAGCAATATCGATGAAGTGGCCAGTAGAGCATTACGTGGCAAGGAGCAGATTAGCGAGGTGAGCAGTGTGATGGCCCAGATTGAGCAGGGGGCCATCAGTGTCACCGAAACCGTATCCAACTTGGCCATAGATTCTTGAGTGGTATTGGTTGTCGAGTAAAGGCACCGTTGGGATTATCACTCCATCGGTGCTTATTTCTTGTGCACTTGATATGTGAATCTGAACCCCTCCTGTATCGTCCCTCCATTGTGAATTGTTCTGGTTTGACCTCTTGATTAGGCTTGCCGCCTCATTAATTTTGGAGCAGGAACAGAACAAGATGGCATTACAACAGAAAGGGCGGGCAATGGCCCTGCTGGTTATGGTCGCGAGCATGGGTCTGGGCGGCTGTATGGGGCAGATGGGGCTTTCTGGCATGGTCACCAAGGGCAACCTGAGCGTGGTGGATAACCGCTACGGCCGTGCCGGGGTTTTCGTGTTGCTCGCCCCTGTCTATGGTCTGGCGGCTACCGGCGATCTGTTCGTATTCAATACCATCGAATTCTGGACTGGCAAAAACGTCATCACTGGCAAGTCGCCAGCGCTGGTCGACATGCGTGCCAACTCGGTGATCAAGGTGAACCAGCATCTGGACCCGGCCCTTAAAAAGGTGCCGTTGGCCATGCTGCCGCAGGGTGTGCGCGAAGTCGAAATCAGCTATCCCAACGCACAAAGCGCCGAAATGAAGCTGCATTATCTGGATGGCAGCATCGGCATGATGCGCGGCGAGAAGCGTGGTGAGATGCTGGATATCTATTTCGATGGTCAGCTGGTCTCTACCATGACTCAGGATCAACTTGAGCAGATCCGCACCGCCGCGTAAACGGCTGAGATCTTCAGGTTGGTACTCAAAACGCCCCGCAACTGCGGGGCGTTTTGCATTGGGTCTAGTCCGGCTGCTTGCGATGGGGCGGGGTGAGGATCAGCCCCAGCAGGCGGCGCAGGTGGGTGAGCTGCTCGGTCAGCTGGACGTTGAGCCAGAGGTAGCCATTAATGGCCGCCTCGGTGTTGGGGGGCAGCGACACCTGCATCGCCACCTCCTGCAGGCGGGCGATGGCGGCATCCGCGCCGCGCCCGTCGCCGGTTTGCATCATCAGGGCGAGCTGGCTGATCACCTCCTCGGTGGCCTGATGGCAAGTGTGCAGCTCGCGGGTGCTCTGCATCAGGAAGTGACTCTGGCGATCGTTCCAGTAGGTGTTGGCCAGCATCTCCAGGGTACAGAGGGTGTTGCGCATGGTGACCTGCACCGCATCAAACAGCGAGATACTGTGGCGACTCTCCTTGGCCGCGGGGGCCAGCAGTGCCCGCAGTTTGCCGGTCTGGGCCAGCAGCTGGGAGAGATTGTGTTTGAGCCGCGGCCGCTCCAGCACATTGGGGGAGAGGTGGGTGTGATAGAGCCGCCCCGACTGTTGCAGGATCTGGTGCAGTTGCAGCCGCCAGTGGCTGTAGGCGCGCTGGGGATAGATGCTGCAAAAGAGCAGCGCCAGCAGGGAGCCGAGGATCACATCAGCACTGCGCCACAGCGCCATCTTTATGTCCCCCGGCATGGCTCCCATGGTGATGCCAAGGGTGATACCGATCAGCAGCCCCACATAGGGGCGCTTGCCGAGGGCCAGATAGCCGCAGAGGAACATGATGCAACCACACCAGATCAGGGTGAGCGGCATGGAGTAGATCTCCAGATAAAGTGCCACCACCCCGCAACCGGCGCCGAAGATGGTGCCCACCACCCGCTGCAGGGCACGGGAGAGCACATTGCCCCAAAACGAGATGGGCCCCATCACCACCACTAATGTGATCAGCGGCCAGGTGCTCTCCGGCAGTTGCAGTTCGCGGGTCAGCAGAAAGGTGAGCATAAAGGCGAGCGCAATGCGCAGGCCATGGACGATCCGGTAGTGGCCATAGACCAGCAGATCGAGTCGGGAGAGAGGGGCATCAAGACGCACAGTTTGCCTCGTATCAGGTTGCCGATCAGGTGTGTGACGGGGCGCCGTGTATCCGGCCGACGCCCCGTGCGGGTATCAGGCCAGTCGTCCTTGCAAGGGGTGGATCCAGACTCGCTCGCCAATGGCGATGCCGGGTTGGTCCGGCACGATTTCGATCAGGCAGTTGGCATCGCTCATGGAGCTGAGAATGCCCGAGCCCTGCGGCCCTGTGGTGCGCACCCGCAGCTGGCCGTTGCGATCTTGATGGAAGATGCCGCGCAGAAACTCGGTGCGCCCCAGGCGGCTCTTCATCTTCTCGTCCGCCAGTGCCGACAGGCGCAGCGGCTGCCACCGCTTGCCCTGCAGACGGGCGATGGCGGGCTCGACAAATTGCAGCACGCAGATCATCGCCGCCACCGGATTGCCCGGCAGGCCGAAGAAGGGGGTCTGCCCCAGCTTGCCAAAGGCGAGCGGGCGGCCCGGCCGCATCTGGATGCGCCAGAAATCGATCTGGCCGAGCTCTGCCAGCACCAGCTTGATAAAGTCGGCGTTACCCACCGAGACCCCGCCCGAGCTCAGCACCAGATCGGCGCTGGCGGCGGCCTGCTCCAGCTGCTGGCGCAGGATGCTCTTGTCATCGGGAATGATACCAAGGTCCATCACCTCGCAACCAGCGGCGCGGATCAGGGCCATCAGAGTGAAGCGGTTGCTGTCGAAGATATGGCCGGGGGCGAGCTGCTCGCCCGGTGCCTGCACCTCGTCACCGGTACTGAACAGCGCCACTTTCAGCGGGGTACGCACGCTGAGCGTGGCCTGACCGAGGGATGCTGCCAGCCCCAGCTGGGGGGCGCCAAGCCAGGTACCGGCCGGGATGGCGACCGCACCCTTGGCAAGATCTTCCCCGGCGAGGCGCACATTCTGCCCTGCCCGGATTGGGGCGGTGACGGTGACCCACTCACCTTCAATCAGCGTCTCTTCCCGCATCACCACGGTATCCACACCGGGGGGCAGCGGGGCGCCGGTCATGATCTGCACCGCCTGATCGGCCAGCACCGGCTCATGGCGCTGCTGGCCCGCCAGCACTTCCCCCACCAGTTGCCAGCGACCGGCGGCGAGGTCGTCGCTGCGCAGGCCAATGCCATCCATTGCCGAGTTGGCGTGGGGGGGCACATTGATGGGGCTCACCAGATCGGTGGCCAGCACGGCGCCGTGGCACTGGGCCAGCGGTTTATCGATGCAGGCGTTGCTCGGGGTGAGGGCTGCCAGAATGGCGTTGCGGGCCGCTTCGACCGAGAGAAATCCCTTGCCCGCCTCCGGCTCCTTGCTCTGGCAGCCGTCAAGCCAGCGGCAGACGAAGTCGGCAATGGCCGCCAGATCGTTGATATCGAGTTGCGGCAGGCTTGTCTCTACAGTCTGATCGCTGGCCAGCGCTATGATGTCCCTGTCGTCGGGGAAGAGCAGCGGTTTGCCAATTTCGGCGCGGTGCAGCTCGATTTTCGGGAAGTGCTCGTGCTTGAACCCCTCCACCAGCAGCAGATCGAGGCTGGTTTGATCGAAGCTGGCCAGTAGCTGGCGAAAGTCGGCTTCGGCCAGTTCCGTTTCGCCGTGCGTTGTTTCAGTAATGCGCGCATGGCGGCGACGGGAGGCCACCATCATCTGCTGGGCACCCGCCTTGCGCAGGCGGTAACTGTCCTTGCCCGGCTGGTCGATGTCAAAGTCGTGATGGGCGTGCTTGAGCACCCCGATGCGCAGGCCGCGATCCACCAGCAGGGGGATCAACTGTTCCAGCAAGGTGGTCTTGCCGGTGCCGCTCCAGGCGGCGAAGCCGAGCAGGGGAAGAGTGGGAGCCGTGGTCATGAGGTGACTCCTTGTTGGGGGTCGATAGCCGGGGCAAGCAGGCGGGCCTCGTAGGCGGCCAGCTCGGCAGGGCTGTTGAGATTGATAAAGGCATCCGGCTGATCGGCAAAGCTCACCACCGCCATATTGTGGCGGGCAAACCAGACATCGATTTTGCGCTCACCCTCGGCCAGCGCGGCGGTGAGGGAGGGGAGCAGGGATTTGTGCAGCAGGGCCACCACGGGTTGCAGCCAGTCGCCGTCGTGGGCCACCACCAGCTCGGTCTCTGGGGTCAGGGCGGCGCGAAAGCGGCTCATCAGATCCAGCGGCAGGGCGGGGCCATCGCAGGGGACGAACAGCACCCAGTCGTGACGGGCGGCGGCAAGGCCAGCCTGCATGCCCGCCAGCGGGCCGAGATAGTCGTTGTTGTCATCGCTGATGACCGGGGCCAGCGCCTGATAGCGGGGCTGACTGCGGTTGGCGTTGATCAGCACCTCATCCACCTGGGGGCGCAGGCGCGCCAGCACATGGTCGATTAGGGGGCGTCCCGCCAGTGCTACCCATCCCTTGTCTTCGCCCCCCATCCGGGTGGCGCGGCCTCCTGCCAGGATCACTGCTGATACGGCAACGGGATCAGAGTGGCTGTCGCTTTTTGAAGTCATGTCGCTCGATGATTTTTAAAGGGGTCGTCTCTTGCAGCTGGCCACGGGCGAGGGTCCATTGCCGCTCGCACAGGTCGGTCAATGCATTGCTCTGGTGGCTGATGACGACAAGGCCGCTGCCATGTTCCCGCAGATCTTGCGCCAATGCGGCCATCAGGGCAACCGAATGTGTGTCCAGATTGGCGGTGGGCTCATCCATCAGCAGAAAGGCCGGTTGCAGCGCCCAGGCGCGGGCCATCGCCAGCCGTTGCCGTTCGCCACCGGACAAAATGCTGATGTGCTCCCGCGCCAGCCCCTCCAGCTCGACCCGGCGCAGCGCCTCGAACACCCGGATCTCGCTGCCAAGCTGTTTATCCAGCGCCCAGGCCACGTTGTCGTGCACGGTGCGATCGAACAGATAGGGGGTCTGGTGCAGATAGGTGACCCGGCCCGGCCCGAGATCCCGCTTGAGCAGCCGGTTGAGCCGCCGTTGCCAGCGCCCCGGCAGATTGGTGTGGCCACGGGTGGGGGCGAGCAGCCCCGCCAGGATCTTGAGCAAAGTCGTCTTGCCCACCCCGTTGGCCCCGTGCAGCCAGATGGCATCCCCCGGTGCGATGGCGAGCCGGTCAATCTCGAACAGCTGGCGTTCGCCAAAGCGCATGGTGAGTTGCTGGGCGGTCAGGGCCATGGGGTACTCCTGTTGATACACAGTGGGGGCATGGTCAGTTCTTCAGATAGCTGTGGCCGCGACACGCTGTCAGCAGCAGGTTGAGCAAGAGGGCGAGGGTGAGCAGCACTATGCCGAGCGCCACCCCTTGGGTGAAGGCCCCTTTCTGGGTCTCCAGCGCGATGGCGGTGGGGATATTGCGGGTAAAGTGCAGGATATTGCCCCCCACCATCATGGAGCAGCCCACCTCGGTGACGATACGGCTGAAGGCGCCGATGATGGCGGCCAGCAGGCCAAAGCGGCACTCGTGCATCAGGCCGATCAGCGCCTTGGGCCAGGAGACCCCCAGGGTCAGGGCGGTCTCCCAGGCGCGCCGGTCGCTCTGGACAAACGCCGCGTGAGCCATGGTGGCGATCACCGGAAAGGCGATCAGCATCTGCCCTACCACCATCGCCTGCTGGGTAAAGAGCAGCTTCCAGTCGCCAAAGGGGCCGGCCCGCGACAGCAGCATGTAGAGCAAGAGGCCAATCACCACGGTCGGCACCGATTGCAGGGTATTGATGCAGGAGAGCCAGAGCCAGCGGCCGGGCAGCGGCAGATAGGCCAGGGCAAAGCCCAGCAGCAAGGCGGGCAGCAGCACCAGCAGCAGGGCGATGCAGGAGACGGAGAAGGAGACCCCCACCACCTGCCACAGTTCGGTGTCACCACTGAACAGCAGGGCGAGGGCAGCCAACGTAGTGTCGAGCAGGGTCGGCATCAGGCACCTCCCTCAGCGAACCGGGGGAGGGCCATCAAGGTCATCGCAGGGGTCAGGGTTGCCATTATTTCCCGTTGGCATCCGCTACAAACAGCGCTTGACCCGCCACCTTGAAGTCACCGATCAACTTCTGGCCATGCTCTGAGACCAGCCAGTTTTTCAGGGTGCGGGCCCCTTCGGTGTTGAGGTCCGGGTAGCGCTTGGGGTTGACCAGGATCACCTGATAGGGGTTGAACAGGCGCTTGTCACCCTCCAGCAGCACGGCGAGATCCAGCTTGCTCTGGTAGGCGAGCCAGGTGCCGCGGTCGGTCAGGGTGTAGGCACCGAGCTCCGAGGCCATGGTCAGGGTCGGCCCCATCCCCTGGCCGATGGACTTGTAACCGGCAAACTCGGGTTTGACGTCAGCCGCCTGCCACAGGGTCTTCTCTTTGATGTGGGTGCCGGACTCGTCACCGCGGGAGATAAAGGTCTGGCCCTGCTCCTTGATGGCTTGCAGCCCCTTGGCTGCGTCGTGCAGTTTGCCGAGACCCGCCGGATCTTTGGCCGGGCCGACGATGACGAAGTCGTTGTACATCAGGTGCACCGGCTCGATGCCAAAGCCCGCATCGACGAACTTCTTCTCGGCAGAGGGGGCGTGGGTCATCACCAGATCCGCGTCGCCATTCTCACCCATCTTCAGGCTCTGGCCGGTACCGGCCGCCATCACCTGCACCGGATAACCGGTCTCCTTGGTGAACTGGGGCAGCAACCAGCCCAGCAGACCGGACTGCTCGGTGCTGGTGGTGGTGGCGAGGCGGATCGGCGCTTTTGTGGCATTAGTATCCGCTTCGGCATGGGCAGCACCGGCGATCAGCAGGCTGGCGGCGAGGGAGAGGGCAAAACGTTTGAGGTTGGTTTTTATCGTCATCGTGATGCAACTTTTTTCAGGGTGGATGAGGAGAGGGCAAGAGTAAGCAAGCAGGGTGCCAAACTGTTCCTTTGCCGCTGCATTCACGGTTTGCCTTTTAAAAACATAAGCTTATTAGAATCAATTAGGTGAGCTTGTTATCGCTTTTAATAATTGGTGTTGGTGCTTTTGATACGGTAAGGACAAAATGTCCCACTAAGGTTCCGGTTATCGGGACATTCACCGACCGTACGTGCATCCGAGGTACTTTTTTCCATGACACTCCCTCCCAGCCGCTGGTCTGCCCTCTCCCTGCTTATCGTTGACGATGAGCCCGGCATGCGCAGCTTTCTGGCCAAGGCGCTGGCCAAGCGTTTTGCCCAGATTGAGACTGCCGCCAGCGTGGAGGAGGCGGAAGCCCTGCGCTGCCGCCTTCACTTCGACCTTATCATCGCCGACATCCGGCTGCCGGGGCGCTCCGGCATCGAGTGGCACGAGGCCATCGACCCCGCTACCCGTCGCAGCGACATCATCTTCATGACCGGTTTTGGCGACATGGATACCGCCCTCAAGGCGCTGCGCCTCGGCGCTAGCGACTTTATCCTCAAGCCCTTCAATCTGGATCAGATGGTGCAGGCGGTGGACAGAGTCATCGAGCGCCGCCAGATGGAGCGGGAGAACCTGCTGCTGCGCCGGGAGGTGAGCAAGCTGTTCCCCCCCACCCTGATTGGCGACAGTGCCAAGACCCGCGAGCTCAAGACGCTCATCGCCAGAGTGGCTCCCTCCAATGCCGCCGTGCTGGTGGAGGGGGAGTCCGGCACCGGCAAGGAGCTGGTGGCCCGCGCCCTGCATCAACTCTCTGGCCGGATGGGGGCCTTTGTGCCTCTCAACTGCGCCTCCATTGCCCCCGAACTGCTGGAAAGCGAGCTGTTCGGCCACGTACAAGGGGCATTTACCGGTGCCCGCAAGGGGCGTGACGGCCTGTTTCGGGTTGCCCATCAGGGCACCCTGTTTCTCGACGAGATCGGCGAAATGCCGCTGGCCATGCAATCCTCCCTGCTGCGGGTGCTGGAGCAAAAAGCCATTCGCCCGGTCGGTGCCGAGCGCGAGCTGGCGGTGGATGTGCGCATCGTCGCCGCCACCAACCGCAACCTCAAAGCCGAAGTAGAGGCGGGCCGCTTTCGCGAAGATCTCTTCTATCGCCTCAACGTGGTGGCGCTGCCGGTGGCGCCGCTGCGGGAGCGCGTCGACGACATCCCCGCGCTGGTGCACCACTTTACCCGCCAGCTCACCGCCGAGATGGGGATGGGATCCTTAAGCTGGACCCACGAGGATGTGGTGGCGATGCAGGCCTATCCATGGCCCGGCAACGTGCGCGAGCTGCGCAACCTCATTGAACGCTGCCTGCTGCTGGGCAAGCCCCCCGCCGATTACTGGCTGAGCAGCAAACCCGCCGAACAGGAGGCGAGCGAGGAGGGTTATCCGCTGGCGTGGCCGCTGGCGGAGGTGGAGAAGGCCCACATCCTGCAAGTGGTAGCCAGCCATGATGGCAACAAGTCGGCTGCCTCCCGGGTGCTCGGGGTGGCGCGCAAGACCCTGGAGCGCAAATTCAAGGAGTGGGCCATCGAATGAGGAAGGTTGATCGGATGGGGTGGCGATGAAACAGACCCTGCTCTCTCGCTGCATGCGCGCCCTGCTGCCCCGCTGCGTGCGCACCAAAGTGCGCTGGCGTCTGCTGCTGCTCACCTCGGTGCCCATCATGCTCACCCTGGCGGGCATGATCGCGCTCACCCTCTACTGGACCCTCACCTACAGCTGGCAGAACCTGCTCACCACGGTGCGCAGCGATCTCGGGGTGGCCCACCATGCCATCACGGTGCAGCAGCAGCGCCAGACCGAACATCTGGAGCATCTGCGCGATGCCTGGGCCTTTCAGCTGCGACTGCGGGAATCGCCGGATCAGCTGCAGGATTGGGTGATGCCGCTGGCGGCCAATTACGGCCTCGACTTTCTGCGCTTGCGCCGTGGCCCCGAGCTGGATCAGCTGACGGCGCAGGCGCGTGCCGCCCTCACGGCCGGACGCAGCGTCAGTCACTTCGTGGTCTGGTCGCAGCAGGAGATGCTCGCCCTCTCCCCGCAACTGGCCAAGCGGGCCGTGCTGTGGCAACGGGATGGCACCAGGGTGGTGGAGGACCGGGGGCTGATCAGCCTGTCGCTGACCCCTGTGATGGGCCGCGACGGCTCCCTTTGGGCCGTGCTGGAGGGGGGCGAGCTTGTCAACGGCAGCACCCGGCTGGTGGATGAGCTCAAGGGGCAGGTGTTTGCCAAAAACACCCTGCCGGATGGCAGTGTCGGCACCGTTACCCTGTTTCTCGACGATTTGCGGGTGAGCACCAACGTACCGGTCAGCAGTAGCCGTCAGGTGGGGCGGGCGGTGGGCACCCGGGTTTCGCCGCCAGTGCGCGAACAGGTGCTGGGGCGGGGGGAGATGTGGGTTGACCGCGCCTTCGTTCACGACGCCTGGTATGTCTCGGGTTACGAGCCGCTGCTGGGAGCCAAGGGCGAGCGGCTCGGCATGCTCTATGTGGGCTTTCTCGAGTGGCCCATTATCCGCACCTACCTCACCAATCTGGTGGAGCTGGGCTCCGGCGTAGTGCTGCTGTTGCTGCTCTCCGGCCTGCTGGTCTATCGCGGCGCGCGGGATCTCTTCTCCCCCATCGAGCGGATGCACAAGGTGGTGCGGCAGGTGCAGGCCGGGGAGTCGGCTCGCATCGGCCCGCTGGCCCTCGACCCCGACCACGAGCTGGCCCAGCTCGGTCGCCAGTTCGACGCCATGCTGGACAGGCAAGAAGCGCATCAGCAGCAGATGGCCCGCAGCGCCGACGAGCTGGAGCAGAAGGTGGCCGAGCGCACCCAAAGCCTCGAGCTCAAGACTGCCGAGCTGGAAGATCATATTCATATGCTGACCGAGGCGCGCCAGCAGCTGCTCATCAGCGAGAAGCTGGCGGCCCTTGGCGAGCTCTCGGCCGGGGTGGCCCATGAGATCAACAACCCGCTGGCGGTGATCCTCGGCAATGTGGAGCTGATGAAGCTGGAGCTGGGGGAGGCGGCCGAGCCGGTCAGCGAGGAGCTGGCGCTGGTGCTGGCCCAGATCGAGCGCATTCGTGCCATCACCCGCAGCTTGCTGCAATACTCTCGCCCTGGCGATTACGAGACAGAGCCTGTGTGGCAGCACCTCAACCCCATCATTGAGGAGAGCCTGACTCTGGTGCGTTCCGCCCTGCGCCAGCAGCAGGTGGAGCTGGTGGCCGATCTCAGGGCCCAGCAGCCCATCGAGGCGGATCGCCAGCAGCTGTTGCAGGTGCTGATCAACCTCTTGGTCAATGCCAGTCACGCGCTGGGGGAGCAGGGGGAGATCCGGGTCGAGAGCCGCGACTGGGTCGATGAACTGGGTCAGTTGCGCGGGGCCGAGGTGCGGGTGATCGATAACGGCAGCGGCATCGAGGCGGCGATTATCGACAAGATCTTCGACCCCTTCTTCACCACCCGCGCTACCGGCACCGGGCTGGGGCTGGCCCTGAGCCACCGCATCATCAGTCGCTGGGGTGGGGAGCTCTTGGTGGACTCCACCCCGGGGCAGGGGAGCTGCTTTACCGTGCGGCTGCGCAGCCACGCCCTGCTGCCCAGCGGCAGCGAGCCCGCGAAACTGGAAGGGTGGCGCATCGCCCTCAATGCCGAGGGGCGTGAGACAAGCGATTGATGCTGTTATAAAAAGGCCCGTGATAAAAACAGCCCGTCAACATGGTTGGCGGGCTGTTTTGTCTGTGGGTGAGTGGTTATTTACTGCGGGCTCCACACCAGCTTGCCGCTCTGGGTCAGGTCATAGCCGCCGAGGCGGGCCGCCAGCTCGCGTCCCTCGGGGGATTGCAGCCAGCCGATCAGCTGTTGCAGCAGGGTGCGAAAGAAGACCCCCTGCGGCATCACCAGATCGAAGCACTCCTGCGACAAGGGCATAAAGCCGAGGCCAAACTCGGTGGCGGTGCTCTGGGCGCCGGGCCCGACATCCGCATCGCCGCGGCTGATGGCGGCGGCCAGTTCCCGCTCGCTGTTGACCTCGAGGGTGCGCTCCAGCCGGGTCAGCGACTCCCCCTGGGTTTGCAGCCACTCCTGCAGGGCGCGCTGGCTGCCGGCCCCCTCCTGACGCATGGCCCAGCGCCAGTCGAGCGCCTCTTTCGCCTCCTTGGGTTGCAGCCCCTGGCGCAGTACCAGCCCCTGCACCCGCCTGAATCCATGAACGATCACCCATTGCCGGTGGCCCTGATACTGCTGCACCAGCGCCGGGTGGCGCAGGTGCGCCTCCTCGGCCTGCCCCCAGTGGATGGCGCAGAGATCCACATGGCCGCGTGCCAGCATCGCCAGCCCCTGACGGGTACCGCACGGGGTGTAGCCCACCAGTGCCTGGGTGCCGAGCTGCTGGGCCAAACGGCTGCTGGCGTAGTGCAGCAGCACGTCATCTGAGCCCGCCAGCAGCAGCCGGTCGTTCATCACCCCCTCGTGGCAGCTGCCGAGCAGCCAGCGGTCGAGCAGGGAGCGGGGAAACAGCCACTTGCCGGTCGCCTTGGTGGCGGGGATACGCGCCTCGTTGGCAAGCTGGTAGACCTTCTTCTCGTTGAGATCGAGGTATTCCGCCACCTGCTTCACGTTCATAAATTCATTCATGGCTTGTTCTTGACCTCTTTGGTGGCGTGGTCGAGATACAGAGCGATCTGCTTGGCACTCATCAACTCGTTCATGGCTTACTCTTGTTGTCCCCGACCCGAGGGGCTGCTGGCCAGCACCGGCGGCCTCTCGTCCAGCACCAGCTGGCCGTGGCCGCTAAAGACCTCGAAGTGACGCCCCTTGGCGCGGGCAATCATGGTGATGCCGAGCTGGCGGGCCAAATCCAGCCCCATCTGGGTGACGCCTGAGCGCGACAGCAGCACCGGAATGCCCATCTGCGCCACCTTGATCACCATCTCCGAGGTGAGCCGCCCTGTGGTGTAGAAGATTTTATCGCTGCCACTTTCGCCGCTCATCCAGAGCTCGCCCGCTAGAGTATCCACCGCATTGTGGCGCCCCACATCCTCGACAAAGGAGAGGATCTCCGCGCCGCGACAGATGGCGCAGCCATGGACGGCACCGGCCATCTTGTAGGTTTCGTTATGGGCCGACAGCGCCTTGAGCAGGGCGTAGAGGGTGCTCTGTTTAAGCTCGGGCGCCGCCAAGACCACCCCTTCGAGCTTCTTCATCACGCTGCCATACATGGTGCCCTGACCGCAGCCGGAGGTGACCGTCTTCTTCTCCAGCGATTTGTCGAGATCTTCGGCCTGCTGGCTGCTCACCACGGCGGCGGCCTCGCTCTCCCAGTCGACGATCACCGACTCGATGGCCGAAATATCCTCGATAAAGCCCTGATTTTTCAGATAACCCAGCACCAGCGCCTCGGGGCGGGCCCCCAGCGTCATCAGGGTTACTATCTCCTTCCAGTTGAGGTAGACCGTCAGTGGCCGCTCACAGGCGATTTGGCGGGTGTTCATTGTGCCCTGTTCATCCATCACCTCGACGGCCATGGTGAGCTGGGCGGCAGCATTGCTTTTGATAAAGGTAGGTGTCATGGGCCCCTCGCGACCGGTTGCCGGGATCTAAGGGGAGGGACACAGCAAGTTTTGTTCCATGTTAAGGTGGCTTTGCATTAGTGACAGTGAACTGAACATATGTTTTTCAGGGATAAAAAACTATAGGAGAGCTCTCATTTAATGATAAAGAATAAGATGTCTATCTTTTTTTTGAAAATTAAGTAGGTTAAACTTGTAATATGTAAAGCATCAGATGTGGAAAATAACATCGCTGTTGAGCTATAGTAAATGTTTTTTATATATGTGAGGGATGTATTAGATGCTGGAATGGCTAACAGATATAAACAAGTTAGGGTCAGCAGCTTCAGTAATTGGTCTTGTTGTTACTGGCTTTTTATTCTATGAGGCAAGACATATCAAACATTCATTTCTGCGCAGAGCTAGACTCCCTGAGATAAATAAAGAATTAGCCAAAGTTACCTCTCTGGTTTCAAGTCAAATAAAGGCATGGGATGAAGATAAAAAACCAGCATTGGAAAGTTTTTCTCATGCAAAGGCATTACTTGGCAACATAATGAATAAATTGCCTGAAGATGAAAGAAAAAAAGTAAAAAAATATCTTGATCAACTTCAACCTAGAAAGTACTTTTTTTTTAAAAGTTCTATCTCAGAATTAAGTAAAGATTCGGCGTTTGAATTGTATTCTGAGTTGAGTGGTCTGGTCACATCACTACGAGAGTTAGCCAAAGATTCGAGGTGGGATTAAAAATGAATCACGAAAATAAAACAATACAATTAGTTACAAAGTTGATTGATGAGACTAAGAAAGGAAACATAACATGGCAGGTGTGTGATGCTCCTAGGGCACTAACCCACGATACGGAACAGTCTGTACCTTTGTTTCTGAAAACTGAATATAAAGGTAAGTATTTAGGTGTTTTTGACCTAAGAACGAAGAGCTTTTATGATGAACATGAATTTTATTGGTCTGAGAGTATAGGTTTTTGTATTGTTGATGACGATGACAGGGTTGTCTGGGAGTCCAATGAATATACACCTATGTTACTAAGTCTGTTCAACCTTGCTAGAGAGCAAGCATCAGGATTGAATGATATTTTTGATGACCTTCTAAATTAACAATATTAGTGAGGTGGTGTTTTTATGCTCATCTCACTAATATCGTATGTTGGGCTGAATCGTAGGTTGGTACTGAACGAAGTGAAACCCAACGTTTACCGGGTGATCTTGTTGATGTAGGCAATCATCTGGCCACTTGGTTATTGCCAACATCTAGCTGGATTGGTATGTGGGAAAATTGGTTCTTCTTTACATGTTGGGCTTCGCTGCGCTCTGCACCAACCTACACGAAGTGAGCCTAACGTTTATAGCGAATATCCTTATCAAGGTAATAATCGTATAATTCAGGCTTATTCGATTATTGCCATCCCCTTGCTCCAGCACAGGTTGATGGGTTTTACGCCGCATGTTGGGCTTCGCTGCGCTCAGCACCAACCTACGCCCGCGCCACCCGCAGCAAAGCCCCCATCCACCACCAAACCTGCCTTGGCCCCACTCTTGCTATGTCTTATCCCATTGATGGCCGTGGCCGCCATAAATCTCCCGCCTTGATCCGCCCCGAGCGGGGTGGTTCACGGGAGAGAGCGGCCCGGCCGAGACCTTTTGATGGGAGCCGTGACAGTGCAAGAGATAACCAAACCCCTCTCCCCGCAGCGCTGGCTGCAACTGGAGTTAAAGTCCATCGACAGCCAGGTTGGCCGCTGGCAGAGCCGCCGTTTCGAGATTGCGGCGCTCCATCCCGCCGAGCCCGAGGCTGCCGGTGCGCTGCCTCTTACCCTGTTTCGCGATGAGCGGGGGGATTATCGCTTCAATCTGAGCTCCGGCTCGCCCCGCCTCTTTGTCACCGGAAGCCGCGTGGACAATGGCTTTGTGGCCGACGGCCTGACCCTGAGCCAGACTGTGGCCGCTGCCTATATGGATGGCGAGCGGCAGGTGCTCTCCTGCCCGCTGCCCGAGGCGCTGCAGGCCTGGGTGGAGGCCTTTATCGGCCGCCACGGCGAGCTGCTGGAGGCCCGCCGCAAGGGCAAGAAGGGCAAGGGACGGGCGCAGGATCAGCTGGGCCTCGATACGGCTGTAGCGACATCAAGAGATACGTTAGATCAAGCCAACTGCGGCGCAGTTAAAGCCACTGGCTCCGATGGCCGCGAGCGTGGCAGTGACGCCGGAACCTGTGCCGTAAACAAGGCCGGAAACAGCGCCCATGAGTGAGTTCCTCAAACGCTGGTCGTCTCGCAAGAGTGAGGCGCGCAAGCATCAGGTATTGCAGCCACGGGAAGAGGCCATTCCCGAGGCGGTTGCCGCCCCCATCGAAGGCAGTGGCGAAGCTGAAACTCCAGATATATCGCTGGATAGCCCCGTAGTCAGCACTGACAAGGGGAGCTGTGAACCTCTTGCCGTTGAGGGGGCCGAGAGTGGCGAACCGCCGCTAACAACAGCCCAGCCGGGCAAGGCCAAACTCCCCGACAAGGAGGCGCTACGGGCCATGTTTCGCAGCCATAAACCGGATGGGCTCGACGACTACACCCAGGATTTTAGCCAGCCCGAATTGCTGCCCGCAGCCCTGACCGCCGGGCTGCGCAACTGGCTGGTGGATCAGGTGATCGCCCCGGAGAGCGAATCGGCCAACCCGGCCAACGGATCCGCTGAACCGCTGGCGGTTGCCAGCGAACCTGCCGCCGACGAGCTGGCTGATAACCATTCTCAAACCCACACCGACGATCGGGACATTTTGGTTTCCTATGGTGGACAAAATGTCCCAACCAAAGGTGGGGGAATGGAACCCTCAGGATCCTGACTCCCTGTCAGTCACTTTATTTCCGGGGGAGTTGGCTCGCCTCTTGCTCTCTCGGCTTACCAACAAGCGCCCATCCCATGAGGTGGCGCGCACAGGAGCGTATGTGAGCACTGAACAAACATTGCCAAATCTGGCCTCCAATCTTGCCCATGGGGCGGGGGCGGCCGCGCATAACACGCGCGCTCGCGCCGATGCCCTGCAGCATACGGTCAAGACCGACAACCTGATCCCGGCCACTGTCTCTTACCAGAGTCAGGGGCGCCTGCTGCTGGTCGGCCCGGAAGATCGCATTCGCCGTGCTGCCAACCTGCTGCCTGCCGGGGTGAAGCCGACTCTGCTGGTGATCGAAGCGGTCCACGATGCCGAGGCGGCGGATCTCGAAGCTATCTTTGATGCCACCGCATCCCTCGCGGCTCTGACCCTGCGCGAGCCGAGCCTGACAGGGTATCTCGGCCAGTTCCAGCTCACCGGCCTCAATGGTCAGGGTGAGCGGGTTAACCTGGCGGCGCTCTGCTTTCCACAACAAGCGACTGTTGTCAGTGAACAGCCACGCGAGCAGCGCTTCGATCTGGTGGCCGATCTGGGCCGCGCCCCGCTCTTTGCGCTGGAGCGCCCGCCGGTTGGCTATCTGCATCTCTTCGATGACGAGGGGCTGGCCGAACGGCTTGCCGAGCTCTGTGCGCTGACCGGCATCTTCGACAAGCCGCGCTATTTTCGTCTCGACCCCGAGGCCTGCGCCTTCACCGCCCGCGGCGTGCCCGGTTGCAGCCGCTGCCTCGATGTCTGCCCGACCGATGCCCTCAAGCCCATCAATGGTCGTATCCAGATCGATCCCCATCTCTGTCAGGGCTTCGGCAGCTGTGCCTCAGCCTGTCCGACCGGCGCCATCGCCTATCACCAGCCCGATGCCAACACCAGTGGAGACTACCTGTTCCGCCTGCTCAAGCACTATCGGGAGGCGGGGGGCGACGCGCCGCAGCTGCTCATCGCTGGTGAAAACGAGCGCGAGTGGGGGGAGGTCGAACTCACCCGCTTGCCCGCCAACTGGCTGCCGGTCTGGGTGGAGGAGAGCGCGAGTTTAGGCATCGAGAGCTGGTTTGCCGCCCTCGCCTATGGCGCCAGCGCGGTGCGCATTGCGCTCGGTGACGATGCCCCCGCCAGCGTGCGGGCATTGGTTGAGCGGGAACTGGCGAGCGCTGCCGTGCTGCTGGCGGGCGCCGGTCTTGCTGCCGATCGCATCGCCTTGTTTAACGGCGATGCCGAACAAGATAAGCCGATTTCCTGTGAGCCAGCCGTTGCCCTGCTGGACAAGCCGCTCAAGGGGGACAAGCGGGAGAACCTGTTTGCCGCCTTCGATGCCCTCTGGCAGGCCAACGAGGGGAGCCGCGAGCCGCTGGCGGTGCCCCACGGTGCCCCATACGGCAGTGTGGAACTGAAAGAGTCTGACTGCACCCTCTGCATGGGCTGCGTGGCTGTCTGTCCGAGCCGTGCCCTGCATGCGGTGGGGCACACGCCGGGCCTCAACTTTATCGAGCAGGATTGCATCCAGTGCGGCATGTGCGAAAAGGCGTGCCCCGAGCAGGCCATCGTGATGGCGCCCCGCCTGCAACCCGTGCCCGAAGCGCGCCGCGCCGTGCAGAGCCTGAAAGCCGAAGAGGCCGCCTGCTGCATTCGCTGTGGCAAGCCGTTCGCGCCCGCCTCGATGATCCGCCGCATCCAGCAAAAACTGGCCGGTCACTCCCACTTCCAGAACGAGGCCGCCCAGCGGCTGCTGATGTGTGAGGATTGCCGGGTCAAGGATGTGTTTGCGGCGCTGGCGGCGGATCCCGTCTCCCAGCTCAAGGTGTGAGAGGCCTGTGATGAATCAACAACTCAATGACAACGCAGGCGAACTGACCATGACCGAATTGGAACAGAGCAGCGCCGATCTCTACGGCCTGCTGGCAAGCCTCTGGCGCGCCGCTCCCCGAGGCGAACAGCTCGCCTGGCTGCAAGGGTTGCAGCCGATGCCGGGCCTCTTTGCCAGAGGGCTGGGGCTGGTACAGCTGGCGGCGAGTAGCCACCACGAAAACGAGCTTGCCGAGGAGTATCAGGATCTCTTTATCGGGCTGGGGCGCGGGGAGATCGTGCCGTTTGCCTCCTGGTATCTCACCGGCTCATTGATGGAGCTGCCGCTGGCGGTGCTGCGCGCAGACCTGCAGTCCCTCGGCTTCGAGCGCCAGAGCGGGGTGTGCGAGCCGGAAGATCATCTGGCCGCCCTCTGTGAGGTGATGGCGGCATTGATTGGTGAGCAGCACCCGGAGCGTAATCGCTTCTATGAACGCCACCTTGCCCCCTGGGTACTTGCCTGTTGCCGCGATCAGCAACAGGCGAAAGGGGGCTGCTTCTACCGGGCGGTCGGTGCCCTTGCCGAAGATTTCTTCAAGCTGGAAAACGAATTGCGCCTGCCGTTTGGCGCCTGCGTGGTGACGGGCTGAACGCCCCTATCTGTGCATAACACGCTGTGCATAACAAGTTCTGCGCATAACAAAACGAGCAGATGAGATATCCCATTGGACGCGAAGCTGGCGCGCAGGCGCCGGCAAGTACAAAAACAGAGGTCACAAGAATGAGCGATGAAAAGCTGAAAGACCCGTCCCGCCGCAATCTGATCAAGGGAGTTGGCGTGGTCGCCACCATAGGCGTACTGGCCGGTGCCACCGGTCGGGTGGTGGGCAAAGAGGTGCTGACCCACGACACCGAGCCTGACAAGGGCTACCGGGAGACCCCCCATGTTCACGACTTTTATCGCACCCTGCGCGGCACTGACTGAGCCGGATCAGTGAAGGAGAACTCATGAAACTGACAAAACGTGCCGAGCAGCCCCAGGTGGGCGAGCAGGGCAATGAGGCCATTCGCGGTCAGGGGCTGACCCGCCGTGCCTTTATGGTCAACTCCGGTCTGGTGGCCGGTGGCGCCGTGGCCGCCGGTTGGCTGGCCCCTGCCATGATGCAGCGGGCCGAGGCCAAAACCGTGGCCGCTGATGTGCCGGTCGAGGTGAAGCGCACCATCTGCTCCCACTGCTCGGTGGGCTGCGGCGTCTATGCCGAGGTGCAAAACGGCGTCTGGACCGGTCAGGAGCCAGCGTTTGATCACCCCTTCAACCTTGGCGGTCACTGTGCCAAGGGGGCGGCCCTGCGCGAGCACGGCCACGGCGAGCGTCGCCTCAAGTACCCGATGAAGCTGGTGGGTGGCAAGTGGCAGCGCATCAGCTGGGATCAGGCCATCGAAGAGGTGGGCAATGAAGTGCTGCGCCTTCGCAAGGAGTCCGGCCCCGACAGCGTCTACTGGCTCGGCTCTGCCAAGCACTCCAACGAGCAGGCCTACCTGTTTCGCAAGATGGCGTCCCTGTGGGGCACCAACAACGTGGATCACCAGGCGCGCATCTGCCACTCCACCACGGTGGCTGGCGTAGCCAACACCTGGGGCTACGGCGCCATGACCAACAGCCTGAACGACATGCACAACAGCAAGTCGCTCATGTTTATCGGCTCCAACCCGGCGGAGGCCCACCCGGTCGCCATGCAGCACATCCTGCTGGCCAAAGAGCGCAACGGCTGCAAGATCCTGGTGGTCGACCCGCGCCGCACCCGCACTGCCGCCAAGGCGGACATGTACCTCTCACTGCGTCCGGGCACCGACGTCGCCTTTATCTGGGGCATGCTCTGGCACATCTTCAAGCACGGCTGGGAAGATAAAGAGTTCATCCGCACCCGCGTCTATGGCATGGACGAGGTGCAAAAAGAGGTGGCGCGCTGGACTCCGGCGGAAGTGGAGCGGGTGACCGGCCTCAATGAACAGCAAGTGCACGATGCCGCCAAGCTGCTGGCCGACAACCGCCCCGGCTGCGTGGTCTGGTGCATGGGCGGTACCCAGCACACCACCGGCAACAACAACACCCGCGCTTATTGCATCCTCGAACTGGCCCTCGGCAACGTGGGCAAGAGCGGGGCGGGCACCAACATCTTCCGTGGTCACGACAACGTGCAGGGTGCCACCGACTTTGGCGTCACCTCCGACTCCCTGCCCGGCTACTACGGGCTGGAAGAGGGCTCCTGGAAGCACTGGGCCCGGGTGTGGGATGTCGATTACGAGTGGATCAAGGCGCGTTTCGACAACAAGGCCTACAACGGCAAACTGCCGATGAACAACAACGGCATTCCGGTCTCTCGCTGGGTGGATGGTGTGCTGGAGAACGCCGATCTCATCGAGCAGGGCTCCAACATCCGCGCCATGTTCTACTGGGGCCATGCGGTCAACTCCCAGACTCGCGGCCCCGAGATGAAGAAGGCGATGCAAAAACTCGACATGATGGTGATTGTCGACCCGTACCCCACCGTCGCCTCGGTGATGAACGATCGCACCGACGGCGTCTACCTGCTGCCGGCCACCACCCAGTTCGAGACCTATGGGTCCGTCACCGCCACCAACCGTTCCATGCAGTGGCGCGACAAGGTGATAGAACCCCTGTTCGAATCCAAGGTCGACCACGAGATCATGTATCTCCTGAGCAAGAAGCTCGGCTTTGCTGATGAGCTGTTCAAGCACATCAAGGTGGAGAACAACCAGCCACTGCTGGAAGACATCACCCGCGAATACAACCGCGGCATGTGGAGCGTGGGCTACACAGGCCAGAGCCCGGAGCGGCTCAAGGCGCACCAGCAGAACTGGCACACCTTCCATAAGACCAACCTCAAGGCCGAGGGCGGCCCGGTCAGTGGCGAAGTGTACGGTCTGCCCTGGCCCTGCTGGGGCACCCCGGAGATGAAACATCCCGGCAGCCACATCCTCTACGACACCAGCATTCCGGTGTCGGAAGGGGGCGGGGGGTTTCGTGCCCGTTTCGGCATCGAGTATCAGGGCGTCTCACTGCTCGCCGAGGACTCCTGGCCCAAGGGGAGCGAGGTGGAGGATGGCTATCCCGAGATCACTGCCGATCTGATGAAACAGCTCGGCTGGTGGGATGAGCTGACCGAGGCCGAGAAGAAGGAGGCCGAGGGCAAGAACTGGAAGACCGATCTCTCTGGCGGCATCCAGCGCGTCGCCATCAAGCATGGCTTCGTCCCTTACGGCAACGCCAAGGCGCGCTGCGTGGTGTGGACCTTCCCGGATCAGGTGCCCAAGCACCGCGAGCCGCTCTACACCCCGCGCCGGGATCTGCTGGCTGACTACGCCACCTGGCCTGATTCGAAGAGCCTGTGGCGCCTGCCGACCCAGTACGCCTCGGTGCAGGAGAAGGACGTCAGCAAGGCGTTCCCGATCATCCTCACCTCCGGCCGTCTGGTCGAATACGAGGGAGGCGGCGACGAGACCCGCTCCAACCCCTGGCTCGCCGAGCTGCAGCAGGAGATGTTCGTCGAGATCAACCCGGCGGATGCCAACGATGTCGGCGTGCAGGATGGTCAGGATGTGTGGGTCGAGGGGCCGGAAGGGGGCCGGGTCAAGGTGAAGGCGCTGGTGACCCCGAGGGTCAAGCCGGGGCTCGCCTTTATGCCGTTCCACTTCGGCGGCCACTTCGAGGGCAAGGATCTGCGATCCAAGTATCCGGAAGGGTCTGACCCTTATGTGCTGGGGGAGTCGGTCAACATAGTCACCACCTATGGTTATGACCCTGTCACCCAGATGCAGGAGACCAAGGTCACCCTGTGCCGTTTTCGCAATGTAGGAGCCTGACCCCATGGCCAGAATGAAATTCATGTGTGACACCAAGCGCTGCATCGAGTGCAACGGCTGTGTGACGGCGTGCAAGAACGAGAACGATGATGCCCTCGAGTGGGGCATCCAGCGCCGCCGGGTGGTGACCCTCAACGACGGCCTACCGGGGGAGACCTCCATCTCGGTCGCCTGCATGCATTGCACCGATGCCCCCTGCATGGCGGTCTGCCCGGCCGACTGCTTCTATCACACCGACGACGGCATAGTGCTGCACAACAAGGATCTCTGCATCGGTTGTGGCTACTGCCTGTTTGCCTGCCCGTTCGGTGCCCCCCAGTTCCCGAAAACTGCTGCCTTTGGCGATCGCGGCAAGATGGACAAGTGCACCTTCTGCGCCGGTGGCCCGGAAGAAGATCACAGCGAGGCGGAGCGCCAGAAGTACGGTGCCAACCGCATCGCCGAGGGCAAGCTGCCGATGTGTGCCGAGCTCTGCTCCACCAAGGCGTTGCTGGCGGGGGATGCGCAGGTGATCTCCGACATCTTCCGTGAGCGGGTTGCCTATCGCGGGGCCAAGGATGCGGCCTGGGGTAACGGCGATGAGCTGTTCCATGATGCCAGCAAGGCGGGCAAGGGAGGGGCAGCATGAAAACCTGGCTAATGGCCCTGTTTGCTGCCCTGCTGCTGGTGAGTACTGCAAGTTTCGCCGATGCCGAGCAAGAGGCTGTCGGCTTTGCTGGCGCCGATTACTGGCGGGCGGTGAAGGATGGGCAGGAGGGGGTGACCACCTCCCGCTCGCCGGAGCACGGGGTGCTGATCTCGGTGCCGGGCCAGCTCTGGTTCGAGGTGAAGACCAAGTGGGTGTCGCCGCTCGGCGCTATCGCCATTTTTGGATCCTTGGCCATGTGTGGCCTGATGTACCTGGTCGTGGGGCAGACCAAGCTCTCCAAGCCGCGCACCGGGCGCAAGCTCAAGCGCTGGAGCAGGCTCGATCGGGCGCTGCACTGGACTACGGCGGCCATGTTTCTGACCTTGTCCGGGTCGGGGCTGGCCATCATCTACGGCAAGTATTTTATCAAGCCGGTGGTGAGCCTCGGGGTGTGGGAGAACTGGATCTGGTTCGCCAAGGTGTTCCACAACTACGTGGGGCCGCTGTTCTTCCTCTGCCTGATGGGGGTACTTATCAAGTGGTTCCGCCACAACATCGTCAACATGGTGGACGTGCGCTGGTTCATGAAGGCGGGTGGCATGCTGGGCCCCCACAAGGGCAGTCACCCCTCGGCGGGTTTCTCCAACGGCGGCGAGAAGGCGATCTTCTGGCTGCTGATCTGGTTTGGTGGCATCGTAGTGGCGACCGGGCTGTTCCTCGACTTCCCCATCTTCGGCCAGCTGCGCCGCCAGATGGAGTGGGCCAGCTTTATCCATATCGTCGGTGCGCTGATCCTCATCTGCGGCTTTATCTTCCATATCTACATGGGCCTGTTCCAGCTGGAAGGGGCGCTGGAGGGGATGGTGACCGGCGAGGTGGACGAGACCTGGGCCAAGGAGCACCACGACCTCTGGTATGAAGAGGTGAAACACACCCTTGATGAGCCCAAGGCGGGTAAATCAAGCTG
The DNA here is from genome assembly GCF_900079845.1 of Aeromonas sp. EERV15. Taxonomy (NCBI): domain Bacteria; kingdom Pseudomonadati; phylum Pseudomonadota; class Gammaproteobacteria; order Aeromonadales; family Aeromonadaceae; genus Aeromonas; species Aeromonas sp. EERV15. The sequence continues at coordinate 120,632 of NZ_FKKY02000001.1, read as the reverse complement.
ACCGTCGATGGCACGGAACACATAAAGGTAAGGGGCGCTGAGGCGCCCCTTGTTGTTGTTCCATTCCCCCTGTTGTTCATCTGCTCTGCTTGGTGTGTCAGCCAGCCGGTTTGAGCGGGAGGCGGATCTCGTAGCAGAGCCCTTCACCCGCGGGGCTGGTGACATTGATCGAGCCGCGCAGGTTGTTCTCCACCAGATTGTGGATCCGGCAGGCGCTCAACCCGCAGTGATTGGCGTTGCCGCGCAGGGTGGTGAAGAAGGGTTCAAACAGCTGTGGCAACTTGTCGGCGGGCATGCCGGGGCCGGAATCTTTGTAGGTGAGCAGCAGTGAGCCCTCATGCTGCCCGATATGGATGGTAAAACTGTGCTCTCCGGCGCCCTGAAAGGCGTGATCCAGACTGTTTTTGATCAGCTCCTGGATCAGATCCAGAAACAGGGATTCGGGGGCAGTGATGGTGACCTGGTTGCCGTCCAGATGGTAACTGACCTTGGCGATCTGCAGCTCGGGCAAGAAGGCCAGCAGCAGCTTCTGCACACTCTCCTGCACCGAAAAGGTATTGGCATCCAGCTCGGTCTGATCCCGGGTCAGCTCCTTGAAACGGGTGACCAGCACTGCAACCCGGCGCAGGCTGGATTCAACCAGCTCGGTTCCCTCTTTGATATCGGTGAGTTGCTGATGGAGCAGGCGTTGACCCAGCACGCCGCTTTTCACTGCATTGGCCAGCAGGTCGCCTGCGCCCTGGATCAGGCTTGAGGCGGTAATGCCGACCCCCAGCGGGGTATTTATCTCATGGGCAATGCCTGCGGTGAGCTGGAACAGGCTTTGGTAAAGTTGCACTCTGGCCTGCTGGCGCCCCAGCTCCTTGAGGCGCAGCTGGTTTTGCACCCGGGCCAGCACTTCGAGCTGATGAAATGGCTTGGAGACATAGTCGCAGCCACCGGCCTGAAAGGCTTGCTCAAGGGCGCTGACTTCACTGTTGGCACTGATAAAGATGATGGGCAGTGCCCATTGCCCCTGTTGTTGCTGGATCCGCCGACACGCTTCGTAGCCATCCATCACCGGCATATTGATGTCCATCAGGATCAGATCAGGCGTGGCCTGTGCTGCGGCATCAACGGCCTGCTGGCCATCGGTCGCTTCGCGCACCTTATAGCCTGCCTCTTCGAGCAGGCTGCGCAGGATGTAGCGATTGGAGGCCATGTCATCGACGATCAGTATGTTGCTCATGGTGTTGCTGTTTGGCATACCGCAGTGCAGTTCCGTGCTATGGGTCCAATCTTCAGCATAGTGGTTCATCCCCTTTATCGGTTTACAAATAAGGGGAGAGTGATTCAAACGGGTTTTTGTGCGCCAGCGGTGCACGGAAAATGTGCAATAGTAAGCGAGCGACAGTACACGGGCATGGTTTCAACGGAGAGGAGTGTGAAGATGAACAAAGCGTTATTGGCAGCGGTATGGTCGGTCGGGTTACTGGGCGGGATATCGGCCTGCTCTGTGCAGGCGGCTGACGGGATCAAGACCCAGCAGGTGCAGTTCAAGAAGGGGGAGTCAGGGGCAACCATCAACGGCACCATTCAGGGCCGCCAGACCCTCGATTACAAGCTGACGGCCAACAAGGGCCAGAGCATGGTGGTGATCCTGACCGGCAAGCCCTATTTCAATATTCTGCCGCCAGGCAGCAAGGGGGAGGCGATCTTTATCGGCTCCACCGAAGGGAACAACTTTGAGGCGACCCTGCCCGCCAAGGGCACCTACACCATTCGTGTCTACCAGATGGGGGCGGCCGAAAGCAGCAAGGCCAAGACGCCGTTCAAGCTGGAGGTGGGCATCAGCGGTTAATGCCTGCTGCTGACAAGCATCACGGCGGTGGCTGCTACAAGGGGCCACCGCTGTTGTTTTTCCCTCGCGTTTACCTCAAGACGATCAATAGTCGCCTCGGGCCAGCCGTTCGAAGTAAGTCTGATAGCGCCCGCTGGCGATGGCATGCTGCAATTGCTGATTGAACTGATCCCGCAATTTGGCCGAATCCGGCATCTTGCGCGGGAACATCACGAAGCTGTCGTTACGCAGAAAAGGGGTCTGGCTGTGGGTGATGAGGGCTGCGCTGGCGGGATCAAGCTGGCTCTGCAGCTCGGCCAGACCGACCCGCAGCTCTTGCGGATAGAGGTCGATCCGCCCCCGCAGCAGCTTGCCAAAATTCTGCTTCACGTCGGTGACCTTCTGCTGAGTCACCTTGCCGTCAGCCACCATCTTGTCCAGTTCTGGCCCGTAGCTGTAGGCGATATCGCCCCCCAACCGCATGCCGACGATCTGCTCAAGGCGCTCGGCCTGCAGCTGTCGTGCTTTGAGTGAGAAGAAGACAAACTGCTCCTGTAGCACCGCTTCGCTGAACAGAAAATCCTGCTCCCGTTCCGGTTTGTGCATCCAGACGGCGGTGGCGTCATAGAGCTGGCTGTTGGCCGCCAGCGAATAGACCCGGCCCCAGGGGGCGAAGTGGAACTTCACCTCATAGCCCGCCGCCTTGAACAGATCGCTGATGAGGTGGGCCACTGGCCCGTGCTGTTTTGATTGCTCGGAGACGAAAGGGGGCCATTCACCCACGATGATGTTGAGCACCCGGCCCGGTGCGGCCAGTGCCGATTGGCAGGTCAGAAACAGCCACAGAGCAAGCAGCGGGATCAGGCGCATGGCAAGAAGAGGGGGGCGCAGGCTGGCAGAGTCGAGGGCATCAGGGTCACTCCCGGCTGTGATGCTGTGAAGGGTGGCTGGGTTGCCAGCAATGCTAACATGAGTCTTATTCCTTGCTGTGGATATTTGTCTCGCCGGGGTCGCTGGGGGCCTATTTTGGCCGCAGGGTATGCCCAAGCTCACAAAACCGATCGAATAAACGTCATATGATTGATTTCATTATGAGTCTTACTCTCCTGCCGAATGGCAACTTCACGTAAATCAAAGAGAATGACTATGGCTACCGGACAATATCTGCTGTGGAAAGATGCACAGGGACAGGATTTTCGCCCCGTTGCACTGACAGGTACCAACCTGCTGAATGATCGCAATCTCAACAAGGGCACTGCCTTCACCGAACAGGAACGTGCCGATTTCGAGCTCGATGGCTTGTTGCCGCCTCAGGTACAAACGTTTGAAGCCCAGCTCGAACGGGTTTATGAAGGGTTCAAGAGCGCGAGCAGCGACATCGAGAAGTACCAGAACCTGCGCGCCTTGCAGGATCGTAACGAAACCCTCTTTTATGCCCTGCTCTCCCGCCATGTGGAGGAGATGACTCCCTATATTTACACCCCGACCGTCGGCAAGGCGTGTCAGGAGTTCAGCCACCGTTTCCAGAAGCCGCGCGGCCTCTATATCACCGCGAAAAACGTCGAAGACATGGACTCGCTGGCCCGTCATATCGATGCCAAATCGATCCGCATCATAGTCGTGACCGACAGCCAGGGGATCCTGGGGATCGGCGATCAGGGGGTGGGCGGCATGGGGATCCCCATCGGCAAGCTCTCTCTCTATACCCTGGGGGCCGGTATTCACCCCGCCTGCTGCTTGCCCATCGCGCTGGATGTGGGCACCGACAACCAGAAACTGCTCGATGATCCCATGTATCTGGGTCAGCCCCACAAGCGTATTCGCGGCAAGGAGTACGACGACTTCATCGACAAGTTTGTCGCCGGGGTCAAGCGCCACTTCCCCAATGCTGTGCTGCAGTGGGAAGACTTCAGTAAATCCAACGCCTTCAACAATCTGGCCCGTTACCAGCAGGCGCTGCCGTCATTCAACGATGACATTCAGGGCACCGGTGCCGTGGTGCTGGCCGGTATCATAGGCGCGGTCAAGGTCAAGGGTGAAACCCTCGGCCAGCAGAACTATCTGGTCTATGGCGCCGGAGCCGGCGGGGTCGGGGTGGCGGATCAGATCTGCGCGGGGATGATCCGCGAGGGGATGGATCCGCAGGCGGCCCGCGATCGCATCTACATTCTGGATACCCAAGGGCTGGTGTGCGACAACCGGGACGGGCTCGACGAGTACAAACGTCGTTACGCCAAACCGGGGTTGCTGCTCGCCGGCTGGGATACCGAGGTGCCCGGCAAGGCCAATCTGGCCGATGTGCTGCGTCATGTGCCCATTACCGTGCTGCTGGGTACCAGCGGCTCGGGCGGCGCCTTCCAGGAAGAGCACGTCCAGCTGATGCAGAAGCATTGCGAGCGCCCCATGGTGTTCCCGCTCTCCAACCCGACCGCCAACTGTGAAGCGCTACCGGAGGATATCTACCGCTGGAGTCAGGGCAAGGCCATCGTTGCCACTGGCAGTCCGTTCAAGGATGTGAGCTATGAGGGACAGGATTTCCGGGTCGGGCAGGGCAACAACGTCTTTATCTTCCCCGGTGTGGGTTTGGCGGCCATCGTCAGCCAGCTTCGCGAGTTAAGCCCCGATATCTTCACTACTGCCGCCTTTGCGCTGGCCGAATGCGTGAGCGAGGTGGACCTGGCGAAAGGCGCCGTTTATCCGCGTATTCGCGAGCTGCGCAGCATCTCGGTGCATGTGGCGACTGCGGTGCTCAAAGATATAGTGCGCCGGGATCCCTCCCATCCGCTGATCGGTCAGGATCTGCAGCAGCATATCCTCCACCACATGTGGGAGCCGGTTTACCTGCCCTATCGCCGGGTATAACCGCGGATCCACTGCCAAAATAATGGGTTGGCACAAATGACAAGGGGGTAGCACTGCTACCCCCTTTCGTTTATCCCCGTCACGCGCTAAGTGCGCAAGGGCCGCCAGCGACCGTCCTGATTGCGACAGGCGGTATCCTGCCACTGCTGGCTGGCCTTGTCGATATAGAGTTGCTCGCGATAGTCGCGACACCACTCCCCGCTGGCATGGCGGAAGGTTCGCAGCGGCGTGACGCTGCCCGAGTGACGGTTGGCCGGATTGAACCAGGTGAGGCTCTGCCCTTTGGTGCGGGTTTCCAGCGCCTGGGCGAGGGCCTGATTGGCCAGTTGAACATCGGCCTTATCCATCTGATGGTAAAGCGGCGGAGTGTCGACCGTGGCGCAGCCAGCGAGGCCGAGCAGGAGGAGTGGTAACAGATAGCGCATCATGGTTGCCCCTGTTGGCGAAAACCGTTGTTGAGCAGGGCACGCTCCTGCTCATCGGTAAGCACTTGCTGGCGATCATCGACCGTGCCATCGCCTCTGAGTTTGTTGCCGTTGGCATCGACGGCATCCACGCCGTTGTCATCGACCGTGCCATCGCCCCTGAGCTTGTTGCCATTGGCATCGACGGCATCCACACCGTTGTCATCGATGGTGCCATCACCTCTGAGCTTGTTGCCATTGGCATCGACGGCATCCACACCGTTGTCATCGACCGTGCCATCGCCCCTGAGCTTGTTGCCGTTGGCATCGACGGCATCCACACCGTTGTCATCGATGGTGCCATCACCTCTGAGCTTGTTGCCATTGGCATCGACGGCATCCACACCGTTGTCATCAACGCCATTGCCAAACCCACGGCCGCCATGACGCTCGCCACCTGCGTGTTGCTCACCACCACCATGCCGCTCACCGCCAGCATGCTCGCCCTGGCCGCCGCTGCCTCCGCCGCTGTCGCTGCCTCCGTCGCTGTCGCTGCCTCCGCCGCTGTCGCTGCCTCCGCCGCTGTCGCTGCCTCCGTCGCTGTCGCTGCCTCCGCCGCTGTCGCTGCCTCCGCCGCTGTCGCTGCCTCCGCCGCTGTCGCTGCCTCCGCCGCTGTCGCTGCCTCCGCCGCTGTCGCTGCCTCCGCCGCTGTCGCTGCCTCCGCCGCTATCGCTGCCGCCACCCCCGTCGCCATCTTTGTTGTGAACGATCAGCTCATTGGCGATATAGCCGTGGCTGCCATCGAGCAGTAGATTGAAGAGCGCAGTGGTTGGGGGAGCCTCGATCCAGCAGAGAGAGTCCACCAGCAGTAGCTCAGGTTGGGGTTGCAGGGCCAGATTGCCCGTCACCATGCCATGTGCCGGGCGACACACTATCTGCATGCCGGTAAATAGCGGTAGCACCGTCAGCTGCGGGTTTTCGGTTCGGGTCATGGCGGGTGAGATGGCCGCCCAGCCGCGAGTGGTCAGCAGAGGATGCTCTGCGGTAAAGAATGGGGCCAGATGGTTGATCCCGTAGAGTCTGCGTTTGCCCAGTATTACCTGTTCGACAGCCAGGATCCGGTTGCTGCCGCCGTGCTGATCCAGCACCTGTTCACCGGCCCGGAGCGTCTCTATGGGGCGGATGGAACCATCGGCCATCGTGATGCGGGTGCCGGCGATAAAGCAGGACTTGGCATAAGCCTGATTCATTTGCCACTCATTGTGGGTGAAATCATAACTGAACGGGTTCGCAAACAAGGCGAGTGCGATAGCCGAACCGATCAGTAGTCTGCGCTGGCTGGCTTTGAATGGGGGCTGTGACATGGGGACTCCTTGTCCGTCTTGGTTCACAGGATTGATTATAGATCGCCCTCTGATGGCGGCATTTCTGACCACAAGCACAATAAACATGATGGAAAAACGATTGGCGTTCGCCACAATAATGCGTAAAATCGCATACTCGATGCTTGTAGCAACGAATCCCGCCTAAAAAGCCAGTTTCATGCCCTCCCCAAGCAGTAAAAAGTAACAGGTGATGCTTTTATGCTCATCTCGTGCCTTGAAAAAGTCTTGTGATAACTGAAAAGTGTCAAATATCCCTGTCAGTTATCAAAAAATTAAGGACATCCATGTTTTCCTTAGTCAAGCAAAGTGTCGCCGGGCTGCAAATCCTGTTTGTTGCGTTCGGCGCCATGGTTCTGGTGCCCCTGCTCACCGGATTGAACCCCTCCATGGCACTGCTTGGCGCTGGTGTGGGAACCTTGTTGTTCCAGCTCTGCACTCGTCGCCAAGTCCCGATTTTCCTCGGTTCCAGCTTTGCCTTCATCGCCCCCATCATCTACGCCACCCAGACTTGGGGATTGCCATCCACCATGTTTGGCCTGTTTGCCGCCGGTTTCATGTATTTCATTCTGGCTGCGCTGATCCGGGTAAAAGGGATGGGTTTTGTCCATAAGTTGTTGCCGCCGGTCGTCATCGGCCCGGTGATCATGGTAATTGGCCTCTCCGTGGCGCAGGTTGCCTGCAACATGGCGATGGGGCGTGCGGGTGCCGAGCAAGTTATTCCGGCCGGTGCAGCGCTGACTCTGGCGGGTATTTCACTGGCGGTGACCCTGATTGCTGCCGTGTTCTGCAAAGGTTGGATCAAGCTCATCCCGATCCTCAGTGGTGTGGTAGTCGGCTATATCTCGGCAATATTTATGGGGCTGGTGAGCTTTGAGGGGATGGTCACTACCCCCTGGTTAGCGCTGCCTCACTTTGAAACCCCGGAGATCAACTGGGCTGCAGCCCTGTTTATGCTGCCGGTAGCCATCGCCCCGTGTATCGAGCATATCGGTGGCGTGCTGGCCATCGGTGGGGTGACGGGTCAGGATTACACCAAGAATCCGGGTCTGCACCGCACGCTGGCCGGTGACGGTATCGGTGTCTGCTTTGCCGGTTTCATCGGTGGCCCTCCCGTGACCACCTATGCCGAAGTGACCGGCGCTGTGATGATTACTCGCAACTTCAACCCGGTGACCATGACCTGGGCGGCCGTATTCGCCATCATTCTGGCGTTCTTCGGCAAGTTCAATGCACTGCTCACCTCCATCCCGATGCCTGTGATGGGCGGTATCATGCTGCTGCTGTTCGGATCCATTGCTGCTATCGGCCTCAAGACGTTGGTGGAGTCCAAAGTTGATATGGGGCTATCGCGCAACATCGCTATCGTGGGTGTGACGCTGACGGTTGGTGTGGGTGCGCTGGAGATGAAGATCGGTGACTTCGCATTGGCCGGTGTCGGGCTGGCATCAGTGGCTGCCATCCTGCTCAATCTGATCCTGCCTACTCACTCTGAAGAGGAAGTGATGGAAGCCGCCAAGGATTAAGCTCCGGCATTACACACGCTGTTGATCTGCAGGAGGCCACCTTGGGGTGGCCTCCTTTTTGACTGAATCATGCAGCGAAATCCCATTGCCACACCGCAGTCCGGTGATGGATGAGGGGTTTAGCCTTGTCATTTGACGTATCTGTTTTAGTGACCTTAGCTAAAGGGCAGGTATGGCTCTGATGTTGTTTTGAGCAGGATGATAAAATGGATGTTGGCGTTTTCGATCATTTTTCTTCCAAGCCGTCGCCATGTATCGATGCGCCTCTTTTTTGCCACGGCGCTGTTGCACGTCATCGGTATTATCCGTCCCCATCCAGCATTTTTTCATCTTGCTTTGGCTTGTTCTCCCTCTCTTTGACCATGAGCCTGTCTTGCCGGTTGCGCTCAATCGCGTGCTGGCGAAATCGGAATTTGTTTGCTGCTGCACATCGGGTGGGCGGCGAGCCGTGAAAGCCGGCATGACCCGTATCGGGTCAGGAGTGCACCGCCCGCCAAAAGGGGTGGGTGTTCAGGGATGAATGGCAAGCAAGGCGAGGTTGCAATGAACTATCAACAGCTGTGGAAAAGCGCAATTTTTTCAGTCTCTACCGTAATGACGATGAGTGCGGCTCAGGCAGTGCCATTGAATGTGATGACGGAGGATTATCCTCCATTCAACATGCAAGGGGAGGGGGGCAAGATTGTCGGGCTATCTACCGAAGTGGTTGAAGAGCTGTTCAAGCGTGCTGAGGTTGAATACAAATTGACGCTGATGCCCTGGAAGCGGGCTTATGAAGATACCCTCAGCACCCCCAACACGGCGCTCTATTCAACAACGCGCACGCCAGAGCGGGAAGCGCTGTTCAAGTGGGTCGGGCCGCTGGTTAATAACAACTGGGTCTTTTTCTCCAGCGCGACGGCCAATATTACGGTGACATCACTCGAAGATGCCAAGCAGTATTCGGTGGGGGGCTATAACGGTGATGCAGCTGCCGAGTATCTCAAGGCGCAGGGTTTCACCAAGTTGCAGCTGGCCGCCAATGACACCGCCAACGTGAAAAAACTGGAAGCGGGTCGCATCGACTTGTGGGCAACCGGTCAATATCTGGCCCCCTATCTGGCCACCAAGGAGAAGGTTGCCAACCCCAAGTCAGTGTTTGTGTTCAAGGAAACCCAGATGAGTTTGGCGTTTAACAAGGATACGCCGGATGAGTTGATCAACAAGTTGAACGAGATCCTTGCTGCCATGAAAGCTGATGGCACCATCGACAAGATCAACGCCAAGTACCAGTAACAGTACCAATAGCAAGTGCCAGTTTATGGCACTGCTCCGGCTGCCGTAAAACCGGGAGGAAACCATGGATTGGAAAAGTCTGACGTTCAGGATCGCCGTGTTGACCTCTCTATCGGTGAGTCTGTTGCTGGTGTTGTTTGGCGGTTACAACTACAGCGCCGCCAGGGCGGAGAGCTATAACAAGCAGAGCGTGTTGGTCGAACAGGCCATCGGTCGGCTGCAGCTCTCCCTACCCGGTCCGCTGTGGAATTATGAATCGGCCTTCATCGAGGCATCGCTCAGATCCGAGTTGGCAGCGGATATGCTGAGCACTTTACTAGTGGTGAATAAGGAAAAGCTGGTGGCCGGCTTTGCTCGTGATGCTGCGGGGACTATCGCACCTATTAGCGCCATCCCTGCCGATACGGCTGCCTACGGGGGGTATGATCTGGTCTATGACGACAGTGGTCAGAAAAACACCGTGGCCAGATTGTTGGTGCAAACCAGTGATGCTGCTATTCAGGCCCACTTGCGTCAGCAGTTGATCACTACCGTCTGGCAAATCGTGGTGCTCGATCTTTGCATCATTGTGCTGCTGATGGTACTCATTCACCGCAATGTGCTCAGGCCGCTCCATCAGATGAATCAGGCGGTGTTTGACCTGGCACGGGGAGAGGGTGATCTGACCCAGCGTCTCAAGATCCGCCGTCAGGATGAAATGGGGGCGCTGGCCACCAACATTAACCTCTTCATTGCCAAGTTGCAGGAGATGGTGGCGGAGATTAATGAGCTGTCTGCTGGGGTGCTGCAAAATGCCGAACGCTGTGATGCCCTCTCGGCAGATACTCGTGTTGGCAGTGACGCCCAGCAATCAGAGCTGGATCAGGTCGCCACCGCCATTACCGAAATGAGCCAAGCGGTGCAGGAGGTCGCGGGGAATGCGGGGAGAACTGCCACAGCGACAGATGAGGCCAATCTCTATGTGGAGCAGGGCTACAATCTGGCGGGCCATGCCAATGAGGCCATTCATCAACTGGTGGGTGAAGTGGAGCGGGTGGCTGTCTTGATGCGATCCCTCTCGACCGAGAGCAGTAGTATTGGCACCATCATCGAAGTGATCAACGGCATTGCCGAACAGACCAACCTGCTGGCTCTCAATGCCGCCATTGAGGCGGCCAGAGCAGGGGATCAGGGCCGGGGTTTTGCGGTGGTGGCGGATGAAGTTCGTACCCTGTCAGGGCGCACTCGTCAGTCAACCGAGGAGATCAGTGCCAGTATCAAGCGATTGCAACAGGCCACCCAGAATGTCGGTCTGGGCATGCAGCAAAGTCAGGAGAAAGCATCCCGTGCGGGTATCGAGGCGGCAGATGTGCAGAACTCGGTGGAGAAGATAAAAAGTCAGGTTAGCTTGATCCGCGAGATGAATATCTACATTGCCCAGGCATCGGAAGAGCAGCATTCGGTGGCAGAAGGCGTAAGCCACAGCGTCAACCGCATTGCCACACTCAATAGTGAGAGCGCAGCGCGAGTGGCACAAGTTGCCGAAGCCAGCAGCGATCTGCGTCAACTATCGACCCAGCTTGATGGTCTACTAAAGCAGTTTCGGGTTTAGTCAGTCAGCCTCGCCCCGCCGGTGCATCCCACGGGGCAGGTTCCTTTCATTGTGAGGTGTACGAGCTGTCGTGAGGGACAGGGGCCGCCTGTCCGGTAATGGCACTTTTCGTCATGCTCATGCCGCGGCTTGGTTGAGATTGGCATGACCTCGATGGGTGAACATCGCAGCATCATGCTCTGCCCGATACGCAGTCCGACAGCGCTGGACGCATATTTTCATTTTCCCTGCTCATGCCTGCCTGCATCTATTGTGCCGCTGATCCCGACCCATTAGAATTTCGTTTAAATACAGCAAGTCCTGAGCCGCCAGCTGGCCATATCAGACGTGGAATCCCATCTTCTTCATGATGAATGCAAATAACAGGTGGTTGGTATGACGGGGGTTGCGCCAGGCAATAACATATCAGCCTATCACTTCGGTGATTATGTCTTTGATGTCAAAAGGCGAGAGCTGATCTTCTGTGCCGACAAGGACAACTTGCAAAGTGCCAGGGTGGTGCGCTTGTCATCGGCAGAGAGCCTCATTTTCAGCTATCTGCTCGATCACCATGACGAGGTGTGCGACAAGGATCTGCTGCTAAATATCGGCTGGTTGGGCCGCCCTATCAGCCCCAACTCCTTGAACGTGGCCATCGCCAATATTCGCCGCCACTTCGCATCATCCCCTCAAACGCTGGATATCAGAAGCACCCCGAAAAAAGGGTACTCCCTGCACCTTAACTGCAAAGGGAAGAGCTATTACGGCAAGTCGGAGCCAACAAATAGTGAGCCCTTGTCCGAGCCGGTGAGCGAGCCCGAGCCTGCTGTGACTGCGCTGTCATCGTCAACGCCACCACTGTCTGACCACGAGGTCATCAAAGAGCCTGCTTCTGCCGCTCCCCGCTCCTTCGGTGAGCGTTTCCAACTCGCCTTCCTCAGCGGTATCGGGCGACCGATGCTGGCCAAGAGCCTGATGTACGTCAATCTGCTACTGGCTGTGCTGGTGGTGTTTGCCGCCAGCTATCTCCATTTCGAGTGGCTCCATGTGCACTGCGCCGACTCGCCGACCGGCGTTGTTTGCCAGATGGAGGCCAAGAGTGACGTGCCACCAGTCAAACCGGCATCGCTGGTGCTGGTCTCTGGCCACAAGGTCCGCGTGCTTTCCTATAAAGAGCTCGAAAAAACGCTGTAAGGGATGTCTGATGAAACGAACGCTGAAAAATACCTTGCTGCTGTTGCCACTGCTTTTCGTGCTGCTGTTTGTGGTCGGGATGTTTATCAACAGTCTGGGCTGTCATTACGATCTGAAAATGTCGGCCAACGGGGTCAACTATCACGGGGTGTGTCGCTGGGGAAAAATTACCGTGATTGAAGAGGAGGAGGCGACCAAAGAGAAGTGGCGGGTGACCGGTTTTCAATTTTCCTTCTTCAACCAGCTTGTTTACCTCATCGACAGCCGTACCCAGCTGCACGAGTCGGATAACGATGACTCCTATCTCAATGAGTACAACCTGATCCAGTCGCAATATGCGCTGGTCAATTACGCTTGGGTGCCGTTGACCGAAAACAAGGTGGCGATCTTCCAGCGCGATCCGGTGCACGAGGTGGTGATTGCCCAGCGCGATGGTTGGTTCGATCTCTACCGCTGGTTCTTCCCCCCGGTACAGCTGGTGCCTGTTCAGCCGCAAAGAGCAGGCGCTGGGCGCCCTGCTAGTTTCTGAGCAATTTGCACCAGGGGCCGGTGACGTCACAGTGACCGGTCTCATCGCTGTTTATCCAGCCGAGGCGATGATAAAAAGCCAACGCTGCGGTATTAAGGGTCGCGACCTTGAGCGAGCCGGGTTTAGTGGTGTCGGCCAACCCATGATCGAGCAGCGCTCGCCCAATCCCCTGGCCATGCCAGTCGTTTGAAACGTAGAGATGATGGACGAAGTTGTCAGGCTGCCAGATGGCGATAAAGCCGCAGATATTGCCCCCATGCTCGGCTACCCAGACACGTTCGCCTTCGGTCTGCTTTGTAAAATCATCAAGCTGAAATTGAACGGGTTCGACCCAATGAAAGGTTTGTCGCCGGATCTTTAAAAACAGCTGGGCCAGTTGGGGAATATCCTGTTCTGCCATGAGTCTTATCATGATGACCTTCCGGGTTCAGTGACTGTTAGCTGATGATATTGCACAGTGACAAGTCAACTCGATGTAAGTGACAAGGGTGTGATTAAGCTCTGTCCATTATATTTGGCATGGGGCTATACTGCCGGAAGCTCTTGTATGGATGGCTTGAGGATCGCTGATTTATGGACAATAAACAGATTGAAGGCAATATTTTTGTGCCGGCACACATAGACGATGTCTGGCATGCCTGGACGACAGAAAGCGGTCTGCGCAGTTTTCTGGCTCCCGAGTGTTTGATGGTGGCCGAACCGAATGGCCCATTCGAGATCTACTTCAGGCCCGATGCCCCGCTGGGCGAACGGGGTAGTGAAGGGTGCCGGGTCATGGCGGTGATGCCTTATGATTTACTCAGCTTTAGTTGGAATTTTCCGCCCACCTTCCCCCATATTCGCTTGCAAAAAACCCATGTCTGTCTGCACTTTGTACCTGAAGGGCAGGGGACCCGGCTGCACTTTTTGCAAACCGGCTGGGCCAATGATCCTGATTGGAATCAGGGTTTTGCCTATTTTCGGGAAGAGTGGCTGGAGATCAGCTTGCCGCGTTTGCAGTACCGTTTTACCCACGGCCCCATCGATTGGAGCAATCCCCCCGATAAGTCACAATTGAAGGCGCTGGCACAGTAACTGCGGAATTGAAGATAAAAAAAACCGGCCAAAAGGCCGGTTGAAACAGTTCAGGCTTGTCAGGTGACAAACGTATCCAGCGGATGAGAGTCGCTTTCCACTCCTTGTGAAGTACAACCCTCTTGGTTACGTGCAGCTACTTTATGCCATTCACACTGAATCGAGGCTGAACCAGCGATGATCCCGCCTCGTGCCACAGGTTAATCAGATAGAGATCCCCATCGACTGACGCAGATAAGCACCTGCACCGAGCAGCCCCGGCCCTTGGTGAGTGATCAGGAATACCGGGATCTCTTTGAGGTAGGATTTGAAGCGTCCCTTGTCTTCAAAGGCCACTCGAAAACCCGAGCTGATGAAGAACTCCTGAAAGCGCGGCACTATGCCACCTGCGATATAGATGCCGCCAAAGGTGCCCATATTGAGGGCCAGATTGCCGGCAAAGCGCCCCATCAGCACGCAGAACAGGCTCAAGGTGCGACGGCAATCCAGACATTCGCCACTCAGTGCGCGCTCGGTAATGTCTTTGGGGGCGAACGGTTCCGGCTCACGGCCATCGGATTTCACCAGCCCACGATAGATGTTGACCAGACCAGGCCCGGATAGCAGTCGTTCGGCCGAGACATGGCCCAATTCGCTCCGCATCACCTGCAGCACCGCATCTTCCTCTTCGGTGTTCGCGGCGAAATCGACATGGCCACCCTCACCCGGCAGGCTCAGCCACTGCTCTCCCGCCCTCACCAGGTGAGCGACCCCAAGGCCGGTGCCCGCGCCATAGATGGCGATAGGTTTGCCAGAGACAGGTGCCGAGCCGCCCAGCTGGATACGATCCGTTGCTGCCAGTACCGGCACTGCCATGGAGACGGCAGTAAAGTCATTGATCACCTGCAGGCGATCCAGCCCCAGATTACCCTGCATCTCGCTGATAGAAAATTCCCAGCTGTGGTTGGTCATGGCGACCCAGTCACCGTTGATGGGGCAGGCGATGGCGATGCAGGCTTCGCTCACCTGTACGTGGTGTTCGTCCAGATAGAGGCGTACCACGGCTTCAAGGCTGGGATGAGCCAGACCAGAGTAGGTCTTGGCTTGCGAGATAGTACCGGTGGCCAGCTCACACAGAGCCAGGCGTGCATTGGTTCCGCCGACATCGCCGACCAGCGCGTGGGTATGCTGCATAACTACTCCTTCGTTACAGGGGTGGGACGACCGTTGCATCCCGAGATTATTGTTAGAGGGTGACAGTACATTCTATCCGAGCTTGGGCTGCGCTAACTCGCTGGATCGACACAAACGTGCGGCTGCTCACAGTGTTGTTGCTTTGCAACATTTGTAAGCGTTTTCATGGCGAGGTGACGTTTTGTAACGAAAAGTACGAAATAATTAGAGATGAGTCATACTTTGTATGGCAGGTGTTAGTTGCGATAACCGCTTGTCTTGTATAGTCCTTAGCTTGATTGGCAGCATGCTTAGTCGTAGATTCAGTGCAGAGACACTGAAGCTAAATTACAAAAACGCCTGGTGGTGATGATGAATACCCTTGATAAAATTACGAACAACTTGGAAAGTTTCAGTAAATCGGAACGCAAGGTAGCCGAGGTGATCCTGGCCTCTCCCCAGACGGCCATTCACTCCAGCATCGCCACCCTGGCCAAGATGGCCGACGTCAGTGAACCGACCGTCAACCGTTTTTGCCGTCGTCTCGATACCAAAGGCTTTCCCGATTTCAAACTCCATCTGGCCCAGAGTCTGGCCAATGGCACCCCTTATGTTAATCGTCATGTGGAAGCGGAAGATGGCCCGGATACCTACACCGCCAAGATCTTCGAATCCACCATGGCCTGTCTGGATGCGGCCAAGAACAGCCTGGATATCTCCGCCATCAACCGCTGCGTCGATATCCTGACCCAGTCCAAGAAGATCAGCTTCTTCGGTTTGGGGGCCTCTTCTGCCGTTGCCCGCGATGCCCAGAACAAATTTTTTCGCTTCAATATTCCCGTGGTGAGCTTTGAAGATATCGTCATGATGCGGATGAGCTGTATAAACGGTAGCGAAGGGGATGTGGTGGTGCTGATCTCCCACACCGGTCGCACCAAAGCGTTGGTCGAGATCGCCGCGCTGGCACGGGAGAACGATGCCACCGTGATCGGCATGACCGCCAAAGATTCCCCGCTGGCCCGTGAGTGTAATCTGGTGCTCTCCATGGATGTGCCGGAAGATACCGATGTTTACATGCCGATGGCTTCTCGCATCGCCCAGCTGGCGCTGGTTGATGTGCTGGCGACCGGTTTTACCCTGCGCCGTGGGATGAAATTTCGCGAAAATTTGAAAAAAGTAAAAGAGGGATTGCGTGAATCCCGCTTCGAAACTCCGCACTCTTCCTGAATCGGCGGGGGCGTTTGCCCCCGGCTGTCTATGCCCCGCGCAGTGGTGTAGTATTGTAATTTAATAACAAAAACCACCCAGATGGTTTGCAAACGGGTGCATCGAGCCATGGGCTCGATAGGGCAGAATCTCAAGTTATATCCACTTCACATTGGAGTTTTTCATGCCTAGACGTACAAAAATTGTTACCACACTTGGTCCGGCTACTGACCGCGAAGGGATCCTTGAGGGGATCATTCTTGCCGGTGCCGACATGGTGCGGATGAACTTCTCTCATGGTACTGCGGAAGACCATATTCTGCGTGCCAACCAGGTGCGTGAGATTGCTGCCAAGCTTGGCCGCCACGTTGCCATCATGGGTGACCTGCAAGGCCCCAAGATCCGTGTATCCACCTTCAAGGATGGCAAGGTCTATCTGGCTATCGGTGACAAATTCATTCTCGATGCGGCCCTTGGTAAGGGCGAAGGGTGTCAGGAGCAGGTCGGCATTGACTACAAGAGTCTGCCTGACGATGTGATCGCCGGCGATATCCTGCTGTTGGACGACGGTCGGGTGCAGCTGAAAGTCGAGCAGGTTGAAGGTTCCCGCATTCACACCACTGTGACTGTGGCCGGGCCGCTCTCCAACAACAAGGGCATCAACAAAAAAGGCGGTGGTCTCTCCGCGCCAGCCCTGACCGAGAAAGATAAAGAAGATATCAAGACAGCTGCGCTGATGAACGTGGACTATCTGGCTGTCTCCTTCCCGCGTTGTGGCGATGACTTGCGCTACGCCCGCGAACTGGCTCGTGAAGCCGGTTCTAATGCCAAGATTGTGGCCAAGGTGGAGCGCGCTGAAACTGTCGCTACCGATGAGGCAATGGAAGATATCATCCTCGGTTCCGATGCCGTTATGGTCGCCCGTGGCGATCTGGGTGTCGAGATTGGTGACCCCGAGCTGGTTGGCGTGCAGAAAAAGCTGATCCGTTATTCCCGTCGTCTGAACCGTGTGGTCATCACTGCGACCCAGATGATGGAGTCGATGATCAATGCACCGCTGCCGACCCGTGCCGAAGTGATGGACGTTGCCAACGCGGTGCTTGATGGTACCGATGCGGTGATGCTCTCTGCCGAAACCGCCGCTGGTCAGTTTCCTATCGAGACCGTCACCTCCATGGCGAGCGTCTGTGTCGGTGCCGAGAAGCACCCGAGCCTGAACGTTTCCAATCATCGCATGAGCTATACCTTTACCTCGGTGGAAGAGGCGTTGGCCATGTCGACCATGTATGCCGCCAACCATCTGGAAGGGGTCAAGGCGATCGTGGCGCTGACCGAATCTGGCACCACACCGCTGCTGATGTCCCGTATCAGCTCCGGTCTGCCGATCTTCGCCATGTCTCCCCACAACAAGACCCTGGCCTGGACAAATCTCTACCGTGGCGTCACCCCGGTGATGTTTGATGGTGACGAGACCAAGCCGGTCTACGAAGTGTGCCGCGACGCGCTGGACGTACTCAAGGCCAAAGGCCTGGTGCAGAGTGGCGACATGGTGCTGCTGACCCACGGTGACAAGATGGAAACCGTGGGCAGTACCAACACCTGTAAGGTGATGATGGTCGAATAACGGCTGCTATTTACGGTGTTATCAAAGCTGCTCGCCACTGGCGGGCAGCTTTTTTTATGACGGTTTCTGGGGAACTCAGCCGTCCGCATCAGGTGGTGAAGGACTCAATGATTGCTTCCATCACAGGTCCTCCTGATAATGCAGACATGAACCGGATAAAAAGCACACCGGATGGCGGATGCATGGCCATGTGCCGGATCGCGGGTGCGTCAAAAGGTCCCTCACTCTGAACGGGAGCAAGAAGATGAAAAAGCGTAACTGGCTGCTGGCCTTATCACTGAGTCTGGCATTTTCGCCCTGCTATGCCGATTGGGCAAAACTCAAGGCTGCAGCCTCTGATCTGGGCGTAGCAGTGAGTGAAACGAGCAAAGAGGTGTGGCAGGACGTCAGCGATTTTTCCAAAAAGAGCTGGGACTCTATCTCGGCCTGGGGCGAAGATGCCTTCAATACCGCCGGGGTCTGGACCGACAAGAGCATCGCGACCAGCAAGGAGTGGCTGAAGGCCGCCGATAAAGAACTCAACGAGATGCTCAACCCCAAGACGGCGAAAGAGGCGAGAGTCGCGCTCAATACCATGGCAGACACTGCGCTGATCCGCTTGTTCAACGAGCAGCCTTCAGCCAAGTTGCTGTTTGACAAGGCTTATGGCTATGCGGTGTTCGATTCGCGCAAGTTCTCCCTGATGCTGCATACCAATCAGGGGGCCGGGGTAGCGGTCAATCGCAAAAACGGCAAGCACACCTATATGAAGATGTTTGGTGCGGGTCTGGCGGCCGGGATTGGCGGCAAGTTCTATCAGCAGGTGATCCTGTTTGAAGACAAGGCCAGATTCGATGCCTTCGTGACCCAGGGTTGGGAAGCCACCTCCGAAGTGGGTGTGGTGGCTGGCAAGGAGAGCGCCGAGCTTACCGCCAAATACAATGGCGGCATGGCGATCTATCAGATTGGCGAGAAGGGCTTGCTGCTCGACGCCAATATCTCCGGCTCCAAATACTGGATTGACAAGGACTTGACGGAGACGAGCCGCTAATTGCGTTGTTATCAACCTGTCACTGCACACCATGGCTTCGCCACAAGCTTGTCGTGATCTCGCCAACAGGCCCGAAGTGCGGGCCTGTTTGTTCTCTCGGGGTCAGCGGGCTGAATAGACCTGCTTGCCCTTGAACATGGTCCAGAGCACTTTGGTCTCCTTGATCTGTTCGCTCGCCACCTGCTCCAGATTGCGATCCAGCAAGATCAGGTCAGCACTCTTGCCTGCGCTGATGGAGCCAATCTCTTTCTCCTGCCCAATCACCTTGGCGGCGTTGAGGGTATACGCCTGCAAGATAGCCTGACGGCTGATCTGCTCGCTGGCGGGGGGCAGCCAGCCAAGCTCCCCCTGGCGGGTGATCGCGGTATACATGGCGAGGAAAGGGCTGGGGCTGGAAACCGGCCAGTCACTGGCACCGGCGATAATGGCGCCGCTTTGCAGCAGGCTGCCTGCCGGATAGAGGCGGGCCAGCAGGGCCGGGGGCACTTTACCTTCCAGCAGCATGGTGGTCGCCACGTTTTTCCCGGCCCACAGCAGTTGCATCGAGGCGGCCACATTGAGGGGTTTGAAACGGGCAATGCTGGCCGGGCTCACTACCTCCAGGTGGGTGATGCTGTGCAACAGGCGGTGATCCTGATTGTGGGCCCGGGCATAGGCGATGGCATCGAGGGATTCACGGACGGCCCGATCGCCGATGGCATGGAAGTGGGCGATCAGTTGATGGGCATCTGCGGTGCGGATCAACTCGTTGAAACGCTGCTTGTCCAGATCGTCCTTGCCACTGTAACCGGGGCGGTTGAGGTAGGGTTCGCTCAACTTGGCGGTCTGGGATGGAAACTCGATGACACCGTCTTGCAGGATCTTGATCCCCACCAGTTTGACGTCCGGGGTGTCTTGAAACTGCTGTTGCAGCGCCAATACGTCATCAATGATGGCGGGCGAGGCGTGGATCCCCACCAGTGCCAGTGCAGATACATGGCCGGTCAGCTTGCCTTCCCGGGAGAGCATGCTGTACGCCGGCAGCAGGCCGGTGTCGCGGCGATCCGGCTCGGCGTTGAAGATGGGCGCGAGGGGTCGAATATTGCTGATAGGGTCCATCCAGGCGGTAATGCCAACCTGATTAAGCTGCTTGGCGGCGGTCATGATGGCACTGGCAATCGTCTCGTCGCTGACGGGGGGCAGCGCCTTGAGGATGGCATCCCAGCCGCCTTCCGAGGCAAAGCCGTTCAGCTTGCCGGATGGGGTGAGGCCAAAATTGCCTTTCAGCGGGGCATAACGACCGGCAAGGGATTCGGCATCAATACCAGCCTTGCGCAGCATGGCCTGATTGGCCCAACCGGTGTGGGCATCCGAACCGGCCAGCACCACCGGGATCTGCTGGTATTGCGGGCCATTGAACACCTGATCGAGCAGGGGAAGCTGATGCCAGTAGTCGAGGGAGACATTGCTGTATAGCTGCACATCACCCAGTGTCAGGCGGGGATCATCCTTGCTGCGGGTCAGAAATTGCTGCACCTGTTCAACCTGATCCATGGCATCGGGAAAGTTAACCGTCATTCCCTGAAAACCGGCAAATGCTGCGTGAACATGGCTGTCGATGAGCCCTGGCATCAGGTACTTTCCTTGCAGATCAAGGCGTTTGGCATGGCTGCCGAGGCGGGTGCTGACCTCCTGATAGCTGCCGACCGCCACGATCTTTTTACCTTCGATGCCGATCGCCTCCGGGTGAGGGTTCGCCGGATCGCCGCTGTAGATGGTGCCGCCAAAGATCAGAGTCTGGCTCTGTGACTGGGCATTGGCGGCGGCAGGAAGCGTCACCAGCAGGCTGGCGAGCAACAGCGTTTTGATATTCATGGGCATGACTCCGTCGCTTCGGCGCCCGAAGGCACCGAAGTGGGTAAATGGAAATGAGGTATCGGCTTATCGGTTGATCAGCGGGATACAGATATCAAACACGTAATGATCCCGGTCAGGGTCAGTGCCCCCGTGGTATTGCTCGTAACACGGGCGATCGTCGCAGCTCAGCCCTTTGCTCACCACCCAGCAAAACGCCGTCTCCCAGCTGGCGACCAGTTGATCGCCGCGAGCGATAAACTGACATACGGCATAGGGGCCAGCGGTAATGGTCTGGGTGGTTAACTGGCGCCCAGCGGGGATCGTTGGCCCCAGCTCGATGCAGACGTCAGTACGGCAGCGCGTCTCATCGGTGATATCGGGGATATCCCAATAGAGACTCAGGGTGCCCGCTGGTGTCATCGCCTCGTCTGAGGCGAACAGTGCGAGCAGATCCCGATGGGCTTGCTCGCAGGTCTCCTTGCCATAGGGGCCCAGGCGGCGCATGTACGCCACGCGTCGGGCGGGCATCTGCTTGACGCTTGCCCCCTGCAACAGACCCGGGTGTTCGGTGACCGGGTGCATGACCAGGTCATCATAGGTTTCAAAGGGAAGGGGATCGTTTCCAATCTTGCTTTTCCAGTTTCCCCCTTGTTGCTGGCGGTATTCCGAGGGGCTCATGGCGAAGTGCAGGCGAAAGGCCTTGGCGAAATTCTGGGAGCTGGAGAACCCGGCAGCCAGCGCGAGGGTGGTGATGTCGCTCTGGGGGGAGGCCAGCAAGCGACGGGCGGCGCGCTCCATGCGCAGGCGTCGGGTAAAGCCAGCGATGGTTTCGCCGACCATCGTCTTGAAAATGCGGTGGAAGTGAAAGGTGGAGATGGCGGCCGCCGTTGCGACTTCATCCAGACTCGGGTTGTCATCCAGATGGTGGCTGATGTAGTCCATCGCCTTGAACACAGGTTTGCGATAATCCAGAGCGGACTCCTTGTCAGCCAGCAAAAGTGGGCGTCAGAGTCGGATTTAATCAGAGCCACCTGCCGTTGTCGAACCCGTCCGGCCTGGTCTGGCCACTCATCCGCCCCGCGCTTTTAACGCATTGGCACTCTAATTGCTTATTGGCTGTCAGCGTCAATGATTTGTCTGGGGATGGAAAATGGAAATAAGTGCAAGCAGCCTGATGCAAGAGATGCAGGCGCTCAAGATCGAAGCAGGCGCAACGCCGCTGGCACAGCCCGGTCGTCCGGTGACATCCGACTTTGGTCAGCTGCTGCAACAGGCGCTCGGTAACGTCAACGAGCTGCAAGGCGCCGCCAATGATCTGCGCACCCGTTTCGATATGGGCGACAAGTCGGTAGATCTGGCCGAGGTGATGATTGCAGGCCAAAAATCGTCCATCGCCTTTGAAGCCACAGTACAGGTGCGCAACAAGATGGTCGATGCCTACAAGACCATCATGAACATGCCGGTATAAGTGATTACTGAACATCATGAACATGTCAGCAATAAGGACATAAATCGTGGCTACTGACCAAAACGGCGATCTGCTGATAAACGATGAGGGCACCGCCGCCCTTGATGAAAATGAGCAGAAAAGTTCGGCGCTGGGCTTTCTGTCCAACACCGATGTGCTGCGGCAAATCACCCTGATCCTGGGGCTTGCCATCTGTCTGGCCATTGCCGTCTTTATCCTGCTGTGGGGCAAGGAGCCGGACATGCGTCCCCTCGGCACCTACAGCACCCAGGAGCTGGTGAAGACCCTCGACTTCCTCGATCAGCAAAAGATCCCCTATGAAGTGGATGGCAAGAGCGTGCTGGTCAACGCTGAAAGTTACCCCACTATCCAGCTGGCCCTGACCCGTGCCGGTCTCGCCAATGTCGTTGATGCCACCAATGGTGGTGAAGATATCCTGCTGAAAGATTCCAGTTTCGGCGTCAGCCAGCGGATGGAGAGCGAGCGTCTGAAGCTGAGCCGCGAGCGCCAGTTGGCGAGCGCCATCGAGCAGTTCCAGAATGTGGCCAAGGCGCAAGTGCTGCTGGCTATCCCGAAAGACAACGTGTTTGCCCGCAATGAGCGCAAACCCAGTGCCACAGTGGTGCTCAACCTGAAAGGCGCGGCGCTGGGGCAGGGTGAGGTGGACTCCATCGTCGACATGGTCGCCTCTGCGGTACACGGCCTTGAGACAACTCGCGTTACCGTCACCGACCAGAATGGCCGCCTGCTCAACTCCGGCTCGCAAGACCCGGTCTCTGCCCAAACTCGCAAAGAGTTTGCCATGCAGCAGAAGCAAGAGATCGAGTACAAGCAAAAAATTGACGCCATTCTGATCCCGGTGCTGGGTGCCGACAACTATACGGCGGAAGTGGATCTCTCCCTCGACTTCTCCCAGCAAGAGCAAACCCGCAAGACTTACAACCCGGATCTGCCTGCGGTGCGCTCTGAAATGACCATGGAAGAGAACAGTGCCAATGGTAGTAGCGGCGGTGTGCCGGGGGCTCTCTCCAACCAGCCGCCTGCCGCGTCCAACATTCCCGAGCAGGCGGCCACTGCTGATGGTGCCAGCGCTGCAGCCTCTGGCCGCTCGCGCAAAGAGGCGACCCGCAACTTCGAACTGGATACCACCGTCAGTCACACCCGTCGCCAGATGGGTGGCATTCGCCGCATGACCGTTTCGGTGGCGGTCGATTACAAAGCGGTGCCCGGAGCGGATGGCGCTGTGACCCGCGAGGCCCGTAGCCAGGCCGAAATTGATACCCTGCGCCGTCTGCTGAGTGGTGGCCTTGGTTTTGATGTGACCCGGGGTGATACCCTTGAAGTGGTCGCCATTCCGTTTAATCGCCCCGAGCTGGAAAGTGTCGCCGACCTGCCGATTTACGAGCAACCCTGGTTCTGGCGTGCGGTGCGCATCGCGGCGTCAGTGCTGGTGATTATCGTATTGATTGTCACCGTGGTTCGCCCCATGCTCAAGCGACTGCTATATCCGGATGCCAAACCGGAAGGGGAAGTGGATTTTGACAACCACACTGTGCTGGGTGGCGATGACGAGTTGAGCCTGCTGTCCGCTCAAGTGGAGGGCGATCAGGTATTCGGTGTGCGCGATGGTCAGCTGAAGCTGCCTGATCTGCACCGCGATGAAGACTTGCTCAAGGCGGTGCGTGCGCTGGTGGCGAACGAACCGGATCTGGCCGCTCAGGTCATTAAAGAATGGGTAACCAATAAAGATGCCTGAAGAAAAGAAGACTCAAGTCATCGGTAATGACATCACCGACGGCCAGCGCCAGATCCTCGATCAGATGTCCGGCATTGAGATGGCTGCGGTACTGATGTTGAGCCTCAATGAAGAGGATGCCGCCCAAATCTTTCGCCATCTAGAGCCAAAGCAGGTGCAGCGGCTCGGTATGTCGATGGCCTCCATGTCTGACTTCAGTCACGATCGGGTAGCGGCAGTGCACCGTCAATTCATCGACGATATTC
The DNA here is from genome assembly GCF_900079845.1 of Aeromonas sp. EERV15. NCBI lineage: Bacteria > Pseudomonadati > Pseudomonadota > Gammaproteobacteria > Aeromonadales > Aeromonadaceae > Aeromonas > Aeromonas sp. EERV15. The sequence continues at coordinate 96,680 of NZ_FKKY02000001.1, read as the reverse complement.
AGAAGTACACCAACATCGGTATCGGCAGCGAAGATTTCGTGCGCAAGGCGCTGGTGGCGGCCCTTGGCGAGGACAAAGCCAGTAATCTGGTGGATCAAATCATATTGGGTTCAGGCTCCCGCGGCCTCGACTCCCTCAAGTGGATGGATGCTCGTCAGGTGGCCAGCATCATCCTGAACGAACACCCGCAGATCCAGACTATTGTGCTCTCCTATCTGGAGCCGGAGCAGTCCGCCGAGATCCTGAGCCAGTTCCCGGAGCAGGTGCGCCTGGATTTGGTGATGCGGATCGCCAACCTGGAAGAGGTGCAACCGGCGGCGTTGCAAGAGCTGAACGACATCATGGAGAAACAGTTTGCCGGTGCGGCGGGTGCTCAGGCTGCCAAGATGGGTGGCCTGAAAGCAGCAGCCAACATCATGAACTATCTGGATACCAACATCGAAGGCCAGCTGATGGACTCTATCCGCGAGTCGGATGAAGAGATGAGCCAGCAAATTCAGGATCTGATGTTCGTGTTTGAAAACCTCATCGATGTGGACGACCGCGGTATCCAGACCATGCTGCGGGAAGTGCCGGGCGAGTTGCTGCAACGGGCACTCAAGGGCTCCGATGATCAGATGCGCGAGAAGATCTTCAAGAATATGTCCAAGCGTGCGGCGGAAATGCTGGCGGACGATTTGGAGGCCATGGGGCCGATCCGGGTCTCCGAAGTGGAAGCCGCCCAGAAAGAGATCCTCTCCATCGCCCGCCGTCTGGCTGATGCTGGCGAGATCATGTTGGGTGGCGGTGGCGGTGAGGAGTTCCTCTAAACCATGGGTCATCAAGGTACGGTTGTGCAGAAGCGGCATCAGGCTGTGACAAGGGGTACCTCAACCAATGAATAACAAGCTGCGTGGCTACGTGCGTCCTGACGGGGAAGATGCTCCGGTAGAGGCGTGGGGCTGGCCACAGATGGAGGTCGAAGCGGCGGTCGAAACCAATGCCCTCGGTTTTGCGCCTGACTGGTATCAGCAGGAGGAGGAGGTCGTTGAGCCGGAGCCAGAACCGGAGCCGCTGCCGAGTATTACCGCCCAAGAGTTGGAAGCGATCCGCCAGGCTGCCTGGGAAGAGGGTATGGCCGAAGGTCATGCCGCTGGCTTTGCCAAGGGGCAAGAGGAGGGCAAGCTGGAAGGCCTGCAACAGGGGCACCAGGTTGGGCTGGAGCAGGGCAAAGAAGAGGGGCTTGCCATGGGGCGCGACCTGGTGGATCAGGAGATAGCCCACTGGCAGGGGCTTGTCTCCCGCCTTGCCACTCCGCTGAGTGAGCTGGATCAGGCGGTGGAGCAGCAGCTCATCTCGCTGGTGATGCAACTGGCACGTACACTTATTCGCCATGAAGCAGAGACCTCTCCCCGCATCTTGCTGGAAGCGCTGAAACAGGGGTTGGCGCTGCTCCCTGCCGCCGAACAGGGAGTGACCCTGATGCTCCATCCCGATGACCTCACCCGGGTTGAGCAGGCATTCGGGGCGGAAGAGTGTGCCAAGCGCCAGTGGCGATTGCAGAGCGATCCCACTCTCTCCCCCGGCGATCTGCAGCTGGCAACTGTACTCTCCAGCATCGACCTGACCCTCTCGGGCCGCATCGAACAGCTGCTACGCAACTTTTTGCGGGACAATTCATCGCAAAATCTAGCCTCGCAGGATCCACGCCCATAACCGATGCCGGACTCTTGTCCGGCTGAATCTTTTATCTCTCAGGAGGCCAGATGAGCGGCTCGTTACTCACCAGATTGCAAGGGTATCGGGTGCGCGGTATTGCCCCCAAGCCACCCGTAGCCGGTAAATTAACCCGGGTAGTGGGGCTGACGCTGGAAGCCATCGGCTGTAGTGCGGCGATCGGTGCCCTTTGCCGCATCGATACTCAAGATGGCGAGCTGGAGGCCGAAGTGGTGGGCTTCTCCGGTGACCGGCTGTTTTTGATGCCGAGTGAACAGCTCAAGGGGGTTATTCCTGGCGCCCGGGTGGTACCGATGACCGAGGAGCACGGCATTCCGGTTGGCATGAATTTGCTGGGCCGGGTCATCGACGGTATCGGGCAGCCGCTGGATGGTCTCGGCCCCATTATCTCCTCTCAAACGGTGCAGTTTGCCCAGCACCGCATCAACCCGCTCTCCCGCCGCCCGATCCATCAACCGATGGACGTGGGGGTGCGCGCCATCAACGCCGTGCTGACGGTAGGGCAGGGCCAGCGGATGGGGCTGTTTGCCGGTTCCGGTGTCGGTAAATCGGTGCTGCTTGGCATGATGACCCGTGGTTCGGTGGCGGATGTGGTGGTGGTTGGCCTCATCGGTGAACGGGGCCGGGAAGTAAAAGAGTTTATCGAAGACATTCTTGGTGAGGAGGGGCGTGCCCGCTCTGTGGTGGTGGCGGCGCCGGCCGATGCCTCGCCGCTGATGCGGCTCAAGGGGTGTGAGACAGCTCTCGCGATCGCTGAGTATTTTCGCGATCAGGGGCTCAACGTCCTGCTGTTGATGGATTCGCTGACCCGTTATGCCCAGGCTCAGCGTGAAATCGCGTTGGCGGTGGGCGAGCCGCCAGCAACCAAGGGCTACCCGCCATCGGTGTTTGCCAAATTACCGGCGCTGGTGGAGCGGGCGGGTAACGGCAGTGATGGCCAAGGCTCCATCACCGCCTTCTTCACCGTACTGACCGAGGGGGATGACTTGCAAGATCCCATCGCCGATGCGGCGCGGGCGATCCTTGATGGCCACATAGTGTTGTCGCGCGAATTGGCTGATGCGGGGCACTATCCGGCTATCGATATCGAAAAATCCATTAGTCGGGTCATGCCCATGGTCACCTCGCCGGAACACATGGATTTGGCGCGTACCCTCAAGCAGTTCTACTCCCTTTATCAGCAGAACCGGGACCTCATCACCATTGGCGCTTACAGTCAGGGATCCGATCCCCGCATCGACCGCGCCATCATTCAAAAACCCTATCTGGATCAGTTCTTGCAGCAGGGTATGCGTGAGGTCATTCACTACGATGATGGCCTGCAAGCGTTGCAGATGGTGGCCATGCCACTGATGCGTTGATAACGGCGTTGATGGAGGAGGTCGGCCATGAGTAAAGGGTTGCTATTGTTGGCTGATCGGCTGGTGGAGGCGGAGCAGCAGTGTGCGCTGGCGCTGGTGAAGGCGCAGCAGGATCTCAAGCTGTTCATGGATCAGCAAAACGCCCTTAACCAATATCGTCAGATCTATCACCAGCAGTGGACCGATCGCGGTCTGCAGGGGATCACCGCCCAGCAAAACACTCAGTATCACGCTTTTATCAGCAAGCTGGAGCAAGCGGCTACCCAGCAGTACGAAGGGGTGCTGCAGGTGCGTCAGGCACTGGAGTTGCGCCGTGAAGAGTGGCTGGCTGCCCAACAGCGGCGTAAGGCTGTCGAGTTGTTGTTGAAGAAGCAGGCGGGTCGCGAGCAGCAGAAAGCCCAGCGTCAGGAGCAGAAAATGCTGGATGAATACGCCATGCTGCGCCGCTTTCATCAAGCTGGCCTGTAACTTGCTTTGAACTGGACATTGTCGGGGGCCATCTCTTTGGGGGCCACCAGAATTCAGGGATCCCATCATGATGCAGACACTGTTGACACAAACGCCTTCGGCTCCGGCCAACGGGTTGGACAAAGCGCCTCTGAGCGGTTCCGTCGAGAGCAAAAGCATCGATGGGGGAACCAGCAGCGACAGCAAGGGTGATTTCGCTACCCTGATTGCCAAGGCCCAGAACAGCGAACAGGGCGCCGCCGAGGCCACTCAGGGCGGTAACAATGTCCGATCAGCCAAATCTTTGGCGACCGAGAGCGCCTCTCCCAAAGAAGAGACCAGCAAGGAGCAGGATCCTGACGCCGACAACAAGGTGGAGGAGGTTCCCGCCACCGACTTTCTACTGCGTCTGCAAGACTCCCTCAAGCTCGATACCTCGCTGGTGACTCCTCAGTTGGCGGTAGCGGCCCAACAGAGCGCCACTGTGGTAGACGGCAATCCGTTGCCGCAACAGGGTGAACAGGAGGGCATTGCGCCTGATGAAAGCGAGCTGGCCCCTGCCGCTGCCAGGATCGCCCGCCAGCTTGCCGGTCAGACCGGGGCGCAATCGCTGCTGGCCACGACCGCCCAATCGACTCCTGAAACCACGGTATCGCCCTCTGCGGCGAGAGGGGTGGTGCAGGGCGATGCCTCTTCTGCCACCCTCTCCTCTGAGGGGGAAGATGCCGCCACCTCCCCGGATGGACAGTCCGGGGAGAAAGCCTCTGCCAAGGGAGAAAACCTCGGGGCGGATGGCAAGCACACCAAGCCTCTCACGGGGGCAGAGCGGATGGCCCAGCTGGCCAAGGTGTTGCCGGTCGATGAGTCTGCCAACACCACCAAACCCGGTGAGTCACTCGCAGCGAAAGAAGCTGGCGACAGCAAATCCGACCCCGCAGCCAGCAACGCCGTGACCGGCAAGGGGCAGGCGGCGCAAGCCGCGACTCAGGGGGTAGCCCTCAAGGCATTTAGCGAGGGGCTCAAGCAGCCTGAAGCGGGTGCTGCTACCGCTTCAGCTACCGCAGAGGGCAGTGGTGCAGCTGGCAAAGGGGCAGAGAAGAGTGCTGCCGAGGGGAGCCCGCAGCCAGCCACTGCCGCATCAGCCAATCAAGGGGCGGCGCAAGTGAAGACGGCGCAAAGTGCCGCAGAAAGTGTCGCAGCAAGTGCCGCAGCCCAGAGCAACGTGACGCCAAATGGTTCGGCCCAGACCGATAGCGCCGCCGCGCCGGTGATGGTGGCGCCGCAGCAGGTGTTGGCACAGGCCGAATCCCAAGGGCCGCAAGCACCGCTATCGAGCATTTCCGCCGGCATCAAGCAGATGGAAGTGACGGGCACCGACGAGGTACGCAAAGCGGTGCAGCTGGAGGTGAAACCGAAGGCCGGTGATCTGGACAAGAGCCTCCTTACCACGGCATCGAGCAGCGAGAGCAGCCAGAGCCAGACCGTACAGCATGGCCAGAACAGCCAACCCCAGGCTCAGGTGGCAGAGAGCCGAGCCCCTGCTGCAGAGGGGACATTGCGCCGTGAGCCAGCACAATTACCTCATCTGAAGTTGGCCGGTCAGGAGGCACCTGCCGAGTTGCACCAGAAGGTCAACGTGATGCTGGCTGAAAAACTGCAGCAGGCGGAGATCCAGCTCGACCCCCTTGGCCTTGGCAAGATGAAAATCCAGATCCAGATCGGTGCCGACAGCCAAGCCAACGTTCATTTCGTGGTACAACATGGGCAGACTCGCGAGATGCTGGAGCAGTCGATGCCCCGGCTGCGGGAGATGCTGGCAGGACAGGGGATCCAGCTTGGCCAGACCCAGGTTCAGCAACAGTCACAACAGCAGCAACAGCAGGGCCAGCCAGCCTTTACCGGACAGGGTCAGCAGGGGCAGGGTAGTGGTCAGTCGAGCTCAGGTAACAGGCAAGATGAGGGAAATATTACAACGTCGACCCTGAGTGTACTGGTGGGATCGGAAAACAGCAGTGCAATTGATTTCTATGCTTGATGCAATCCCGAGTAAGTTTATGATATCGAACAAGTTTGAGACTAGGGTGGACAAGGGATGGCAGACGATACCGAATTGACGCTAAAAGACCCGGCTGCGGGTAAAAAAAAGAAGCTGATCATTATCATTGCTCTGGCGGTCATTTTGCTGGGCGGTGGTGGCGCGGGTGCCTTCCTGATGCTCTCCGGCTCGGAGAAACCACCTGCAGAAGCGGCCGAAGAAGAAGGGGCCAAGCCCAAGGTAGAAGCACCTCAACCCTCCCTCTATGTGGGGATGCCACGCCCCTTCGTATTCAACGTTGCGGGTGCCCAACGGGATCGGCTGGTGCAGATCAAGATCCAGCTGATGGTGCGGGGCACGGCCGACGAGGCCCTGGCCAAGCAGAATATTCCCCTTATTGAAGGTACTTTGCTGCGGGTATTCAGCGCGGCCAGTGCCGAGCAGCTGATGACCTTTGAAGGCAAGGAGAAGCTGCGTAAGGATTCACTGGAAGAGTGCCGTCGGGTACTCAAGGACCTGGTCTCTTCCCCCGTTATCGAACAAGTGCTGTTTACCGGCTTTGTGATGCAGTAGGTGGAAGCGTGAGCGATCTGTTAAGTCAGGACGAAATTGATGCCCTCTTGCACGGTGTCGATGATGTCGAAGAGGAGGAAATAGGCTCGGCGGGGGATCCCGGCGTTGCCCAGTTTGACTTCTCCTCCCAGGACCGCATCGTCCGTGGTCGCATGCCGACGCTGGAGCTGGTGAACGAACGTTTCGCCCGCCACATGCGGATCAGCCTGTTCAACATGATGCGTCGTACCGCCGAGGTCTCTATCAACGGGGTGCAGATGCTCAAGTTTGGCGAGTACGTCCACACCCTGTTCGTGCCGACCAGTCTCAACATGGTGCGTTTTCGTCCGCTCAAGGGCACGGCCCTGATCACCATGGAAGCCCGCCTGGTCTTTATCCTGGTGGAGAACTTCTTCGGTGGCGATGGTCGTTACCACGCCAAGATCGAAGGGCGCGAATTTACCCCGACCGAGCGGCGCATTATCCAGATGCTGCTCAAACTGGTGTTCGAAGATTACAAGGATGCCTGGGCACCGGTGATGGATGTGGGCTTTGAGTACCTCGATTCTGAAGTGAATCCGGCGATGGCCAACATCGTCAGCCCAACCGAGGTGATAGTGGTCAGTTCGTTCCACATTGAACTCGATGGTGGTGGCGGCGACTTCCACGTGGCGATGCCTTACTCCATGCTGGAACCGATCCGTGAACTGCTTGATGCCGGTGTACAGAGTGACAAGGGTGACACTGACGTGCGCTGGAGCAAGGCACTGCGCGACGAGATCATGGACGTCAAGGTCGAGATGCGGGCCAAGTTGCTGGAAACCGAGCTGACCCTGCGCGAACTGATGGAGCTGCGACCTGGCGATATCATCCCGGTCGATATGCCGGAAAATCTGCTGGTCTATGTGGAAGACTTGCCGACCTTCCACGCCAAGATGGGGCGTACCAAGGACAATGTGGCACTCAAGATCACCGATAAACTCAAGCGCCCGGAAGGGGTAAAGACCGAGATGCATCTGGTGACCCGGGGCGGAGTACGTATTGATGGCGAGGCCGAGCTGGAAGAGCTCGAGCGCAGTATCGAAGATCAACAGCGATAATCGACGGTTTATTGCGATAAACGGTCACGAAGTAGCATAAGGAAACAAGATGAGTGGAACTGAGGAAGAGGATTTGATGGCTGATGCCTGGGCTGCGGCACTGGAGGAGCAGGTCATTGCAGAAGCCAAACCGGCCCCGCTGGAAGAGCTGAAAGATGATGCTCCCATCAGTGCTGAGGAGCGGCGCAAGCTCGACACGATTCTCGATATCCCGGTCACCATCGCCATGGAGGTGGGCCGTAGCCAGATCAGTATTCGCAACCTGCTGCAGCTGAACCAGGGCTCGGTAGTGGAGCTGGATCGCGTCGCGGGTGAGCCGCTGGACGTGCTGGTCAACGGCACCCTGATCGCCCACGGCGAGGTGGTGGTGGTGAATGACAAGTTCGGTATCCGTCTGACCGACGTTATCAGCCAGATTGAAAGGATCAAGAAGCTCAAATGATGCGCCTACTGTTGTTACTGCTGCCGGTACCGGCCTTTGCCGAGACAGCGGCATCAGCCAACGCGCCCAGTTTGAGCTCCTGGCTGCTCTCCAGCTTGATGGTGATTGGCCTCATTCTGGTGCTGGGTTTTCTGCTCAAAAAGAGCAAGCTGGCGACCGCCATGGGTGGCGGGCAGATGAGAGTCATCGCCTCGTTGCCGGTGGGTTACAAAGAGAAGCTGCTGGTGGTCAAGGTGGGTGAACAGCAACTGCTGGTCGGAGTGACGCCACAACAGGTCAACTTCCTCTGTAGGCTGGAGGAGCCACTGGACGAGAGCCAGCCACAGGCGTTTTCCCAGCAGCTTGGCAAATTGATGGGCAAGCATGAAAAAAGCTAACGGCTTATTGCTGAAAATGGGGCTGCTGGTCAGCCTGCTGATACCACTGTTTTGCTCTTGGCCCGCGCTGGCGCAAGACGCCATGTCGGCGGTGACCGTCAAGACCATGGGGGATGGCTCCCAGGAGTACAGCCTGACCCTGCAAGTGCTGGCGCTGATGACTGCGCTCTCTTTCTTGCCGGCCATGGTGATCATGATGACCTCGTTTACCCGCATCATAGTGGTGCTGGGTATCTTGCGTCAGGCGATCGGTTTGCAACAGAGCCCCTCCAACCAGGTACTGATCGGCATTGCGCTGTTTATGTCGTTCTTCATCATGTCGCCGGTGCTGGACCGGATTAATGATGAGGCGCTGCAACCCTATCTGGCCGAGACCATTCAAGCCAAGGAGGCGCTGGAGCGTGCCACATTGCCCATCCATCAGTTCATGCTGGCCCAGACCCGGATCAAGGATCTCAATACCTTTATGGAGATCGCCAACGTGCAGGTGGAGAAGCCTGCCGAGGTGCCACTGCGGGTGCTGATCCCGGCGTTTGTGACCAGCGAGCTGAAAACCGCCTTCCAGATTGGCTTTATGCTGTTTTTGCCATTTCTGGTCATCGATCTGGTGGTGGCCAGTATCCTGATGGCGATGGGGATGATGATGCTCTCGCCGATGATCGTCTCGCTGCCCTTCAAACTGATGCTGTTTGTGATGGTGGATGGCTGGAACCTCATTCTGGGGTCACTGGCCAACAGTTTCGGACTGGGTGCCGGTTAGCCGGTGTGGAGCAAGGAGCCCGAACATGAGTCCTGAAACCTTTGTCGACGTTTTTCGCGAGGCGCTCTGGCTGGTGACCATCATGGTATGTGCCGTGATCCTGCCCAGTCTTGCCATCGGGCTGGTGGTCGCCATCTTTCAGGCGGCCACCTCCATCAACGAACAGACCCTGAGTTTTCTGCCACGTCTTATCGTGACCCTGTTTGCGCTGGGAGCGGGTGCTCACTGGGGCTTACAGAGCCTGATGGAGTTCTTCGTGTTGATGGTCAATCAAATCCCCGAGGTGGTGGGATGACCTATACAACCGCTCTGATCATGGAGTGGTTGTCTTCCATTCTCTGGCCGCTGGCACGAGTAAGTAGTTTGCTGATGGTGATGGCGGTATTCGGTAGTCGCCTCGCCCCTGCGCGAGTACGGATGGGGCTGGCTCTTGCCATCACTTTCCTGATTGCCCCCCTGTTGCCGAAAATGCCCCCCATCGAACTCTTCTCTGCCGGCAGCTTTCTGGTATTAGGCCAGCAGTTGCTGATCGGTATTGCCCTCGGCCTGATGACCCAGTTTCTGATGGAGAGCTTCGTGATGGCCGGTCAGGTCATTGCCATGCAGACCAGTCTGGGATTCGCCACGCTGGTGGATCCGATGAATGGCCAGTCGGCCCCCGTGGTGGGTCAGTTCTATCTGATGTTGGCAACCCTGGTGTTTTTGGCGCTGGATGGTCATCTGATCATGCTGCGGCTGGTGATCCTCAGTTTTGAGACATTACCAGTATCAGATAGCGGGCTTTCTCTGCCAGCGATCCGCACCCTGATCGGTTTTCTCGGGGTGATGTATCAGGCATCGCTGGTGATGTCGCTCTCCGCCATTGTTGCGCTGCTGCTGATCAACTTTGCTTTTGGCGTCATGACCCGGGCCGCGCCACAACTCAACATCTTCAGTATCGGTTTTGCGGTCAGCATGATGTCGGGTCTATTGATCCTCTGGCTCACCATTGGTGGTTTCCTCGGCCATTTCGACATGATGTGGGAGCGGGTACAAGAGGTCAGCTGCGAGCTGATCGGCACCCAATGCTTTGGCGGTGCCCATGGCTGATACCGATCAGGAACGTACCGAACAACCCACGGGCAAACGACTGCAACAGGCCCGTGATAAAGGGCAGATTGCACGTTCAAAGGAGCTGGGCACCGCCAGTGTCCTGCTGTCAGCAGTATTCGGCCTGCTGATGCTCAAGGGCTCGCTGGCGACCGCAATGATCAAAGTCGTGACCATGGGCTTTACCCTGGATCGAGAGCAGGCGTTTGATCCCAACGCTATGATCGCCATGGTGCCCGCGCTTCTGGCGGAATTGATCCTTCCGCTGGGGCTGTTGTTCGCACTGGTGGCCGTTGCCGCCTTTATCGGTAATACCCTGATGGGCGGGATGAATTTTTCGACGGAAGCTATGCTGCCAAAATGGAGCAAACTGAGCCCGCTCAGTGGCCTGAAACGGATGTTCGGGGTGCAGTCGCTGATTGAGCTGGTCAAGTCCATCGCTAAGGTGGTGTTTATTACCCTGTTTGCCTGGTGGATGCTCTCCAGCCAGTTCAATCACCTGCTTAACCTCTCCATGGAGGGATTTCCCGGCGGCATCATAGATGCCCTTGAGCTGTTTCTCTGGATGTTGATCATCCTCTGCTGTGCCCTGCTGCCGATTGTTGCCATCGATGTGCCGTTCCAGCAGTGGAACCATATGCGTCAGCTCAAGATGACCAAGCAGGAGGTGAAGGACGAGTTCAAGGACAGCGAAGGCAAGCCCGAGGTGAAGGGGCGGATAAGGCAGTTGCAGATGCAGATGGCGATGCGCCGGATGATGGGGGATGTACCCAAGGCCGATGTGGTGATCACCAACCCGACCCACTACTCGGTGGCGCTCAAGTATGATGCAGGCAAACCCGGAGCCGCACCCAAGGTTGTGGCCAAAGGCACTGATGAAATCGCAATGAAGATCAGGGAGATAGCCAGGGAATACGAGATCCCGATTATGCCCTCACCTGAGTTGACCCGGGCTATCTATCATTCCACCGAGATTGGCCATGAGATCCCGGAAGGGCTGTTTGCGGCGGTTGCCCAAGTGCTTGCTTATGTCTTCCAACTGAAAAAATTCCGTCGTGGTCAGGGACGCCGTCCTCAGACGCTGGCCAAAGACCTCCCCATCCCGACTGAATATCGAAAATGACAAAGTTCTGACGCAATAATAATAAAATCATTTAACTTCAATAGCTTGGTGTTTTGGCTTGATGCTTGCATTAATCTGACACCAGCACGTTGAAATTGAGAAAGACGATGGAATTCAAGGCATCTTTGGGCCGATTGAAAGAGTACAGAGGGTTACTGACCACCGGGTTCGGTACTCCGTTACTGGTTCTGGCCGCCTTGGGGATGGTGGTGTTGCCCATTCCACCTTTGATGCTGGATGTGCTCTTCTCGTTCAACATTGCGCTCTCCATTGTGGTGTTGCTGGTCGCCGTTTACACCCGCCGCCCCCTCGAATTTGCTGCTTTTCCCACCGTGTTACTGCTCGCCACCCTGCTGCGGTTGGCGCTTAACGTTGCATCAACCCGGGTGGTGTTGCTGGAAGGTCATAATGGCACCGCGGCGGCGGGCCATGTGATCGAGGCGTTCGGTAAGGTGGTGATCGGTGGCAACTATGCGGTCGGTATCATCGTCTTTACCATCCTGATCATCATCAACTTTGTGGTCATTACCAAGGGTGCGGGGCGGATCGCAGAGGTGAGCGCCCGTTTCACCCTGGATGCGATGCCGGGCAAGCAGATGGCAATCGATGCCGACTTGAACGCCGGTCTCATCAATCAGGAAGAAGCCAGGAAGCGTCGGCAAGAGGTCACGCAGGAGGCCGACTTCTACGGCTCGATGGATGGTGCCTCCAAGTTTGTCAAAGGGGATGTCATTGCGGGCATCATGATCCTCTTTATCAACATCATCGGTGGCTTCATCATCGGGATGATGCAGCACCAGCTGACCTTCGCGGAATCGGCAGAGATATACACCTTGCTGGCCATCGGTGATGGCCTGGTGGCGCAGATCCCCTCGCTGTTGCTCTCTATCGCCGCCGCCATCATAGTGACCCGGCAAAATACCGATCAGGATATGGGTACAGCGGTGCTGGGTCAGTTGTTTGACAATCCCAAGGCGCTGATTATCTCTGCCGGCATACTGCTGATGATGGGTCTGGTGCCGGGTATGCCTCACTTGGCGTTTTTGGGGCTGGGGGCGGTATCTGCAGCAGCCGCCTGGTGGTTGTTGCGCCGCGAGAAGCTGGCCGCGGCCAAAGTCGCCAGGGGTGAGCTGATGCCTGCTACCAACGAGCAGCCCCATGAGCAGAAAGAGCTGAGCTGGGACGATGTGATGCCGGTCGATATCATTGGCCTTGAAGTGGGTTATCAGCTGATCCCGCTGGTGGATCGCAACCAGGGTGGGGAATTGCTCAACCGGATCAAAGGGGTGCGCAAGAAGCTCTCGCAAGAGTTGGGCTTTCTGGTGCCGGCCGTGCATATTCGCGACAACCTGGATCTGGCGCCTAACCAGTACCGCATCACCTTGATGGGGGTCAGTACCGGCGAGGCCAATGTTTACCATGACAAAGAGATGGCTATCAATCCGGGCCAGGTGTTTGGTCAGCTGCAGGGGATTGCCACCAAGGATCCCGCCTTTGGACTGGAAGCGGTCTGGGTTGCCAAAGATCAGGTGTCCCAGGCACAGACACTGGGTTATACAGTCGTGGATACTGCCACTGTAGTGGCAACCCATATGAGCCAGATCCTCACCAACCATGCGGCCTTGTTGCTGGGCCATGATGAGGTACAACAGCTGCTCGACATGATTGGCAAACACCAGAGCAAGCTGGTGGAAGGGCTGGTGCCGGAAGTGATCAGTATGGGTAACCTTGTGAAGGTATTGCAGAATTTGCTCAATGAAGGCGTGCCAATCCGCGATATGCGCACTATCCTGCAGACCCTGGTTGAATACGCGCCGCGCAGCCCGGATCCGGAAGTGCTCACAGCGGCTTGCCGGATTGCCCTGCGCCGCCTGATTGTGCAGGAGATTGCTGGCCCTGATCCCGAGTTGCCGGTGATTACCTTGGCGCCGGAATTGGAACGTATATTGCATCAATCCCTGCAGGCAGGTGGCGGTGATGGTGCTGGTATTGAACCTGGCCTGGCCGAGCGGATGCAGCGATCACTGGTGGAAGCCACTCAACGACAAGAACTGGAAGGCCAGCCAGCCGTGCTTCTGACATCGGGGATCTTGCGTAATACCTTGGCGAAATTTGTCAAGAATGCCATTCCTGGATTGCGCGTTCTGTCTTATCAGGAAGTGCCCGACGACAAGCAGATTCGCATCGTCAGCGCAGTAGGGCAGAACTAGTTAGCGGAGATGACGGGTGAAGATTAAGCGGTTTTTTGCCAAGGACATGCGAACGGCTCTGGCCGAGGTCAAGGAGACTCTCGGGCCCGATGCGGTGATCATGTCCAACAAGAAGGTCACCGGTGGGGTCGAGATAGTCGCCGCAGTCGATTATCAATCCCAGGTTCCGGGGCCTAAAGATGCGCCGGTTCGCCGTCAACTGAATGACGAGAGCGTCAATATTTCGTCTGCCGGACGGCAGATGACCCGCCCTGAACCGACTCAGGCGAAGGAGCAGAACGAACATTATGCCGATACCCTGGCCGCATTGCTGGCTCGCCAGCAAAAGCTCAAGCCGGGTAACGCTGCCGCCATGAGCAGCACTCAGTCAGCTGGCCTTGCTGCAGCCAATACAGCGCCCAGAACATTGGCCGAACAGGGGCAGTGGGGCGCAGCCCCTGAGCCCGCCAAGCCAAAAGCCCGGGCTGCAACGCTGGGCCGGCCCGCGCAGCCAGCACCTCGCGAACAAGAGATGGAAGGGATGCGCAAGGAGATGGCCAGCATCCGAAAGTTGCTGGAACACCAGATTTCCGGGCTGATGTGGCAAGAGGTGGAGCGCCGTGAGCCAATGCGGGCATTGCTGATCAAAGAGCTCAAGAAGATGGGCTTTGATGATGCGTTTGCCGATCAACTGGCGGGGCTTATCCCCGAGGATATGTCCATCCACCAGGCCATGGCACAGCTGGCAGAGGTATTGACGGGTCAGCTCAAGATCAGTGAAGACGAGATTTTACGTCAGGGGGGAGCGGTGGCGCTGCTAGGCCCGACCGGGGTAGGCAAGACCACCACCATCGCCAAGCTGGCGGCACGCTTTGCCATGAAGTATGGCGCGGAGCAGGTGGCGCTGATCACCACCGATAATTACCGGATCGGTGCCCATGAACAGCTGCAGACCTATGGTCGGATCATGGGTTGCCCGGTACGGCAGGTGCGTGATGCCGAAGAGCTGGCTACCGCACTCTATCAGTTCCGTCATCGGCGTCTGGTGCTCATCGATACGGCCGGGGTTGGCCAGCGGGATATCCGCTTGACCGAGCAGCTCGATACCCTGGTCAAGAATGCCAAGGTACGGATCCGCAGTTATCTGGTGATGTCTGCGACATCCCAGCGTCGGGTGATGCAGGAAGCGGTGGACCATTTCCGGCGGATCCCATTGAGCGGCTGCATACTTACCAAATTGGACGAGAGTCTGAACCTGGGCGAAGTCATAAACGTGTGTATCCAGAATGCTTTGCCAATCAGCTATATCACTGACGGGCAACGGGTTCCGGAAGATATTCAGGTTGCCAATGCGGCGCAGCTCGTCGGAGCGGCCATGGGCTCGCTGGAGCGAGAAACAGAAGAGCCCTATTTCTGGGGCGCAGGCTTTGGCGAGGCCGAAGATTCGGAGTTTTATGAGTAACATACATATGGATCAGGCGAGTGGTCTGCGCAAAATGCGTCAAAACAATCGAGTAAAAGTAATCGCCGTGTCCGGTGGCAAGGGTGGCGTGGGCAAGACCAACGTGACCCTGAACGTGGCGGGAGCGATGGCGGCCCAAGGTAAACGGGTGCTAGTGCTGGATGCTGACCTGGGGTTGGCCAACGTCGACGTCATGCTGGGGCTACGGGTTCATCGTAACCTCTCTCATGTACTGGCTGGCGAATGCACCATCGATGACATCATTGTCGAAGGCCCTTATGGCATGATGATTGTACCCGCGACTTCGGGCACCCAATCGATGGTGGAGCTCTCGTCAGTGCAGCATGCCGAGCTTATCCGGGCGTTCAGCGAGATGAAGACCCAGGTCGATATCCTGATGGTGGATACGGCGGCGGGGATCTCCGACATGGTGCTGAGTTTCACCCGTGCAGCTCAGGACATTATGGTAGTTGTGTGCGATGAGCCGACCTCCATTACCGATGCCTATGCCCTGATCAAGATCCTCTCCAAGGATCACGGCGTGTTTCGCTTTAAAGTTGTGGCCAACATGGTGCGCAGCCTGCGTGAAGGGCAGGAGCTCTTTGCCAAGTTGACCAGGGTGACAGACCGCTTCCTCGACACCTCACTGGAGCTGGTTGCCTGCGTGCCTTACGACACGAATTTACGTGCGGCAGTGCGTAAACAGAAGCTGATTGTTGAAGCGTTTCCCAAGTCGCCAGCTGCGCTGGCATTTAGGGCGCTGGCCAACAAGGCGGCGAGCTGGCCGGTGCCAAACCAGCCAGGTGGTCACCTGGAGTTTTTCCTGGAAAACTTGTTGCAAAAACCGGCCATGACACAGGAAGGTTCCCGTGAATAAAGCCCAAGCGTACTTGCGTCATCAGGATTCCTATGTGCTGGTGGAGCGCCATGCTCCTCTGGTCAAGCGAATTGCCCAGCATTTGTTGGCTCGCCTGCCCAGCAGTGTCTTGCTGGATGACCTGATCCAGGCAGGTATGATTGGGTTGCTCGAAGCTTCTCGCAATTTTGACGGTAGCAAGGGCGCCAGCTTCGAAACCTACGCCGGGATCCGCATCCGTGGCTCCATGCTCGATGAAATTCGTCGTGGCGACTGGGTGCCGCGTTCAGTGCATCGCAACAGTCGCGCTATTGCCGAGGCTATCGAGAATGTCGAACAGGCTCATGGACGGGATGCTCGGGATACCGAAGTGGCGGTCCAGATGGGTGTCTCCCTCAATGACTATCACGCCATGCTGCAGGATGTCTCATGTGGCAAGATTATCGGTATCGAAGATCTGGGGATCAGTGAGGATGTGATCGGGCACCCTGATGATGGGCCTGCAGGCACCGGATTTGATGAATTGGCAGCGGAGCGATTTCAAATTGCATTATCTGAGCAAATTGGTCGCTTACCAGAGAGAGAAGCGTTGGTTCTCTCTCTTTACTACGATGAAGAGCTCAATTTACGCGAGATTGGCGATGTTTTGAATGTGAGTGAGTCGCGAGTCAGCCAGATCCACAGCCAAGCAATGCACAGATTACGTGCTCGTTTGAGAGATTGGCATCTATAAGTGTTTGTACTGGCTACACTGAGATGAAACTCTAGGGCATAATCCGCACGACACAACCTGTTTTTAGCATCATGTAAGTTAGCCATTCTGGTGGCTATTTAGGAGGGAATTTTGGACAAGAACATGAAAATCCTCATTGTTGACGATTTTTCAACGATGCGGCGGATTATCAAGAACTTGCTGCGGGACTTGGGGTTCAACAATACCCATGAAGCGGACGATGGCAATACAGCATTGCCGATGCTGAAAAACGGTGATTTTCAGTTTGTGGTCACTGACTGGAACATGCCCGGCATGCAAGGAATTGACTTGCTTAAGGCCATTCGCGTCGATGACAAGCTCAAGCATTTGCCGGTACTGATGGTCACGGCGGAAGCCAAGCGCGAGCAGATCATCGAAGCCGCACAGGCTGGCGTCAACGGTTACATCGTCAAGCCTTTCACCGCTGCAACGCTCAAAGAAAAGCTGGATAAAATTTTTGAACGTATCGGCTAAGGAGCTGCAGGGATGATGGCCAAAACGAGAGCAATGATTTCGCTCGACCAGGCAAGGATGCTTGTTGCTCATTTAGAACAGGATAAATTTGAGCTTGCGGATGAACTTCTTGCCGATGTATGTGCTCCCAACGCAGCCGATCTGTTTGACAAAGTAGGTCAGCTGACCCGACAACTACATAATTCACTGCAAGAATTTTGTCTTGACTCTCGCATTCCCGATTTGGCGACACATGATATTCCCGATGCGCGGGAACGTCTCAGTTACGTTATAGAGATGACGGACAAGGCTGCTAACCGCACTATGGATGCAGTGGAAGCCAGTCTGCCGATAGCGGATCGCCTGAATGACAATATTCAGCTGGTGCTGCCGAACTGGAATGCGTTGATGTCCCGTGACATGAGCCTGGGACAGTTCAAATCGTTATGTCACCAACTCGATGATTTTATTAAGGCCTCAGCTACAGATGCCGATAAATTACGACAACTGCTGACAGAGATCCTGATGGCGCAAGATTTTCAGGATTTGACCGGTCAGATGATCCGCAAGGTCATCAAACTGGTTCAGGAAGTTGAAACAAAATTAATTGAAATGTTGACCATGTGTGGTGAAGCCTCTGCAGAGCATTCAACTCGCAGCCTTCCTGTTAACGGGATTGAAGCAGAAGGCCCCATCATGAACCCTGAGGCGCGTGCCGATGTGGTTAATGGTCAGGATGATGTGGACGATCTGCTGTCTAGTCTGGGATTCTAATGGAGTGACGCATGGCCTTCGAAGTTGATGAAGACATACTGCAAGACTTTCTGGTCGAAGCATCCGAAATATTGGAACAGTTGTCTGAACAACTGGTCGACTTGGAAAAGCGGCCTGATGACAAGAACCTGTTAAATGCCATCTTTCGTGGTTTCCATACTGTAAAAGGTGGTGCAGGGTTTCTGTCGTTGGGTGAACTGGTTGACGTATGCCACGGCGCGGAGAACGTGTTTGATATCTTGCGCAATGGTAAACGTTCAGTCACCGCTGAGTTGATGGATGTAATCCTGCAAGCGCTGGATGCCATTAACGTCATGTTCGCACAAGTTCAAAACCGCGAACCGCCAAGTCCCGCTTCTGCTGAAGTCCTGCATGACTTACATGAACTCTGCAAGCCGGAGGGTGAGGAGCAGTTGCTAACTGCTTCGGCGAATAATAGTTCGCCAGCCGAGAGCACTGGATCAGCGGAGATCGTCGAAGCGGCTGCCGAGCTAGAGGTGATCGCTGATCCCTTGCCTGTTAATGGCGGTGGCTCTATCGATGAAATTTCAGCGGATGAATTTGAACGTCTGCTGGATGAGTTGCATGGTGCCGGAGGCGCGCCAACTCCGGTTGCTGCGGTATCGGTTCCTGTTACCGGTGGTACAGGTGATATTACTGATGATGAGTTTGAAGCCCTCTTGGATCAGCTCCATGGTCAAGGCGCACATATTGGGGCACCAGAGGTTAATCCATTGGCATCTGTGCAAAAAGAAGTTGATGCACTGATCGATGATGATGAGTTCGAACGTCTGCTTGATGAGTTGCATGGGCGTGGTCAGGCACCTCAAACCACAATGGCTGCTGCACAGCCTCCTGTTGCGGTTACGCCACCGGCACCACCTAAGCAGGTAGCGCCTACCCCACCTGCAGTGCCGGTCAGCAAACCGGCGCCAGTTTCCCCTGCCAAACCCGCAGAGGCACCCGTAAAAGCGCCAGCCCCGGTCGCCAAGGCCGCACCCGCCGAAAATGCAGTACAAAGCGATACCACTGTACGTGTAGATACCAAAACCTTAGATGTCATCATGAACATGGTGGGTGAGTTGGTACTGGTGCGTAACCGCTTGGTGAGCTTGGGGATTGCGAGTAACGATGAAGATATGTCAAAGGCGGTCGCCAATCTGGATGTGGTGACTGCTGACCTGCAAGGTGCGGTGATGAAAACCCGCATGCAGCCAATCAAGAAGGTATTTGGTCGCTTCCCGCGCGTTGTGCGCGATCTGGCGCGTACTCTCAAAAAGGATATTGAGTTGGTCATGGTCGGTGAAGAGACCGATCTGGATAAGAACCTGGTGGAAGCACTGGCAGATCCGCTTGTTCACCTGGTGCGCAACTCTTGCGACCACGGGGTCGAAATGCCGGATGTGCGCGAAAAGGCAGGTAAGCCTCGGCAGGGGACGATTACCCTGAGTGCCTCCCAGCAAGGTGATCATATTCTGCTCTGCATCGAAGATGATGGGGCGGGAATGGATCCTGAGAAGCTCAAGTCCATTGCCATCAATCGTGGTGTACTGGATGCAGATAGTGCTGCTCGGATGAGTGACAATGATGCTTATAACCTGATTTTTGCTC
The DNA here is from genome assembly GCF_900079845.1 of Aeromonas sp. EERV15. Classification (NCBI taxonomy): domain Bacteria; kingdom Pseudomonadati; phylum Pseudomonadota; class Gammaproteobacteria; order Aeromonadales; family Aeromonadaceae; genus Aeromonas; species Aeromonas sp. EERV15. The sequence goes on along the minus strand of NZ_FKKY02000001.1, from coordinate 77,579 downwards.
CGGGTTTTTCGACAAAATCAGAAATCTCGGACATCTCCGGCCGTGGTGTCGGGATGGACGTGGTAAAAACCAGCATTGTCAGCCTCAACGGTTCGGTACATATCGATTCAACTTGGGGTAAAGGCACCCGTCTGGAGATCAAGGTACCTCTGACTCTGGCAATCCTGCCGACCCTGATGGTTGAAGTCGGGGAGCAGACCTTTGCGTTGCCCCTTGGTTGCGTGAACGAGATTTTTCACCTGGACCTGAAAAAGGCCAACATGGTTGATGGTCAACTCACTATCATTGTGCGTGACAAGGCGATACCGCTCTTTTATTTGCATAAATGGTTGATCCGCGGCTCCAACAAGCGATCTCGTCAGGATACGGGCCATGTGGTGATCGTGCAGATCGGCACTCAGCAAATTGGCTTTGTAGTCGATAGCCTGATTGGCCAGGAAGAGGTAGTGATCAAGCCGCTGGATAACCTGTTGCAAGGCACGCCAGGTATGGCGGGTGCAACCATTACCAGTGATGGCGGGATTGCCCTGATTTTGGATGTGCCGAGTCTGCTCAAAGCATATGCGCGTAGACATTAATAGCTCAGGCCCAAGGAGTTAGAAAAATAACAATGGCAGTCAAGGTATTAGTTGTCGACGACTCGAGCTTCTTTCGCCGTCGGGTAAGTGAAATCATCAATCAGGATCCTATGCTGACGGTGATCGACACGGCCCAGAATGGACGGGAAGCGGTGGACAAGGCGATCTTGCTGCGCCCTGATGTGATCACCATGGACATCGAGATGCCCGTGATGGATGGCATCAGTGCGGTGCGGGAGATCATGGCAAAGTGTCCGACACCCATTCTGATGTTCTCCTCCCTGACCCATGAGGGGGCTAAATCGACCCTTGATGCGCTGGATGCCGGAGCTCTCGACTTTTTGCCCAAAAAGTTTGAGGACATCGCCAGAGACAAGGACGAGGCGGTCAAATTGTTACAGCAGCGGGTGAAGGAGATCTCCCGCAAGCGCTTCTTGATGACTCCGTCTGCTCGTCCCAAAGCTCCTGAGCCTGTTGCTCGCACTCCATTGGGTAGTGCCGCGCCCAGGGCTACGGAGCGTCAACCTGATTCGTTGCGCCCTGCTACCACAGCGTCATTCAAGCGCAGTGGCAAGACATACCAGCTGGTGGCGATTGGTACTTCTACCGGTGGGCCTGTTGCACTGCAAAATGTGCTGACCAAGTTGCCTGGGGATTTCCCTCATCCGATCCTGCTTATTCAGCATATGCCCGCGACCTTTACTGCCGCGTTTGCTGCTCGGCTTAATGGTCTGTGCCAGATTGGCGTCAAGGAAGCCGAGGATGGCGATGTGCTCAAACCAGGTCATGCCTACCTGGCTCCCGGTGGCAAGCAGATGTTGCTGGAGGGGCGTGGCGCCGGTGCCCGCATCCGGATCATTGATGGCAATGATAAGGTAAACTACAAGCCTTGCGTGGATATCACCTTTGCTTCTGCCGCCAAAACCTATGGCGATAAGGTGCTAGCCATAGTGCTGACGGGAATGGGGGCTGATGGTCGTGATGGTGCTCGACTGCTGAAAGAGCAGGGTTCTACCATCTGGGCACAAGATGAGGCTTCCTGCGTGGTGTATGGCATGCCGCAGGCTGTTGCCAAAGCGGGTATTGCCAGCGAATCACTTCCTCTGGACAAAGTAGCCCAGCGTATTCTGGTTGAGTTGGGGCGCTAATCATGGGGTTGCTTGGTCTGCTCCTAGCGTTGGGGGCTATGGCTATTGCCCAACTGTGGCATGGCGGCTCACTGTTGACTCTGGTGGATGGTCCTGCCTTCCTGATTGTGCTGGGTGGCACCTTTGGTGCCGTGATATTGCAGACTCCCGCCAAATATATCCTGCTTGCTCTGCGGCAACTGTTATGGATTGTTACCCCCCCGCGACAAGATCTTTCTGCGCAAGCCGAGCGGCTGCAATCCTGGGCTGTATTCGCTCGCCAGCAGGGGTTGCTGGCGCTTGAGAACCAAGCCGAGCAGGAAGAGGACAACTTTACCCGTCAGGGGCTTGGTATGATTGTTGACGGTGTATCTTCCGACGATATTCGTATGTTGCTCGAAGCAGATATCGATATTGAACAGGAGCGCAATGAGCATGCTGCCAGGGTATTCGAGTCCATGGGTGGATACAGTCCGACCATAGGGATCATCGGTGCCGTGCTGGGCTTGATCCAGGCCATGTTTCATCTGGAAGATCCTTCCGTATTAGGGGCTGGTATCGCAGTGGCATTTGTAGCAACCATTTATGGTGTGGGTTTTGCCAACCTGATCTATCTGCCCATAGCCAACCGGTTACGTGCCTTTCACTACCACTACGGACTGTTTCAGGAGATGACTCTCGAAGGGCTGTTGGCCATCGCTCATGGGGAGAATGGTATGCAGGTTGAACGTCGGCTCAGGGCCTATCTGAAGGGAGAGTAGCCATGCGCAAGCGCTATCGGTTGCACTTGCAGGGAGGTGATCATCTTGATCGCTGGTTGGTCTCCTATGCCGATTATATGACGCTGATCTTTGCTCTTTTTGTGGTGCTCTATTCCGTTGCGCTAGTAAACAAGGACAAATATCGTGCAGTCATTGATGGCATGAGCCAGGCATTTAATGTAATTCCCTCCCATAACGACGGTGTGTTGGACGGCCAAGGCAATACACTGCTAAACAATGCGCTTTCTGCTGAACCTTCACTATTGGACGGGCCTACAGCGCAAGCTCCTTCACTTGCCCCTATTTCTGGTATCCCTATTCAGCAAGATGGCACCACACTGGCCACACTCGATGTACAGTTGCAACAGAGCATGGGATCGTTGGTGGACGCAGGGATAGTCAAACTGACGCAAGATGAAAACTGGTTGACCATAGAACTGAGCTCAGGATTGCTGTTTAGCAGCGGTAGCGCCTTCATGGGACCAAATGCAGCGCCCATCATTAATACTCTTTCAAGGATTCTAAAACCGGTCGATAACTATGTAAGAGTCAGGGGCTATACAGATAACCAACAGATTAATAATGAAATTTATCGTTCGAATTGGGTGCTTTCTGCCGCGAGAGCAGAGGCTGTGCTCAGTGGCTTGGTCACAAATGGCATTGCCCCCCAGCGGCTGGCTTTCGAAGCATATGGTGAGTTTTCCCCCTTCGCAGACAATGGTAGCGAGCAGGGGCGGTTACAGAATCGCAAAGTGGTGGTCGCTATTTCGAAGTTTGCCTGGGTGCCCCCTGCTCCTGCCGTTGTCAGCCCGGTGGCTGCTGAACCGGCACCCGCAGTGAACAATGCAGTGGATGTGGGAAAGATCAAGGTGATCTCCTTGCCCGGTGGTGGCATACGCATAACAACAAGGCAGGATTGATAACGTGATTGTTTGGACGGTTGCCAACCAAAAGGGGGGAGTGGGTAAAACCACCACAGTGGTCTCGATTGCCGGGATCCTGGCCCAACGTGGCCAACGGGTGCTGTTGATAGACACTGATCCTCATGCATCCCTGACCGCTTATCTTGACTTTGATTCGGATCGGCTGGACGGCACCCTCTATGAGTTGTTTCAAGCGGTTAAACCGACAGCCGAGCTGGTCAATAAACTCACACTGAGAACCCAGTTCGAGAATATTCATCTATTACCGGCCTCAATAACCCTTGCCACGCTGGATAGAGTGATGGGTAATCGGGAGGGGATGGGACTGGTTATCAAGCGAGCGCTGCTACGGATTCAAGATCAGTACGACTATGTGTTAATCGATTGCCCGCCGGTACTGGGGGTGATGATGGTCAATGCGTTGGCCGCTTGTGATCGCATCCTAGTGCCTGTCCAGACCGAATTTCTGGCTCTGAAAGGGCTGGAAAGAATGATGAAAACATTCGAGATTATGCAGCGTTCCAAGCGGGACAAGTTTCGTTATACCGTCATCCCGACCATGTTTGATAAACGAACTCGAGCCTCTCTGATGACCTTGAAATCGATCAAGGATCAATACGGTGACTCGGTATGGAATGCAGTGATCCCGATTGATACCAAGTTTCGCGATGCCAGCTTGCTACATATTCCACCGTCCATTTACTCCCCCGGGAGCCGTGGGACTTATGCCTACGAGACACTGCTCAATTATCTCGACTCCCTCGAGCGGCAGCGAATGCATGAGGTAATGCCATGAGCGATACCATTCAAGTGCGGGCGATGGATGACTATTTTCACTCCTTGCTACTCGACGAGCCGCTGGCTCTGGATGAGGTGGAGGAGGAGCCACCGACACCAGTACTACAGATGCAGCGCAAGAGCATACCTGATCTGGTGGTGGCCCCCTATCTGGAGAATGACCCGCGTCTTGCCCAGTTGGGGGAGTTGCTTGCACAGGTTGGGCAAGTTCAGTTCGAAAATGATCTGTTTACGCATGAGGTCACAGTTACAGCTCCGCTGGAGATAGTGGCTGAAGAGTCATTATTACCGGTAGAACAGGAATGGCCTGCAGAGATCATGTCTCCTGCGGTCGTGGAACCACATACCATTATCCTGACCGAGACCGCGCTGGAGGTAGCTCCGATAGAAGCTAGCGCTCCGGTTGTCTGGGAGAATATCGATACCGGCAAAGAGTTTCAGGCGCTATTTTTTGAAGTCGCTGGCGTTACTTTCGCTGTTCCTCTGACCGAACTTGGCGGGATCCATCAGTTGGGCGAGATCACCTCCCTTTTTGGCCAGCCTGGTTGGTATAAGGGGCTCATGACTTCCCGCGAGCAGAAGATGAATGTGGTAGATACAGCCCAGTGGGTCATGCCCGGCCAGCATCTGGAGATGGATAGTTACAAATATCTGATTATGCTCGGTGAATCCCCTTGGGGATTAGCCTGCCATCATCTTAAAGGAACCGAATTATTACACCGAGACCAGGTGAAGTGGCGACATCAGGAGGGTAAGCGCCCTTGGTTGGCTGGCATGGTCAAAGAAAAGATGTGCGCCCTGCTGCATGTTCGTGAACTGCTCTTGTTATTAGAGCGTGGGGTTAACATAGAAGGTCGCTGATAACTTCTGCAATCGAGCTGTTTTATTGCTAGTTTTAGTAGTAGACATTTTCATAAAAGGAATAAAAATATGACTGGAAAGCGCAATATCGCACAGAATCTGGCCGAAGATGAAGTGCTGCAATGGGTAACCTTTCAACTGGAAAACGAAACCTATGGCATCAATGTGATGCAGGTTCAGGAAGTGTTGCGCTACACCGAAATCGCGCCTGTTCCTGGTGCGCCCGAGTATGTGCTAGGGATCATCAACCTGCGTGGCAATGTGGTGACTGTCATCGATACGCGCTCCCGTTTTGGTTTACCATCCGGTGATGTCAGTGAAAACTCTCGCATTGTGATCATCGAGGCCGAAAAGCAGGTCATCGGCATCATGGTGGACAGTGTGGCGGAAGTGGTTTATCTGCGTTCCTCCGAAATTGATGCAGCACCCGCTGTCGGGACCGAGGAGAGCGCCAAGTTCATTCAGGGGGTCAGTAACCGTGATGGGCAACTGCTGATCCTGGTGGACTTGAACAAGCTGCTCTCTGATGAAGAGTGGGAAGATATCGGTTCCCTCTGATGAATAAGGTGATGTTTTGATAATCGAGATAGTTGCCTTGGGGTTGTCCCTGATTGCCTTGTTGTTTGCTTTTTATATCTGGTTCCAAAGCAAGCGTAGCACACAGGAGTCCGAGGTGAGCGTGACGACCCTGCAGGGTCAACTGGAGAGCTTGCGCAAGCAGATGATGGAACTTCATACCGGGGCGATAGGCATGGGGCAGCGCTTGCAGTCAGTAGAAGGGACAATGCAGCAGGTCAATGATCGTCAGCAAGAGCTGACAATGCAAGATCCCGAGCGACGGCTTTACAGTCGCGCAGCCAAGATGGTCGAATTGGGCGCTGATCTGGATGAGGTCATGAGTGAATGCGAGTTGCCAAAGGCAGAAGCAGAGCTCTTGATATCGTTGCGCAAAGGTCGCTCTTGAGGATTCAGGAAGGCAATCGCCTTCCTGAACTTTATTGGGCCGGTTGTGTCATATTTATGTATAGAAACTTGCAGAGATATTGATGCAGTCCCTGTTGTGGCATGGCTAATGTGGCTAACAGGTTAGCCGAATTTTTCTCATGCTGTATGGTGCAACATCAGAATATAAAAAAGCGCCCGCAGGCGCTTTTCTCATATTTTCAGTGGCTTAGCTGATCAGGCTCGCCCACAGATCGTATTCGTCAGATTCATCAATCCGCACCTTGACCATATCACCAGGCTTTAGGCTGGTTTCACCGTTGAGGTAAACCAGACCGTCTATCTCCGGCGCGTCAGCAAAGGATCGGCCGGTTGCGCCCTCTTCGTCCACTTCGTCGATAAGTACCATCATCTCTTTACCGACTCGGCGGGCCAGCTTGCGGATGGAGACCTGCTGTTGCAGTTCCATAAAGCGCTGGAAGCGCTCTTCCTGAACCTCTACTGGCACCGGGTCTGGCAGCTCATTGGCCAGCGCCCCTTCAACCGGGCTGTATTTGAAGCAGCCGACGCGATCCAGCTCTGCCTTGTCGATGAAGTCTAGCAGCATCTGGAACTCTTCCTCGGTCTCGCCGGGGAAGCCAACGATAAAGGTAGAACGCAGGGTGATCTCGGGGCAGATTTCACGCCACTTTTGAATGCGCTCCAGGGTGCGTTCGACAGTACCCGGGCGCTTCATCAGTTTGAGGATGCGCGGGCTGGCGTGCTGCAACGGAATATCGAGGTAAGGCAGTACCTTGCCATCGCGCATCAGCGGGATGACGTCATCCACGTGTGGATAGGGGTAGACGTAGTGCAGACGCACCCAGATATCGAGCTTGGCCAGCTCTTCGCACAGGGCGACCATGCTGGTCTTGACCGGCATGCCGTCGTAGAAACCGGTGCGGTGTTTGACATCGACGCCGTAGGCGGAGGTGTCCTGGGAGATCACCAGGATTTCCTTCACGCCCGCCTCTTTCAGGCGCTTGGCTTCGGCCAGCACTTCGCCGATGGGACGGCTCACCAGATCCCCGCGCATGGAGGGGATGATGCAGAAGGTGCAGCGGTGGTTGCAGCCTTCGGAAATTTTCAGATAGGCGTAGTGGCGCGGAGTCAGTTTTACACCGTGAGCGGGCACCAGGCTGGTGAAGGGGTTGTGCTCCGGCTTGGCCACATATTTGTGGACGTGACCCAGCACCTCTTCGTAGGCGTGGGGGCCGGTGATCTCGAGCACCTTGGGGTGGATCTCGCGGATCTGGTTCTCTTTGGCGCCGAGGCAACCGGTAACAATCACCTTGCCGTTTTCGGCCAACGCTTCACCGATCGCTTCCAGCGACTCTTGCACCGCGCTGTCGATAAAGCCGCAGGTGTTGACGACGACCAGCTCGGCATCGTCATAGCTGGGCACCACATCGTACCCTTCGGTACGCAGCTGGGTCAGGATGCGTTCTGAATCGACCAGATTTTTGGGGCAACCCAAGGAGACGAATCCTACTTTGGGGGCCTGTTTTGTGTTGGACATCGCTCAATCACTCTTAGGTGGCTCTTCTTTAAGGGCGCGAATTTTACCGGAATGGTTAACCAAAAACTATACAGCCAGCATGGCAGAACCGAACAATATCTTCGATAAGGTCAAATCGTACCGGCTAATGCCAATGATGGCGCGATGTGAGGAGGATTAGTCCTGCTGTGCGCCCCACCACTATTGATTTCGTGGTTAATATGGCAGGTCCGCCAGGATGGGGGTCACTATACTCCTATCAAAGCTGCACGGATGGAGATGGGGATGGAACATTCATTTGACGAGAGAGTGCAGAATCTGCACGCCACGCTCAGGCAGCGCTTTGACAAGTTGGGTCGGGTGGCCATCGCGATTTACGACCAGCATACGGATCAGCTCAAGACCTTTGCCCACAGCACCGAGGGGCACTCGCCGCTGGTGCAGTATGAGGTGAAGCTGAGCGATGTTCCCTCCCTGCGCTATCTGGCGGAGCACAAGCAGCCCCGGGTGCTCGGAAATCTGGATGCACTGCGCGGCTCAGCATCGGAGCACAGCCGCAAGCTGCTGGAAGCGGGCTATGCCTCCAGTTATACCGAGCCGCTGCTGTTCAACAGCAAGCTGTTTGGCTTTCTGTTTTGCGATGCGATGGAACCGGGCTATTTCAACGAGCCGATCCGAAGCGAATTGTCGGCTTATGCCCAGATGCTGTCGGCCATTATTGCGGTGGAGTTTTTCTCCATCCAGACCCTTGGCGGCGCGCTGACCACGGCGCGGGAGTTCAGCCGTTATCGGGATGAGGAGACCGCCAACCATCTGCACCGGATGTCTGCCTACTCCCGGCTGATTGCCAAGGCGCTGGCTCCCAGTTGCGGCCTGAGCGATGAGGAGGTGGAGTTTATCTATCTCTTTTCCGAGCTGCACGATATCGGCAAAATCGCGGTGCCGGATGCCATTTTGCTCAAGCCGGGCAAGCTGACGCCGGAAGAGTTCGAGATCATGAAGATCCACCCCGGCAAGGGGCGGGAGATGATCAGCCTGATGATCAACGAGTTTGGCCTCGATGGCATTCACCACACCGACATGCTGACCAACATCATCGCCAGCCATCACGAGCGCTTTGATGGCACCGGCTATCCGCAAGGGCTGGCGGGGGGGGGCGATCCCGCTGGCTGCGCGCATCGTGACAGTGGCTGATGTGTTTGATGCCCTGACCAGCGAGCGCCCCTACAAGAAGGCCTGGCCGTTCGAGACGGCGTTTGCCTATCAGGAGGAGCATGCCGGTAGCCAGTTTGATCCCGCCTGTGTCGCCGCGGCCCTGCATAACAAGGCCGAGTTTTATGCCATCTATCAGCAGTATCAGGAGCTAGCCAGTTCGGCAGGTGTATCGGCCAGCGGCGCTGAGCCGGGTTGATCGATCGTGGTGAGCGGCGGGGTAAAGCACAGGGTTAACCATGACGAGGATGCAGTAACAAGAGAGGGGGCACCAGCAGGTGCCCCCTCTCTTTTATGCGCCTTCTCTATCGAAGACGTTGTATCTGTGGCTATGGCATCTGCGGCCAGGTTACTTTTTGGGCGGCGGCTCGCTGATTTGGTAGAGGTGATCCGCGCAGGCGCTGGAGCATCCGCAGGGGCGCACCTCTTTATCCTCCCGCTTCTGGGCAAGCTGGTATTGGCGCCACCAGATGATGGTGCCCATGGCCAGGATCAGCACGAACGAGGCGAGCAGGCTCAACAACCAGATGGACATGATCTCTTCTCCTTGGTGGTGATGACATGCACTGTGATGGCATTAATGATGATGGCAGCAATCGCCCTGTTGGCCGGCGCTTTCACTGCCGTGGCAACAAGTATGGCCTTGCCGTGGACTGTCTGCCTGATTGTCACCACTGGCGCAACAGTGATTGGAACCACTGTTGCAACCACCATGACAATTGGTATGGCTGTGGCCTGCGCCGAGGGGTTGAATGGCACGGATCGCCGCCTTGCTCTGATGACGGCGAGACGGGCGGCCCTGACTGGCATCTGTGAGCAGTTGCAGATTGGCGGGGGCCAGCAGCGCAGGCAGCGGCAGCCGGGCAGAACGGCACTGCAGCACCCGGATATTGGCCGCCAGCAGGCGCCCCAGCATCCGCTCGCCGATATTGCGTACCACCACCTGACCCACTTGATAATGGGCGAGGGCGTCGAGCAGCGCTTGCTTACCGTGGCAGCCTTCGGCGGCGGCCGGGTTGGCCAGGGTGGCGATGACGCTCCCTTCGGGGCTCAGGATCTGCAACTGCTCGGCTCGGGTAAAGTGTCCGGCCAGCAGCCCCTGACTCAGCATCAGGGCGCTGTTGCAGGGGTTGGTGGTCATGGTTGTGACAGCATTCATTTCGGCTCTTCTCCACGGGTTTGGTGGTCGGGCTCGGCGGGTTGCATCATCAATGCCTTGCCCAGACTCAGACACTCCACCACCTTGTAACGCCCTTTTTTCAGGATATTGGCCAGGGTCTGACGGGAGACCCCCATCACCAGGGCGGCCTCCTGCTGCTGCATTCCTTGAAGGTCGACGAGGCGCAATGCTTCGAACTCGTCAGGGGCCAGAGTGACCTGCTCCAGCTGATGCATGGGGCTGCCGTTGGGTTTGAAGCAGCTGTTGGCGGGGCGGCCACAGATCTGGCGGGCAATCTTGGGTCTTGGCATGGTGGCTCCTAATTGGCATACGCCATTTATACGCCAGTATATGGCATATGCCAATAATTTTGTCGAGTGCAGCGGGCTGCGCGAGTGCTGTTTACGGCAGAGAGAGGGGGAAAGAGAAAAACAGAGACGAACAGGGAAGAGGAGAAAAGGTGGCGGAAACGACGCAGGCCCGAACACGGTTCGGGCCTGCGGTTTTTACAGAGGATGGCGGGTGCCTTCCCGGCGAGCTTACGCCTGTTCGGCTTCGGCCACTGGGGCTGCACTCTCGCTGCCGTTGGCGAAGCGGTCGGCCCACAGGGCAATCACGCCGTCACCGGTGACGTTGCAGGCGGTGCCGAAGCTGTCCTGCGCCAGATAGAGGGCGATCATCAGGGCGATGGAGGCTTCACCGAAGCCGAGCATGGAGGTGAGCAGACCTAGTGCCGACATCACGCCACCACCCGGGGCGCCCGGCGCGGCGATCATGATCACTCCCAGCATCATGATGAAGGGCAGCATGGTCTCGATGCCCGGAATGGCCAGATGCTCGGAGAGGAACATCACCGCGGTGGCGCAGGTCACCAGGGTGATGGTGGAGCCGCACAGGTGAATGGTGGCGCACAGCGGCACGGTAAAGTTGGCGATGCCGTCGCTTACCCCGTTGTTCTTGCTCGATTGCAGGGCGACCGGAATGGTGGCGGCGCTCGACATGGTCCCCAGCGCGGTGAAGTAGGCGGGCAGCATGTTCTTGATGAGCTGGGCCGGTGAGCGGCCAAGGGCCAGACCGGTGCCGATAAACAGCACGGAGAGCCAGATCCAGTGCATCAGGATCGCCATCACCAGCACCACGCCGAAGGTTTTCAGGGTGGCGAACACTGTGCCTTCTACCGTCATCTCGACAAAGACCCCGGCGATATAGAACGGCAGCAGCGGGATGATCACCTTGGCCAGCAGGCGGTCGATTATGTCACGGCCCTGATCGGCGACCCGGCGCAGATCAGTGGCCTGGGTGGCGCTGATGCCGATGCCGAACACGAAGGCGGCGGCCAGTGCTGACATCACGCCAAACAGCGGCGGGATCTCCAGATTGACGTAGGAGGCGAGCTTGATAGCCGTGGCCGTGGTGGGCTCGGCGGCGGTGGTCAGCTGCGGGATCAGGTGGCTCGCCACAGTAAAGGCGAACAGTCCCGCCAGAATGGTGGAGCAGTAGGAGAGGGCCACGGTTTTGCCCAGCAGCTTGCCGGAGTTTTTCGGCAGGCTGGCGATGCCGCTCATGATGAAGAACAGAATGATGAGCGGAATGGTGAAGGTGATCAGCTGACCTATCACCGTCTTGGCCGTAAACAGCACGCGCGCCACCCACTCAGGGGCGTAGAGACCGAGCAAGAGACCGGCAAGGATGCCAGCAATGAGTTTCAGGACAAGTTTCATAAGGAAATCCGGAGTTGGTTGTATTGTCTGTTTTGTTATTAAATTTTGATATTAATCACACTTTCTAACACAGAAACCGTGTTATGTCTGCTTTTGCTGCGTTAACACCGAGTTAAATATTGTCGAAAGCTATGAGAGCAGACTTGCTGTCGGTTTGGCGTTGAACTGAAAAATCCGTGATGAATTAGCCCGTTAGGGGGCCGGATGATCGCCACGCAGCAACATGACGTATTGGCTGGCGTTTTGACTTGTGAATGGTGACGTGTTGGCCGATACGGCCCCTATCGGCGCCAGTTGCAGCGCTATCCCGGATGTGGTGACCAGTTGCTGCAGATGCAGCGTCAGCTGGTCGTGGCTCATCTCGCCGCTTGGCTGCAGGGGGAAACAGAGCGGGGCACCCGCTTTGAGCAGGGTCGCCAGCTGTTGCAACAGGGGGGCAAGGGTGGCCGCTTCGCTATCAAGCGGGCGACTCAGCCAGATGCCATCGTAAGGGAGCACCGAGTGCATCCGCGCGAGGGTGCCGACCCGTACCGCTTGTCCGGATTGCTGCGAGGCGATTTTGGCGTCGGCCAGCACAGCTTCACAGGCAGTGACCACATATCCTTCTGAACGCAGCCAGCGCAGATCCTCCCCCGTACCGCACTGACCATTGAGCAGATGGGCGCCGGGTTTGAGGCGCGCCACAAAGGCGGCCCGAATGGGGGCGTGCTGGTCGTGCAATGGTTGGGGAGTGGGGATGGCGTCAGAGTGTGGCACAGGGGTTACCTCAAGCAGGGGGCGCACACTTTAACAAATCGGGGCCTGACTGCCAAAGCGTGCGGTCAGGCCCCAGTTTGTGGGGGCATATTGGAGTTGCTGATTCCTGTTAGTGGCCGCAGGCAGGCCCGTGGGGTTGGGCCAGCATGGTGAACATGCTCTCTATCAGGAAGCCGGACTCGCTCTGTAGGTCGATCCGCCCGGGAAAGTGCAGCCAGTTGATGATGTAGCCATCCAGGGTGCAGTGAAGCAGGGTGGCGGCGCGCTGCAGGTTGAGGTCGGCGGGCAGCTGGCCCCGTCGTACCGCGTTGGCCAGGGTTGTCTCCAGATCCCGAAAAAAGTGGCCGGACTGGCTGCGAATATGTTCGCGCAATGAGATGGCTTCCCCCTCCAGCGATTCGAGATTGAACAGGATGGTGAACATCTGCCGCTGGGCCGGATTGTGAATGAAGCTGTGGAGCACCCCTTCGAAGAAGAGACGCAGTTGTCCCAGCGGATCCGGCTCGTCTGGATTGAGGCAGGCATCGAGCTGGTGGGCGAGGGGGCTGCAGAGCTCCTCCCAGAGCGAAATGAAGAGTTCGTCCTTGTTCTTGAAGTGCCAATAGATGGCCCCACGGGTCAGGTCTGCCGCTCTGGCGATGTCGGTCAGGCTGGTCTTGGCCAGGCCCTGAGAGCAGAACAGATCCAGCGCCGTGTTCATGATATGGCCGCGGGTTTGCTGCGCCTCTTCTTTGGTTCGTCTGGCCATTGAAATCTATGCCTCATGCAAGCAAAAAGTCACTTACATACATTTATGAATGTATGTATATTGCCTCAACTTTAGACTATTTACCAACAGGGCCCATGCGGCCCTGATTGTTCATTGACTGGCAAAGGCTCAGGTGTTTCATGCATAAACATATTCTTGCTCGTTCAGTTGGTCTTGCCTTGCTGGCTACAGGCTTGCTGGCAGGTTGTGGTGACAAGGGGGGCGCACCCCAGGGACAGGGCGGCATGCCCCCCGCGGCGGTCAACGTAGTGACCCTGCAGAGTGGCCCGCTGATGTTGACCACAGAATTGACCGGTCGCAGCGCCCCGCTGCGGGTGGCCGAAGTGCGTCCGCAGGTGAGCGGCATCATCCTCAAGCGCCTCTTTACCGAGGGGAGCGATGTGAAGGCGGGCGATCTGCTCTATCAGATCGATCCGGCTGTCTATCAGGCGGCGGTCGCCAGCGCCAGGGCCAATGTGGCCAAGGCCGAGGCCAACGAGCAGAGTGCCCGCTTCAAAGCCAAACGTTATCAGGAGCTGCTCAAAGTCAACTCCATCAGCCGTCAGGACTATGACGACGCCGACGCCAGCTGGAAGCAGGCCAAGGCGGAGATCATGGCGAGCAAGGCTGCCCTGCGCACCGCCGAGATCAATCTCGGTTACACCCGCATCACAGCCCCCATCAGCGGCCGCATCGGCAAATCCGCGGTGACCGAGGGTGCGCTGGTGACTGCCCAGCAGGCGGATAGCTTAACTGCCATCCAGCAGCTCGATCCCATGTATGTGGATGTGCGCCAGTCCACCGCCGATCTGCTGCGCCTCAAGCGACTGGTCGCCGAGGGCAAGCTGACTCAGGACGAGCAGAAAGGGGCCAAGGTGACCTTCCAGCTGGAAGATGGCAGCACCTATGGCGAAGAGGGCTCGCTGCAGTTCTCCGATGTGACCGTAGACGAGACCTCCGGCATGGTGACCCTGCGGGTGATTGTGCCCAACCCTCACCAACTGCTGCTGCCGGGCATGTTCATGCGCGCCACCCTGCAAGAGGGGGAGCGGGCGCAAGGACTGCTGGTGCCGCAAACCGCGGTTTCCCGCACCCCCAATGGCGGCGCCACCGTGATGGTAGTGACCACTGACAACAAGGTTGAGCTGCGCAATGTTCAGCTGAGCCGGGTCGTCGGCAGCAACTGGGTGGTGGAGTCAGGGCTCACTTCCGGCGAGCGGGTTATCGTGGCTGGTTTGCAGAAAGTACGACCGGGCGCCGTGGTCAATCCCGCTGAGCAGGGTGCTGATGCACCGTCTGCTCAAGCGTCTTCCAACACCCCGGCCAACAAGTAGGATGGAGTAGTCGCTTCATGGCTCGATTTTTTATAGACAGACCCATTTTTGCCTGGGTGATCGCGCTGGTGATCATGCTGGCGGGCAGCCTGGCCATCATCAAATTGCCGGTCGCCCAGTATCCGAGCATTGCACCGCCTGCTGTCGGTATTTCTGCCAGCTATCCGGGGGCCTCTGCCAAAACGGTAGAAGACTCGGTCACCCAGATCATCGAACAAAACATGACCGGGCTGGATCACCTGCTCTACATGTCCTCCCAGTCTGACTCCGCGGGTCGGGTGTCGGTGACCCTCACCTTCCAGCCGGGGACCGATCCCGATATCGCCCAGGTGCAGGTGCAGAACAAGCTGCAGCAAGCGATGTCACTGCTGCCGCAAGAAGTTCAGCAGCAGGGGATCCGGGTACAGAAGACCTCCAGCAGCTTCCTGATGGTCGCGGCGTTCATCTCCAGCGATGGCAGTATGAACAACGACGATCTGGCGGACTATGTGGTCTCCAACATCAAGGAGCCCCTGAGCCGTCTGGACGGGGTAGGCGAGATCACCCTGTTCGGCAGCCAGTATTCCATGCGGGTATGGCTCGATCCCAACAAGCTCAACCGGGTGCAGATGACCCCGGGTGATGTGCAGGCGGCCATCAAGGCGCAGAACGCCCAGGTGGCGTTCGGCAAGCTGGGTGGCACCCCGTCGGTGAAAGATCAGCAGTTCACCGCCACCATCATGGGGCAGACCCGTCTCTCTACCGTGGAGCAGTTCAACGACATCCTGCTGCGGGTGAATCAGGATGGCTCCAAGGTGCGGCTGAAAGATGTAGCCCGGATCGAGCTGGCTGGCGAAAGCTATGACGCCGATGCGCTCTACAACGGTCAGTCCACCGCCGCAGTCGCCATCAAACTGGCCACCGGCGCCAACGCGCTGGATACCGCCGACAAGGTGCGCGCCAAGCTCAATGAGTTGTCGGATTACTTCCCGGCCAACATGGAGATCGTCTATCCCTACGACACTACGCCGTTTGTGAAGATCTCCATCGAAGAGGTGGTGCAGACCCTGATCGAGGCGATCTTCCTGGTGTTCTGCGTCATGTATCTGTTCCTGCAGAACTTCCGCGCCACCCTGATCCCGACCATTGCGGTGCCGGTAGTGCTGCTCGGTACCTTTGGGGTGATGGCGGCGTTCGGTTTCTCCATCAACACCCTCACCATGTTCGGTATGGTGCTGGCCATCGGCCTGCTGGTGGATGACGCTATCGTGGTGGTGGAGAACGTGGAGCGGCTGATGAGCGAGGAGGATCTCTCCCCGCTGGAAGCGACCCGCAAGTCGATGACCCAGATCACCGGCGCGCTGGTGGGGATCGCGTTGGTGCTTTCCGCCGTGTTCGTACCGATGGCCTTCTTCGGCGGCTCGACCGGTGCCATCTATCGCCAGTTCTCGCTGACCATCGTCTCGGCCATGGTGCTGTCGGTGCTGGTGGCGTTGATCCTGACCCCAGCGCTCTGTGCCACCCTGCTCAAGCCGATGAAACATGGCGAGTTTGGCGCCAAGCGCGGCTTCTTTGGCTGGTTCAACCGCGCCTTTGATGCCGGTACCAACCGCTATCAGCGCGGCGTGCGCAAGGTGATCAAGCAGGGCATGCGTTACAGCCTGATCTACGGTGCCATGCTGGCGGTACTGGCGGTGTTGTTTATGCGGATGCCTACCTCCTTCCTGCCGGAAGAGGATCAGGGGGTCATCATGTCCATGGTGCAACTGCCGGTGGGTGCCACCAAGCAGCGCACCGAGGTGGTGCTGGCAGACATGCGCGACTACTTCCTGAAAAACGAGAAGGATAACGTTGATTCTGTGCTGACCGTGTCGGGCTTCAGCTTCGCCGGTAGCGGCCAGAACAGCGGTATGGCCTTTATCAAGCTCAAGGACTGGAGCGAGCGCAAGAGCCCGGATCGCAGCGCCAATGCCATCATCGGCCGCGCCATGGGCTATCTGTTCAGCATCAAGGAGGCGCAAGTGTTCGCCTTCAACCTGCCTCCGATCCCGGAACTGGGGACGGCGACCGGTTTTGACTTCTTCCTGCAGGATCGCGGCGGTATCGGTCACGACAAGCTGATGGCAGCGCGTAACCAGCTGCTCGGCATGGCGGCGCAGGATCCCACCCTGGTGCGGGTACGCCCGAACGGGATGGAAGATACGCCGCAGCTTGATATCAAGATCGACTACGAGAAGGCGCTGGCGCAGGGGCTCTCCATCGCGGATATCAACAACACCCTGGCAGCAGCCTGGGGCTCTTCCTACGTCAATGACTTCGTCGACCGTGGCCGGATCAAAAAGGTCTATATGCAGGCGGATGCCCCCTTCCGGATGAACCCGGAAGATCTCAAGCTCTGGTATGTGCGCAACAGTGCCGGTCAGATGGTGCCCTTCTCCGCCTTTGCCAGCAGCGAGTGGAGCTTCGGCTCGCCGCGTCTGGAGCGTTACAACGGCGTACCGGCGATGGAGATTGTCGGTGAAGCGGCGCCCGGCAAGAGTACCGGCGATGCCATGGCAGCCATCGAGCAGATGGTGAAACAGCTGCCGGAAGGGGTGGGTATCGAGTGGACCGGGCTCTCCTTCCAGGAGCGTCAGGCCGGTTCACAGGCACCCGCGCTCTACGCCATCTCCTTGCTGGTAGTGTTCCTCTGTCTGGCGGCTCTCTACGAGAGCTGGAGCATTCCGTTCTCGGTGATGCTGGTGGTGCCACTCGGGGTGTTGGGGGCTATTCTGGCCGCTACCCTGCGGGGGCTGGAGAACGACGTCTACTTCCAGGTCGGCCTGCTGACCACCATAGGTTTGTCGGCGAAGAACGCGATTTTGATCGTGGAATTTGCCAAAGAGCTCTATGACAAGGGGATGGGGTTGGGTGAAGCCGTGGTGGAGGCGGCGCGTCTGCGGCTGCGCCCGATCCTGATGACCTCGCTCGCCTTTATCCTCGGGGTGTTGCCGCTGGTGATCAGCTCCGGCGCCGGTGCCAGCAGCCGTAACGCCATCGGTACCGGCGTGATGGGGGGGATGATCAGCGCCACAGTGCTGGCCATCTTCTTCGTCCCCCTCTTCTTCGTGCAGGTAATGCGCTACTTCACCAAACACAGTAGCAAAGAAGAGCGCCTGACCCATGCCCATGAGTCAAAACATGACTGATGGCAGGCAGGCGAGGCAGAGCTGAGCTGCAAGCAATAAACAGCCAGCTTAGTTGGTTCTAGCTGACCACTAAACAGGGCAACCCCATGGGTTGTCCTGCTTTTCTGAGCTTGCCGAGAGGTTCGTTTTACCGATTGTTGAAATAAGTAGCAGAACGTACGAGCAGGCTGTGACCGGCCTCGTGTTCAGCTTCAAATTGACCCCCAATGAGGTAGTTTTTGCTGTTCATATGGGGGGGATACGAGATAGAATCCGGCATCAAATCGGGTCTGTCTGGTGTGCAATCTCACGAGAGAGCTGTGATAGCGTCTAGCGATGCATACCGCCAAAAATACAATTAAATGCTGGAGGACATGATGACCAACAGCTTGAGCAGTGTGGTTAAAATCAGCGAACTGGGGGCTGCAACTCAGTGCGGTAGCCATGTCTCTTGTCGATCTAAGCTCAAATAATGAGCACCTACCCATCCGGTGATATGTATTAGATTGCAAATATCCATGCACTTCTTTGAGTTCCTGCGTCGTATTTCCCCCGAGCAACAATCTTGATCTCAAATGAACCTTCCCCCTGTTATAAGAGCATCTTCTCTATGAAAATTTTAGTGACCGGTGGCGCAGGCTTTATCGGCTCTGCCGTGGTGCGCCATATCATCCGTGATACTCAGGATTCCGTTATCAATCTCGATAAACTCACCTATGCCGGCAATCTGGAATCCTTGGCCGATGTATCGACAAGCGATCGTTATGCGTTTGAGCAAGTGGATATCTGTAATCGTGCCGAGCTGGATCGGGTGCTTGCCCTGCACCAGCCGGATGCTGTGATGCATCTGGCGGCTGAAAGCCATGTCGATCGCTCCATCACAGGTCCTGCTGACTTTATCGAGACCAATATCGTCGGCACCTATATGTTACTGGAAGCGGCTCGCACCTACTGGAATGGTCTGGATGAGGTGCGCAAGGCGGCCTTCCGTTTCCACCATATCTCCACCGACGAGGTGTATGGCGATCTGCCTCATCCGGATGAAGTGGCTGCCGGTGAGGCATTGCCGCTCTTTACCGAAACCACGCCTTACGCCCCCAGCAGCCCCTATTCGGCCTCCAAGGCCTCCAGTGACCATCTGGTGCGTGCCTGGCGCCGTACTTACGGCCTGCCGACCATCGTCACCAACTGCTCCAACAACTACGGCCCGTACCACTTCCCCGAGAAGCTGATCCCGCTGGTGATCCTCAATGCGCTGGATGGCAAGCCGCTGCCGGTCTATGGCAAGGGCGACCAAATTCGCGATTGGCTCTATGTAGAAGACCACGCGCGCGCACTCTACAAGGTGGTGACCACTGGTTTGGTCGGGGAGACCTACAACATCGGCGGTCATAACGAGAAGCAGAATCTGGAGGTGGTACACACCATCTGCGATTTGTTGGACGAGATGGTGCCCAAAGCGGGCTCTTACCGTGATCAAATCACCTCTGTGGCGGATCGCCCCGGTCACGATCGCCGCTATGCCATCGATGCCAGCAAGATGAGCAGTGAGCTTGCTTGGCAACCGCAAGAAACTTTCGAGTCGGGCATTCGCAAAACCGTGCAGTGGTATCTGGATAACAAGCAGTGGGTCAACAACGTGAAGAGCGGATCCTATCAGTCCTGGATCGATCAGCAGTACGGGGAGAAGAAGTAATGAAAGGCATTATTCTGGCTGGTGGTTCTGGTACTCGTCTCTACCCCATAACCATGGGGGTTTCTAAACAATTGTTGCCTGTATATGACAAGCCAATGATCTATTATCCACTTTCGGTATTGATGCTTGCTGGTATCAGAAAAATTCTCATTATTACCACACCAGAAGATCAAGTTGGATTTCAGCGTCTACTTGGCGATGGCAGCCAATTCGGTATTGCTCTGGAATATGCAGTGCAACCTAGTCCAGATGGTTTGGCTCAAGCCTTCATTATTGGTGAAGAATTTATTGGTAACGATGCCGTATGCTTGGTGCTGGGTGACAATATTTTTTATGGACAAAATTTCAGCGCCAAGTTGAAAATGGCGGTTACCAGAGCACAGGTAAGTGAGGCTGCCACTGTATTTGGTTATCAAGTTAAAGATCCCGAGCGCTTCGGTGTAGTCGAATTTGATCAAGACCAAAAAGCCATCAGCATTGAAGAAAAACCAGTAAAACCAAAGAGCCACTACGCCGTAACTGGGTTGTATTTTTACCCAAATGATGTGGTAAAGCAGGCAAAACAGGTTAAGCCTTCGCACCGTGGTGAACTGGAAATTACCACCTTAAATGAGATGTACCTTAACCAAGGTAACTTGCATGTAGAAATGCTTGGTCGTGGTTTTGCTTGGCTCGATACTGGAACCCATGAAAGCTTGCTCGAAGCAGCACAATTTGTTGAAACGCTAGAGAAACGCCAAGGTTATAAAATCGCCTGTTTAGAGGAGATTGCCTATTTACAACGTTGGCTAAATGAATATCAATTAATGGCCCGCGGTGAATTGATGAGTAAAAATAGTTATGGCCAATATCTGTTAACCTTGGCTAATCCCTATGACCAATCTTGCTAGCAAAACCAAAAAAGGCCTGCAATGGAGCGCTATCGAGCGCCTTCTTACCCAATGTATTCAACTTGCCATTACCTTATATTTGGCGCGAATATTGGGGCCAACCGCCTTTGGCTTAGTGGGCATGCTGACAGTGTTTATTGCCATTGCCAATGTGTTTGTCGATAGTGGTTTTACTTCGGCGTTAATTCGTAAAACAGATCGCACAGAAAGTGATTTAGTAACCGCCTTTTATTACAACATTGCCATGGCTGGTTTGTGCTACTTTGCTTTGTATATCAGTGCGCCTTTGGTTGCCGATTTTTATCAACAAGCCGAGCTGCAAACCCTGCTGCGGATATTGGGCTTAGCTGTGCTGATTAACACATTTACGTTAATTCCGCGCGTTAAGCTTAATGTTGCGATGGATTTTAAAACTCAAGCCAAAATATCGGTACTGAGTGTGCTGATCAGTGGGCCAACAGCGATAATATTAGCAATTAACGGCTATGGCGTATGGGCGTTGGTGGCGCAAACCTTGCTTAATGCCAGTTGTGCTACCTTATTATTCAATCTGTTTGCTCCTTGGTTACCTCGTGGCCTCATCACGAAAAATTCTTTTAATTATTTGTTTGGTTACGGTAGTAAGTTGTTGTTATCTGGTTTACTGGATGTGACTTACAACAACCTCTATCAAATTATCATAGGTAAAAAATTTAGCCCCATTGAGGTAGGCCAGTTTAGCCAAGCTAATCAATTAACTAGTCTCCCAGCGATGACGTTAACTAGCATTATTCAGCGGGTAACGTTTCCGTTGTTTAGCCAGTTGCAAGACGAACCGGATAGAATGGCCAACGCCTATCGGCAAACCTTAAAATTGTCGGCGCTAATGATCTTCCCATTGATAGTTGCTTTGGGCTTGATTGCCAAGCCGTTGTTAACCATCTTATTAGGTGAGCAGTGGCAGGGTGCTGCGGTGTTGCTCACGGTGTTGTGTTTGGGTTATATGTTATACCCAATCCATTCCCTAAATTTGAATTTGTTGCAAGTCACTGGTCGCAGCGATCTGTTTCTAAAACTTGAGGTTATGAAAAAATTCATTGGTGTGACTGTGCTGCTGCTGAGCATTCCTTATGGCGTGTTGGCCATGTGTCTTGGTTTTACCCTGACATCCTATTTAGCCCTGCTACTTAACACCTATTACACCGCCAAGTTAACGCATTTAAGTCAATGGCAACAATGTAAAGATATTTTACCTATTTGGTTTGCCGTGATTTTTGCTGCGGTCGTTGGATATGGCGCTGGTTTATATTTCCAGCAAGAGTGGTTGCAAATAGCGATTAACTTGAGCGTAGCCTTATTTGTGTATGGTATGTATTTAGTGTTGGTACAAAAGCCACTGCTGTTGCAACTGCGCAGTACCTTACGCCGCTAATGGTTTAATTATTTTTTACTTTGGATGTAAACATGACGAATAAAACAATCCCAGTCACCCAGCCATTTTTGCCAGAATTAAATGAATTTGTACCTTATCTTGAAAAAATTTGGAATAATCGTTGGCTGACCAACAATGGCCCGTTTCATCAAGAATTAGAAGCCAAGTTGGCTGAATATTTGGGTGTTGAGCATGTCTCTTTATTTAATAATGCCACGATTGCGCTCATCACTGCCTTGCAGGCTATGCGCATTCACGGCGAGGTGATTACCACTCCCTATTCGTTTGTGGCAACCAGCCATTCGATCATGTGGAATGGTTTAGAGCCAGTGTTTGTCGATATTGATCCAACCACTTTTAATATTGATCCTGCCAAGATAGAGGCAGCTATTACCCCACGCACCACCGCTATTATGCCGGTGCATTGCTACTCCAATCCTTGCGATGTAGAAGCCATTCAAAAAATTGCTGATAACTATGGTTTGAAGGTGATTTATGATGCGGCCCATGCTTTTGGGGTGAAATATAAAGGTGAGAGTTTACTTAAATGGGGCGACCTGTCGATTTTAAGCTTTCACGCTACCAAGGTATTTAACACTTTCGAAGGTGGTGCAATTATCAGCCCAGATGCCAAAACTAAGCAGCGTATTGATCGCTTAAAAAACTTTGGCATCGCCGATGAACTCACTGTCACTGCCCCTGGTATTAACGGCAAAATGAGTGAAATCAATGCGGCCTTTGGTTTAGTACAACTTAAACATATCGATGACGCCATGGCACTACGCCAAGCAGTCGATGCGCGTTACCGCGCCGAACTGGCAGATGTAACCGGTATTACCCTGTATCAGCATGACAGGAATGCTAATAGCAACTTTTCTTACTTCCCTATTTTGGTTGAGGCAGATTACCCACTCAGTCGTGATGAGTTATATGACAAACTCAAAGCCAATAGCGTTTTATCCCGCCGCTATTTTTATCCCTTGATCAGCAATATGCCGATGTATCGGGCGTTGCCTAGTGCCGATAACTCACATTTGCCAGAGGCCAATGCCTTAGCTGAAAAAGTATTATGTTTGCCGATTTTTAATGAGCTAACAGTTGAACAGCTGAAACATGTTATTACGCTAATTAAAGGGAATTAACAGGTGGCATTTCTTACTGAGCAACAATTAAGTGCCATGGGCTTTTCCGAACTGGGCAGAAATGTTTTTATCTCTGATAAGGCATCTATTTATGGTGCTAGCCGCATTAAGATTGGTAGCAATGTCCGCATCGATGATTTTTGTGTGCTGTCGGCAGGTGAAGGGGGGATTGAAATTGGCTGTTATATTCATATCGCTGTGTATAGTTCATTAATTGGGGCCGGTAAGATAACGTTGGCTGATTTTGTAAATATTTCATCTAAAGTTGCCATTTACTCTAGTAATGATGATTACAGCGGTGAATATATGACAAACCCCATGGTACCTGCGGAATATACCAATGTGACCCATGCAGATGTCACCTTGGCCAAACATGTCATTATAGGCTCTGGCTCTGTTTTATTGCCTGGCATCACCCTGCATGAAGGAGTCTCGGTCGGATCATTATGCATGATCACGAAAGACTGTGAAGCCTTTGGTGTGTATGTAGGTGCGCCAGCTAAAAAAATTAAAAACCGCAAGCGGGATTTACTCGCCTATGAGGCTCGTTTGCTCACCACCATTAATAATTAAGGTCAATATTGTGTTTCATTTAACTGAAGCTGAAATTATGGCTAGCTGGACAGTGAATGAACCCATTCGTGTCAGTGTCTGTTGTATTACTTATAAACAAGAGAAATATATAGCTCAAGCAATAGAAAGTTTTTTAGTACAAAAAACCACTTTCCCATTTGAGATTGTCATTGGTGAGGATTGTGGCGGTGATGGAACGTTAGCTATTTTAACCGAGTTTAAAGAACATTATCCTAATATTATAAAAATAATCACATCAGAACATAACGTTGGTGCGAATGCCAATCTTTTAAGAGTATTCAACTTTGCCAAGGGAGATTTTATTGCTGTTTGTGAGGGGGATGATTATTGGTGTGATGTAAATAAGTTGCAAAAGCAGTTGGATTTTGCAAAAAAAAATAAATGCTCTCTTCTCGTTCACCCATCTAGAGTATTGAGCAATGGGTATGAAACGGAAATCAGGTGGCCATGTCAAAATAATTTCGAAATAGATTATATTCTGTCAGCTAAAGGTCAGTATGCTCCCACAAGCTCGTATTTTTTTAAAAGAGAGGTTGTTAAGTCTTTACCAGTCTGGTTCAAAGACGCCCCAGTGGGGGATTACTATATCGAAGCCTTTGCATCGAAAATGGAAGGTTGTAAATGTATAAATGAATATATGTCAGTTTATCGTTTGTCAGCAGAAAACTCTTGGTCTCTTAATTTAACCGGGAACAATAAGGGGACCAAAATAGTAAAAACGTATAAAAAGAATATTGAATCACTTCATAATTTGATCTTTTCAATGCAACAGCATGAAAGTGCGATAAAAATAAAAATATCTCATGCAGAGTATGCATGTGCTCAAGGTTATTTCTTTAATGGGGATTATGATTTATTCAGAGAGCATATTGCAAATTCAAATACGAAAGAATGGTATGATTTATTTCATAGAATGTTGTTTGTTTTTAAAGACCATTTATTCTTAGTAAAGATGATATTCTTTGTTAAGGAAGAATTGAAAACCATATTAAAACGAACTAGTTAACTGGAGTTAAGGTGAATAATACCGACTTCTTTATACTGACACGTTCTGCTCGTATTGCATTTATTATTTTGTATAGTATTGCTAATATATATGCGGGTCTAGTGATGGCAAGTTTAGGTCGTTATGTTGGTGACTATGGGTTTCCCATGAGTTTTGACATCCCGATTTTCTCTTTGTTGGCTCTGGTTTTATTCTCATATTACTTAGTTTGCTGTCCTTTATATAACCTCGGAGTTAAATTTAAGACCAAGAAACTTAATGTCGCATCTAAAAATAAAATAATCTATTTTGGTTTTTTTGTTTTAATTTTGCAACTATGTTATTTTGTATTTAATCTTAAAACTGGCATTAATTCTGCAGGCGCATCGAATCCTGAAGGATTTACTCGCTTTATCTGGCTTTTAATGCCGGTTGATTATATTTTCTATATTTTCTATATTTTCTCACGTGAGCGGACTCCTGTTTTTGCAAGAGTTAATTTGGCTGTTTTCATTATCTCTCAATTAAGTAGAGGCTGGCTTGGTTGGATTTTAATAGTTTTTTATATTGAACTATGTTTTTTCTTTAAAAATAAAAGCTATATTGGAATTCTTAAGATAAGAAATGTTTTAAAATTAGGTGTTCTACTTCCTTTAATGTCATTTCTTATTGTTTTAATGTATTTGAAAGTTATTATTCGTGAGGCTTTAGCAAATGAAAATATGGCAATCTTATACTCAGCTATATTAAAATTAGATTTTAATGTTGTAATTACTAGCTTTGTTGATGCAGTCTTTTTTAGGTTGCAACAATTATCAAATGTTGTTTTTGCGTACGAGAATAGTTATGTTATTGAGCATTTGTTGCAAACCAATCGTATTGCCTCGTTTTATTGGGAAGGTCTATTATCCCAAACTATATCAAAGCTTATCAATATTAATCCTGGTGACGACATACATGTTTTTCTTTATTCGTATTTTGTGAATTCTAATGCGGTAACTGAAACAACGCTACAAACAGGATTTGTTTCTTGGTTTTTTTTCGATGCATACACTAGTATTATATACGTAATTTATACAACGCTGTTGATTTTTATTTCAATTTATCTATCGAAAAAAACAAGGTTTTCAGAAGTCCAATCTTTAACTTGGTTTTTTGTTTTTTTATATTTAATGAACGGTTGGTTTGTTAGCTTTCTATTCTATATCCAAGCATTGATTTTTGTTTGTCTATTTGTGAATGTTAGCTTTAAAAAGGTAAGAACTTAAGTTAAACGTATATACATACGGAACTCAAAGTAATTTACTCAATATTTCATTCATGTGACCCATTATAAAATGAATATAATTATTAATGCTAGTAATCTTCGTGTCGGGGGCGCTATTCAAGTTGCTCTTTCCGTATTTAATGAACTATATTCTCACTCTGAGCATCATTTTCATTTGTTTTTATCTCCAGCGTTTGATGATTTAATCGACGAGCTTACTTTAAAACAGGCCAATATATCTTTTTATAGGGTGAATTTTCCATCTCGTTTTTCACTTTCTGGTCGAGTCAAACAACTAGATGAACTAGAGGCTGCAATATATGCAGATTGTGTTTTTTCTATTTTTGGTCCAAATTATTGGAAGCCAACATCACCGCACATGATTGGTTTTGCGCAAGGTTACTATATTTATAATGATCTTCCTTTTTTTAAAACGCTTGACATAATTAAAAATATAAAATTAACTCTGTTAAAGAGTTATCATAGGTTTTTGTTAAAAAATCATGCTCAGCGTTATGTCGTTGAATCATATGATGTACGAATGCGTCTTAGTCAATACCTAGATGTAGGAACGGAAAATATTCACGTTGCAGCAAATACCTATAGTGGTTATTTTTATGCAGGTCGAGTCAAGAATTTAGTAAACACAGAAGAACCTTTCAAGTTGTTGACTATTGCCTATCCATACCCTCATAAAAATCTACTGATATTTAAAGAAGTTAGTGATATATTGAATGCTAATAACTTAAATTATGTTTTTCATATAACAGTACCAGAGGATTATTATAAAAAAAATTTTTCAGGATATGAGCGCTCAATTTTTAACTTAGGTGTGGTAAAAAACAAAGATTGTCCAAAATTATACGAGAAATGCGATGCGATGATTTTGCCTTCTTTAGTTGAATGCTTTTCTGCTTCTTATCCTGAAGCTATGGTAATGAGGAGGCCAATTCTAACCTCTGATTATAGCTTTGCACGCTCAGTTTGCGGTGATGCTGCGCTTTATTTCGATGCTTTAAATCCAAAGGATATAGCAGAGAAAGTACAGCTTTTGTCAAGTGATAATGATGTTTATCACAGTGTTGTTTCTGCCGGAGTTGAAAGGTTAAACGATTTCCTTTCTCCAAAGGAACGGTGTAAGTGTTATGTTGATTTTCTTGTGGATATGGTGAGACAAAATGTTTAAAAATAGAGTTTTATTAATCACCGGTGGTACAGGCTCATTTGGTAATGCTGTTTTACGTCGATTCTTGAATACTGAAATTAAGGAAATCCGTATTTTCTCTCGTGATGAGAAAAAGCAGGATGATATGCGTAAGCATTTTCATTCAGATAAATTAAAATTTTATATTGGTGATGTGCGCGACTATCAAAGTGTGGCGAATGCTATGCGCGGAGTGGATTATGTTTACCATGCTGCTGCATTAAAACAGGTGCCGTCTTGCGAGTTCTATCCTTTAGAAGCTGTAAAAACAAACGTGCTTGGTACGGAAAACGTGCTCGAAGCCGCCATCACTCATGGGGTTGAACGCGTGGTCTGCTTGAGTACCGATAAGGCGGTGTACCCGATCAACGCGATGGGAATTTCCAAGGCAATGATGGAAAAGGTGATTGTAGCCAAGAGCCGTAATTTGGAGCACACCAAGACCACCATTTGCTGTACCCGTTATGGTAATGTGATGGCTTCCCGTGGTTCAGTGATCCCGTTGTTTATTCGTCAGGTCGTCAATGGCGATGCCATCACTATTACCGACCCGGCTATGACCCGCTTTATGATGACCCTTGATGATGCCGTCGATCTGGTATTGCATGCCTTTGAGCAAGGCAAAAACGGCGATATTTTCGTACAAAAAGCACCAGCTGCGACCATTGATGTATTGGTTAAAGCGTTACTGGGGATCATGAATAAGCCTGAACATTCAGTAAATGTTATTGGTACACGCCATGGTGAAAAACAATTTGAAGCACTTTGTAGTCGCGAAGAAATGTTTGTTGCGCAGGAACAAGGTCAATATTATCGAGTGCCGGCAGATAATCGCGACCTTAATTACTCAAAGTATTTCGAACAAGGTGAGCAAGATCTGTCTAAGGTTGAAGATTATAATTCTCACAATACTGAACGTCTCGATGTTGAAGGAATGAAAGCACTCCTTCGTAAACTCGATTTCATTCGAGAAATTGAAGCTGGCAATATCATCGTGCCAGAAGGAGTATAGCTGTGAATGTGTTGATCCTTGGTGCTACGGGGATGTTGGGGTACAGCTTGTTTAGCAATCTGGCAGATTATGCAGAGTTAACCGTAAAAGGTACTGTGCGTAATATAGACGGAAAGCAGGAATTTTTTGAAAAGTATCAAGATAGGTTATTACTCGGAATTGATGTAACGGATATTGCTAGCATTGAGCAGGCTATTATAGAAGCCAAACCTGATGTGGTGTTCAACTGTATAGGGTTGATTAAGCAGCACGATATTGCTAAACAGCATGTGGCGGCGATTGAAATCAATGCCCTATTACCACATCAGTTGGCTGCCCTTTGCGACCAATATGGTTCACGGTTGATCCATTTTTCGACCGATTGTGTGTTTGATGGCAAACAAGGCATGTATCAGGAAGCTGATTTACCCACCGCGACTGATCTCTACGGCAAATCCAAATGCTTGGGTGAGGTTAACTATGGCCGCCACTTAACCTTGCGTACCTCGATCATTGGTCATGAGCTGGATTCCGCTGTGAGCCTGGTTGATTGGTTTTTAAGCCAACGTGGTGCGGTGAAGGGTTTTTCTAAGGCGGTATTTTCTGGTTTGCCAACTTGTTATATTGCCAAGCTGTTGGCCGACAACATTCTGAACAAGCCTGATCTCTGCGGTTTGTATCACCTGTCGGTGGAACCGATTGATAAGCACAGTTTGATCTCATTGGTGGCCGAAATTTATGGTAAGAGTATTGAGATTAATGAGTCAGCCCAATTGGTGATCGACCGTTCGCTCGATTCTAGCCGCTTGCGCCAAGCGCTGGATTTGACTGTGCCAAGTTGGCGTGAGTTGATTGAATTTATGCATAACGATTATTTGATAAGGTATGTGCCATGCAAAAACTAAAAGTGATGACCATAGTTGGTACGCGCCCAGAAATTATTCGGCTGTCGCGTACTATCGCCAAGTTGGACAAATTTTGTGACCATACCTTGGTTCATACCGGTCAAAATTACGATTATGAGCTCAATCAAATATTTTTTGATGACTTAGGTATCCGTGCGCCAGATGTGTTTTTAGAGTGTGCCGGTGGCAGTGCTGCTGAAACCATGGCGCAAGTGATCAGCAAGTCAGATAAGGTGTTTGCCGAGTTAAAGCCTGATGCACTCCTTATTCTGGGGGATACAAACAGTGCCTTGGCTGCTATTTCTGCCAAGCGTAAAAAAATCCCGATCTTCCATATGGAAGCGGGTAATCGTTGCTTTGATTTACGCGTACCAGAAGAGATCAACCGTAAAATTGTGGATCATATTTCTGATGTGAATATGCCCTATAGCGATATTGCACGCGAATATCTTTTAAACGAGGGGATTAAACCTGATTTAATCGTTAAAACCGGCAGCCCAATGGATGAGGTGCTGGCTTTTTATCAGGACAAAATTCACGCTGCTGATGTAGTATCGCGGCTGTCACTGACCAAGGAAGAATATTTTTTGGTTAGTGTGCACCGTGAAGAGAATGTGGATTCTGAAAAAAATATTCACAGCTATGTGCAAGTGTTAAATAAACTAGCTGAAAAATATCAATATCCGATTATTGTTTCGACTCATCCGCGCACTCGCAAAAAAATTGAAGCGTTAAATTTAAGATTCCATCCTTTGGTTAATTTGTTAAAGCCCCTTGGTTTTAGCGATTATGTGCGACTGCAAATGGATGCCAAAGTGGTGTTGAGTGATAGTGGTACTATTACAGAAGAGTCTTCCATATTGAACTTCCCTGCGGTCAATATCCGAGAAGCCCAAGAGCGTCCAGAGGGATTTGAAGAGGGGGCGGTGATGTTTACTGGCATGAGTGTTGAACGGATTTTACAAGCCATTGAAATTCTAGAAAAGCAACCTAGAGGTGCTGTTCGTTTGATAAATAAGGTGCCGGATTATATTGCTCCTAATGTTTCTGACAAAGTCCTACGCACAATCCTAAGCTATACCGATTATGTCAATCGAGTGATTTGGAGAAAGTCGCTGTGAGGTTAGCTCTGATCATTGATGATTACTTGCCTAATAGCACGCGAGTTGGCTCAAAGATGTTTCACGAGTTGGCAGTGTATTTAACGCAGCAAGGTCACCAAGTCACGGTGATTACCCCTGACACTCATCAAGCAACCAATCTGGTGTGTGATGAGCTCGATGGGGTGAGCATTTTACGCTTTAAAAGTGGCGAAATTAAAAATGTTGGAAAAGTAAAGCGCGCGATTAACGAAAGTTTGTTGTCGCTGCGCGCTTGGTGGGCTGTGAGATCAAATATCACTAAGCATAGCTTTGATGGAGTGGTGTATTACTCCCCATCTATTTTTTTCGGTGGTTTAGTGCGCTGGCTTTGCCAGCGCTGCCAATGCCCCGCCTATTTAGTGTTGCGAGACTTATTCCCACGCTGGGCGATTGATGCCGGTATGATTGGCGAACGCTCCTTCATTGCCCGCTATTTTCGTTTTTTTGAACATGTGAGTTATCGTCAGGCCAAGATGATAGGCTTGATGTCAGATAGCAACATCAATGTTTTTGAAGCAGAAGGGAATACATATCCCACTGAGGTGCTGAGAAATTGGGCCGCTCTCACCCCTGTAACTCAATTTCCAGCTGATTATATGCCGCTTCGCCAGCGCCTAAACCTGCAAGATAAAGTGATATTTTTTTATGGCGGGAATATTGGTCATGCACAAGATATGGCCAATTTGATGCGTTTGACCAAGACCATGAGTCGGCATCCTCATGCACATTTTTTATATGTTGGTCAAGGGGATGAAGTGGCTTTGATCAATCGATTAGCCAGTGAGTGGCATTTGTCCAACTTTACCTATTTGCCGTCGATTACTCAGATGGAGTTTAAATTGCTGCTTGCTGAAGTTGATATCGGTTTGTTTTCTCTTTCTGCTGATCATACTAGCCATAACTTTCCAGGAAAACTACTCGGGTATATGGTGCAAAACATACCAATTCTTGGAAGTGTGAATAACGGTAATGATTTGATGGAACTGGTTAATGAACATGGTGCTGGAGTTATTAAAGTAAATGGCGATGATATTGGCTTGCATACCGCGGCTGAGCAGTTACTGAATGATGTGGAATATCGCCAAAGAGCAGGCCAGAATGCCAATCAGTTGTTGCAGCAACAATTTTCAGTTTCTGCTGCGGCAGAGACTATTTTGCAATCCTTGAACTCTGATAAATTGTAGATAAGGCGCAACATGAAGCTTTTTGAATCGCAATTATTGATGCAGTTGTATCGTGATGCTGCCGCCTCCGAAAGGCTTCGTACGCACTATTTATTTCATACATCTCATACAGAAAAAGTGCAGCGGCTACTGATCGCTATGGTGAAAGGTAGTTATGTAGAACCGCATTTTCATCAGTTTCCCCATCAATGGGAGATGTTTACTTTAATATCCGGTGTAATTAGAGTGTGTTTATATGAAAATAATGGCGATGTGCGTCATGAATTAATAATTAATGCGCAGGATCCACTACCACTAGTTGAATTTTTACCAAATGAAATACATAGTGTGGAGTGTTTGTCAGATTATGCTTTACTTTTAGAGATAAAAGAGGGACCTTTTGATGCGCGCACATCAAAAAGTTTTGCATTACTTTAAAGTCATGTGCTCCTAGTTAAATATATATACTTGCTATATTTATCTATGCTGTCAGCAGGCTACATGTCTATGGATGTATGTGGTAATGGAGTTTATATCTCTGCTGAATTTTTTGTTCGAGGTGGCGTTCATTACCTTTTCATTATCCCTTTGTGTCGGATTAATAAAATGGAATATATTATTTTTTTTGCCTCAGCATTTTTGTTTTTATTCTTATTCAGAAAGGCTGCGAAAAAATTTAATTTGGTAGACCGTCCTAATGAACGTAAGCTCCACCAAGGTGCTATTCCGTTGGTCGGAGGTATTTCAATTTACTGTACGCTGATGTTGGCATTATGGATTAAACCTGATATATTGGTTAATTCTGATATTTATGTATTGTGTGCATCTGTGTTGGTATTGACGGGGGCAATCGATGATAAATATGATGTTGACTACCGCATCCGCTTGGTTATTCAGATCTTGATTTCTTGCACTATGATTTTTGGTGCTGGGTTATCGTTAAAAAGTTTGGGGGGATTAGCTTTTGGTCACGAGGTTGTTTTGGGGCCTCTTGGCTATATTTTCACTGTATTTGCTGTATTGGGCGCGATCAATGCGTTTAATATGGTAGATGGGATTGATGGCCTACTTGGTGGGTTGACCCTTGCTACGTTTGGTGGTTTAGCCTATCTCAATTATATTGACCAGCAATTATTATTAGCACGTTTTTGTTTGCTGATGATGATTGTTGTTATTCCCTATATCATTCTTAATCTTGGTTTCCCCTTTGATGTTCGTCGCAAGGTCTTTATGGGGGATGCAGGAAGTATGTTAATCGGCTTTACTGTGATATGGGTCTTGTTGCAAGGTACTCAGGGCCCAAAAGCCCAGATGTATCCTGTTACCGCGCTGTGGCTTATTGCTATACCCTTGATGGATATGGTTACCATTATGGTTCGTCGTGTTCGTAAGGGGCACTCACCCTTTAAACCAGATCGTGAGCATCTTCACCATATATGTATGAAGGCCGGGTTGTCCTCTCGTCAAACCCTCTTGTTCATCTGTCTGTTAGCGGTATTGCTTGCTGCTGTCGGGATAATTATTGAGGCAATGAATATTCCTGAAATAATTAGTTTGTTATTATTTATGGTGGTTTTCTTTCTGTATTTCTCAGGGCTGAATGCCATCTGGCGTATATTGGCGTGGTTGCGCAAACGTGGAATAGTTTCATCCCATGAGGCCACTTAACCTGTTTTTTTATGGGGCGAGTGGTCAACTTGGTCAAGGATTTGAAAAAATATTCACCTCGCACCAACAGCGATACAAAGTGACACCTATGCGTGTTGTTTTGGCTGAGACGCGTATCTCTCAGGCATCACATCTACCCCCTGACGTCATCCTTAACGCCGCCGCATACACGGATGTGACAGGGGCCGAGCTTGCCCCTGCGCAGGCGATGCGGGTCAATTGTGATGGGGTCGCACAGCTGGCTGTATTGGCTAAGCAGCATGATGCCTTGCTAGTGCATTTCTCGACGGACTACGTCTTTGATGGCTCTGGCAATTGCCCTTGGCGAGAATCCGATCTCCCGGCCCCTTTAAATGCCTATGGTCAGAGTAAATGGGCGGGGGAGCAGGCGCTCATCGCCAGTGGTTGCCGTTATCTGATCATTCGCACCAGCTGGCTACATAGCTCATGGCGCGATAATTTCCTCAAGACCATGCTGCGGCTTGCGCAACATCATGATGAGTTGTCTGTGGTGTGCGATCAAGTCGGAGCCCCCACCTCGGCAATGATGTTGGCAGAGGTTACTGTGGCAGCCATCGACAGGATCTTGGACGAGCCGGAACTGATGGGCCTCTATCATGTGGCGGCATCAGGTGCCGTCTGTTGGCTCGATTATGCCCGCTTCATTTTTAGTGAGGCATACAGGTTGGGGCTGATAGATAAAGTGCCACGGCTCAAGCCCATCACTAGTGTGGATTATGGCGGTGTGGTCAATCGCCCCCTTAATTCTCGGCTAGATACGCAGCTGTTTTCACAGCGTTTTGGCGTGCACTTGCCAGATTGGCGAGTGGGGGTTAGCACAACGTTGCAGGCATTATGTGAGGAACAGCCATGATGCCTTTTTTGTATAACAAGGTCTCTCGCAAAGGAGTTATTTTAGTGGGGGGAACTGCGACACGTCTTTATCCCACCACGCTGGCCGTGAGCAAAAAGTTGTTCCCTGTCTATGACAAGCCGATGATCTATTACTCCTTGTCAGTGCTGATATTGGCTCGGATCCGCGAGGTCCTAGTCATTTGTACGCCCGCCGATCTCCACCGTTTTCGCCAGTTGTTTGGGGATGTAAGTCAATGGTGGTTAATGTTCTCTTATGCCGAGCCTTTTCTCGCGGAGGAGCCGGTCTGTTTGATCCTGAGTGACAATCTGCTTTATGGTGCCGTATTGCCTATGCAGTTACGTCAGGCGATGACGGATGAGCAGAGCAAGGCCTTGGCGATCATCGAGACGCCTGCCCAGCCGGCCAGCCATTATGCGGTGACTGACCTCTATTTCTTTGATGCGAATGTCGTTGAATTTGCCAAGCAACTAACCCCTTCAGCCCGGAGCGAGCTGGAGATAACCGATATCAACCATTGTTATTGTGCGCAGGGGCAACTGCAAGTGGCCTTTTTAGGCCAGGATTGTGTGTGGTTGGATACCGGCACGCCGGGTAGTTTGCAAGAGGCTGGGCAGTTTATTCAGACCCTAGAAAAATGGCAGGGGCTAAAATTGGCCATTACCTGGCGTCAGGTCTGGCTTCATGATGAGCAATTGTACGGGCTGGCTCAGATGTTGGCAAAAAGTGATTATGGACAATATTTTCTGCGCTTGCGGATCCCTCGCGTTGCTATAACTAATGTCAACCAATCCTCCTTAGGTGAATTGTAATGACAGGAGTCTGCCCATGAAATTTCGCCCTACTGCACTGGCAGAGGTGATGATATTGATGCCAGAAACATGGTTTGATCAGCGCGGTTATTTTCGTGAGTGTTTTCGTCAAGCCGAGTTTGAACATCATTGCGGCCACTATCATTTTGTCCAGGACAATATGAGCCATTCACTGGGCGGCACCTTACGCGGCCTGCATTATCAACGGACTCATCCCCAAGGGAAATTGGTGCAGGCACTCAATGGTTGTATCTTTGATGTAGCAGTGGATGTGCGTCCGACCTCGCCAACCTATGGTCATTGGGTGGGTCATATTCTGGATGCCGCCTCGGGCGAACTTATGTGGATACCTCCCGGGTTTGCCCATGGTTTTTATGTGCTCAGTGATAGTGCGGATGTTTTTTATAAATGTACAGATTATTATCTGCCGGGTGATGAAACGGTTATTCGATGGGATAGCGTACATTTGGCGATAACATGGCCGTTATCTGATAAATTTCCCTTGCTGCTGTCTGATAAGGATCGCCTGGCACCCGATTGCATCGATATGCCTTAGTGCTATCTACTATTATCAGCCATTTTAATTTGGATATTCGAGAGAGAAAAATGAGCGAGAAAACGCCAGTTACTCCTAATTACTGGGTACAAGTACCCACATCAGATGAGATAGATCTGCGAGAGTTGCTGCTAGTGCTGTGGCGTCAAAAAGTATTGATATTGTTGGTAACCGGTGTGTTTGCTGTTTTGGGTATTGTTTACGCCATGACTGCGCGTCAGGTATGGACCAGTCAGGCTGTTATTTCTGAACCGTCCGTGTCCCAAGTTGCGGCCTTACAGCTAGCTGTCGATAAATTGCAAGCAATTATGTCCAGCAATAGTAACGGAGCTTTTTTGACGACACCTGATTTTTCCTCGCTTGAGCGACCCGCTATTTTTCAGAGCTTTATCTCGGCCTTTAATAGTATGAATAATAAGCGGGATTTTTTGACGCGAGAAGGTGTCTATGCAGCAGAAATGGAGAGATTTGAGATCTCTGATAAGCGCGATGGACATGCGCTAATGAGAAAGTTAGCTGAGTCTGTATCAGCCAAGATTCAGGATAAAACGAGTCAAGAGATGACGTTGAGTTTTTCTGCTGAAACGCCGGAGCTTGCTCTGCAGCGACTAGAAAAGTATATAGAATTTGTTCAACAGCAGCAACTCAAACGCAAAAATGCAGAGTTACAATCCATATGGCAAAACAGAATAAAAACGCTGACTGCACAATATGACAGTGTCAAAGCTGATACATTACTAAAAAGGCAGGAAGAACTTCAGCGGGTTGGATATAGTTTGCGTATCAGTAAGGCGGCTGGTGTAGATGTGCCTCTTGAGCGGCTTGATAGTCAAGAGGTTTTCAATATTCAATTAGGGGCGAAAGGCCTGGCTGAAAAATTGAAAATATTGAATGAGATTAAAGATCCTGAACTTCTTAATCCTGAATTAGGAAAAATTCGTTTGCAATTAAGTAGTTTAAAAGCGTTGAAATTTGAAAATGCTGACTTTCAGTCTTTTAATATGATCGATTCACCGGAAGAACCGTTTACCCGTGACAAGCCCAAACGCCCGCTAATTGTTATATTGGCTACCCTGCTGGGGGGCATGTTGGGGGGGGCGATTGTGCTGGTACGGCATGCCTTTCGTCGATCAGAAGGATCATAATGCTTTTGTTTGTGCATAGCGTTTAATGCTATTCACTTGGATATGACTTCGTTAGTGCTTAGTGCTAACATGCAGCCGTTTTTGCTCATGGTTATCATGGTGTTTATTTTTATGGGTATTGGGTGGAATAACTAAAATGAAACAAAAGGGATTGCTTCTCTCACTGGCATTGATGGGCTTGCCACTTATGGCTGCACCACAAATCACGCCTGAGATGATGGCGAAATTTAAACAATTATCTCCTGCCCAGCAGCAAGCACTGGCTGCTCAGTATGGTATCGATCCATCCCAGTTGGGAGTAAGTAACAACCAAAGCAGTGTTACCCCAGTCAATACTGCGCCTGTGGCTGCTCCACGTGAAGTGGATTACAGCCAAGAGTCTCAGCGGCCTTTGGTCGCTGGTGTGGCGCAAGAGGGAGCATTACAGCCGTTTGGTTATAGCGTTTTTGCCGGGGAACCTCTGACAGATGCGCCCGTGGTGGATATGCCGGTTGCAGACGATTATGTGATGGGCCCGGGTGACGAAATCCGGGTTCAGCTCTATGGCAAGGAGAATGCGAGTTATAGCTTGGCTATTGGCCGTGAGGGATTTATCGATTTCCCTTCCCTTGGCCCTATTGCCGCCAGTGGCCAGACTTTCCAGCAACTCCGCAGTGAACTGGAAAACCGGGTTAAAGAGCAAAAAATTGGTGTAGAAGCGTTTATCAGTTTTGGTGCTCTGCGTACCATGCAAGTTTTTGTGATGGGCGATGCCTATCGCCCCGGCGCCTATAACGTCAATGGTATGGCTACCGTGACCCAGGTTCTGCAGGCTGCGGGTGGTATCGATACGGTAGGGTCGCTGCGCAAGATCCAGGTCAAGCGTGCAGGGCAAAAAGTGATCGATGTCGACCTCTACAAAATGTTGGTTTGGGGCGACACCAGTCAGGATATCCGTCTGCGTTCGGGTGATACTGTGTTTATCCCTGCCAAAGGCAGTGAAGTGAGTATTGATGGTTTGGTTAAACGCCCTGCGATTTATGAATTGAGTGGCCCTGCTGCTTTAGTTAATGTGCTTGGGTTGGCTGGCGGCATAAAGGCCGCTGCACTCAAAGAGGTTTCGGTGACCCGTTATGGTGAAACCGGGATGCGGGTATTTAACCTGAACTTGTCAAGTCAGCATGATCGTCAGTTTGTTGTGCGTGATGGTGACAAGGTCACGGTCAAGCCGAGTAGCACTGAATATAGCCAGGCGATTGTGGTAAAAGGTGCCGTGGTTCGTGAAGGCGTCTTCAGCTTCCAGCCGGGAATGCGGATCAGTCGTGTGTTGCAAAGTGCCGACCGCGATCTGACATCGGTCACTGACTTGAATTATGCCCTGGTTGTACGTGAGTTGGATGCCCAACGTAATATCGAGGTGCTGCAATTCAATCTGAGCCGTGTGTTGCAAATGCCGGGTGGGGAAGATGACATCCGTTTGCAGCCGCGGGATCAGGTGCTTATTTTTAGCAATGATGCAACCGACCGGCTGAAGCAGCTGGCAAGCTCTCAAAGCTCTTCGACAAATATCGACAATCAGGCTAACCAACGCATTGAGCAGCAAGCCAATGCGGTAGACGACAGTACAGGTGCCGATGTTAGTCGTGCTCAACTGGCTAAAGAAAATAAGATGACTTTGGCTAGTGTGTCTAACACGACCAAGACTGAGGCGATGGTCGGGGCCTCTCGTCAAGCTTTGCTTGCTCCGGTTATTGAGCGTTTGAAAGCACAAGCAGCACAAGGTAAACCGGTACAGATTGCTGAAGTTCGCGGCGAGGTTAAATATCCGGGGGTCTATCCCTTGACGCCTTATAGTCGAACCCATGATTTGATCATGGCTGCTGGCGGGTTTAACGAACAGGCGAATGTGATTGAGTTATCTCGCGTGAGTGAGCGAGGGAAAGATATTATAATTGAAAATCAACATCTGGATTTGGCAACTGCAAATCGGGTAACCGGTTCGCCGTTGGTGCAATCAAAAGACAGTTTGAACGTATTGCCTCATCCTCAGTGGCGTGAAGAAGCAACTGTACAGGTGTTTGGCGAGGTGAAGTATCCGGGAACCTATACGGTTCGTCGTGGAGAAAGTTTGTATGATTTGATCCAACGTATCGGTGGTATTACCCCCTATGCCAATCCGAATGGTGCTGTCTTTGCCCGTGAAGCGCTGCGTAAACAGGAAGCAGAACGAATCACGTTGCTGCGTGATGAGCTGAAGCAAGAGATCGCGACGATGACACTGCGTCGTCAATCCAGTATCGCTAACTACAACAGCTCGCCTGCAGAGGCAATGACGGTGGTTAATCAGCTGGAAAACAGCAAGGCTGTAGGTCGCATGACCATCGATATGCCGGCGGTTTTGTCTGGAGACAAGCAGGCTGACGTGATGCTGCAAGATGGCGACAAGCTTTATGTGCCTGCGTTACAAAATGTGGTCTCTATTCAGGGGATGGTGCAATTCCCCTCCTCGCACATTTACGACGGTAACCTGAGTGTTAATGATTACTTGAGCCGTGCCGGGGGAACCAAGAAACAGGCTGATACCGACCGTATCTACGTGATAAAGGCAAATGGTAGTGTGATCCTGCCTGGTGATAGCTGGTTTGGAAGTCGCAAAGGCCTGGAGCCGGGGGATACCATCGTGGTACCAGTTGATTCTGATTATCTGGATAACCTGAGTATAATGACCTCTGCAACACAGGTCCTCTATCAACTGGGTGTCGCGTGGAGTGCAATCAAGTAATTGCATCGTTTATTTGGTCACCCATTCAGTCAGGTGGTGAAGGCCACCTGACTCTTCTGAGATCTGGTTTGTTATGGCACAAGTAAAAGAATATCCTCCTTTAACCTTGGCAATGAACGGAGGGAAGGAAGATGAAATCGATTTGCGTGAATTATTCGCGGCGCTTTGGCGTGGTAAGTGGTGGATAGTCGCCAGTACCTTGGTTGGTGCGGTAATAGCTGTCATTTTTGC
The DNA here is from genome assembly GCF_900079845.1 of Aeromonas sp. EERV15. NCBI lineage: Bacteria > Pseudomonadati > Pseudomonadota > Gammaproteobacteria > Aeromonadales > Aeromonadaceae > Aeromonas > Aeromonas sp. EERV15. Next base: position 38,539 of record NZ_FKKY02000001.1, on the reverse strand, counting down.
ACTATCACTGCCAAATATTTATCGTTCAGAGGCTTTGCTTGCCTCATCTACGGAGCAGCAAGGAGGTGGACTTGCCGCCATGGCTGCCCAATTTGGCGGTCTTGCTAGCTTGGCAGGTGTAAATCTCAGTGGTGGCGGTGGTCAGGACAAGACGGCTATTGCGGTCGAAATTGGGAAATCCCGCCAATTTTTAAGTCACTTTATCCGCCAACATCAGTTGGAAGTGCCGTTGATGGCTGTTACCAAAGCAGACAAGGCGACCGGTGAATTGGTGATTGATGAAGATGCCTACGATGTCGCCGGCAAAAAGTGGGTGCGTGAAATACCTCCTGGCAAGTCCGTGGAACCAACAGATTGGGAGCTGGTTAAGGCATTTCGTGAACTTGCCAGTATTAATAAGGATGCCAAATCGGGGTTGGTGACGGTGGCGGTGGAGTACTACTCCCCCGAGTCTGCGAAGCAATGGGTTGACTGGTTGGTGGCCGACCTCAATGAGGCCATGAAGCTGCGTGATCAAGTTGATGCGACACGTAACATTGCCTATCTCAAAGCACAGCTTGAGAAAACCCCGGTCGCAGATATGCAGAAGGTGTTTTATCAACTGATAGAGGATCAGACCAAAACCTTGATGTTGACTGAAGTGAATCAAGAGTACGTTTTTAAAACCCTTGATCCTGCCGTGGTTGCCGAGGAAAAAGCAAAACCCAAACGTGCGTTGATCGCCGTATTGGGGACGCTGCTTGGCGGCATGTTAGGCGTTATGATTGTACTGGTACGCTATGCAATCGGTCGTACACCTCGTCATTGATAAGAGGGCTCATCTGAGCGACTCACACTGGCTAATTGCTCTGTTTCAAGATATCCTGTTAGTACTTTAAGTCATGTTTAAATAAGGAAATTTGTAATGAAAAAATCAGCGTTGACTCTGGCTGCTATGTTGGTTCTCTCTTCAAATGCATTTGCAGCTGAAGAAGTTGCAGGTACTGCTGCTGGTTCCACTGGCGTAGCAGGTACTGCCGCTGTAGGTACTACCACTATGGTTGCTGTGGGCGTTGGTGCTGCCGCACTGGCGGCAGTCGTTGTTTCTAATGCGAATGACGACTCCACCAGTACCAGTACCAGCACTACAACTTCCACCACGAAGTAAGTTCTTCTATGTAGCAACAAGGCTGCCATATTGGCGGCCTTATTTTTGTCACTTTGCAATTATTTTCCAATTCCACTGAGTGACCCGTCTATGTTTTCTCTTCGTTTGTTTATACCTTTGGGATTGTTACTCTTGAGTGGCTGTTCCGCCACCAGTACTGATACCTATGCAACGCTCCGCTATGCCCTTTTGGGGGTGGATGATGTGGAGGTCACGACTGAAAAAGTGCGTGAGTTGCCTTATGCCAGTGCCTATCTGCGAGTGGGTGATAACCCACAGGCATTGGTAGTGCTTGCATTTGCAGACCCTGATGGTTCATTGAGCTGGGTGAGTTCGGATAACAAGCTGTTTGTTACCAAATCAGGTCGGCTGTACAAGACGGTGGGTTTGGAAAATGATCTGTATTTAGTGGCATCATCTTGGCCTGATCCATTGCAAAAAATGGCAGATTCACCTGATGATGTTTTGAATCTCGATGCTATGCCTTGGCAGTATAATGCAGAATGGGAAAATGACTATGTGAGTGGATATAAGATGCAGGCTCAGTTTATATCCGCAGTGCCGGAAAAGTTGTTAATCCTTGATAAATCACATGATGTTATGTTGGTTGACGAGTTGGTCAGTTTCGGACTGAGTCAGAACTCTTGGCATAACTACTATTGGTTTGAGCGCAGTACGGGCAGAATCTTAAAAAGCCAGCAGCAATTGGGGCCGGACTTACCGGTGATTGAAATGACAATATTAAAGCCGTACGCATTATGAAAAGATACCTGATGACCGGTCTCATACCATTTTTTGCTTTGGCTCAAGCTGATGTAGACGTGATTTTTGAACGTCATTCTACAGCAAAGATTGAGTTTCACGATAGAGCCAGACTTGCAGACCTGTTATTTAATGTTAAATTGCCTAAGGATATCTATTGGCGTACTGCACAAATAGCCAATGAAAAGACAATCACAGCGTTCCAGACGACTAAAGAGAATTTGCTCAAGGAGCTTAAAGCACTCCAAGTATTTTGGATGCGAGAGGGTGACAAAGGCGCATTGATCCAGTCAACTCAGCAGTTACTACAAGAGCTGGACAAAGTTCCTGTCAGTGGCCGTTTGTCAATCGCATTAGACCCCGCCAAGTCCAGAATTGATCCGAATGGTAATCCACTGTTAAAAGGACAGTACACCCTCTTTGTTGCTTCAAGACCCGACTTTATCTACTTCGTAGGACTGATTAACGGTCGCAGTAAACAGCCTCTTCAATCTGGTGCTAGTTTGGCAAGCTATTGGCAGGATTACCACTTGTTGGCAGGCGCTGCGCAGAATGAAGCATTCCTGATCCAGCCTGACGGATCGATCAGCCGTGTTCCTGTAGCGAATTGGAACAAACTGCATCGTGAACCTATGGCGGGTGCCACGCTCTTTGTCGGTTTTGATCCCCAGCTCCTTCCTGAGCAGTATAGAGATATCAACATTCGTATTGCCAATCTGCTTGCTAATCGAGTACCAGAATGATGTTGCCTAAATTGAAATATATTGCGATCTTTGTTTCAGGGGCTGTTTGTGCTGCAGAGTCTGTTATTGATCCTTATGGTCCCTCACAGGGTGATTTCGGTGGGGTGGGTCTGCTTCAAATGCCTACCGCGCGAATGGCCAAAGAAGGTGAGTTCAGTGCCAACTATGTTGATAATGACCAATATCGTAGATGGTCTATCTCCGCGCAGCCGTTTGATTGGTTTGAAGCGACACTAAGATACACCGATGTAAGAACAAAAAAATATAGTCCGTACGAAGAGTTTAGTGGTGATCAAACCTATAAAGACAAAGGAATGGATTTCAAGTTCCGTCTTTGGCAAGAATCTAACTATCTGCCACAGGTTTCCGTGGGATTTAGAGATTTAATGGGGACCGGTCTCTTTGACAGTGAGTTTGTGACGGCTAGCAAACGCTATGGTTCATTTGATTTTACTATCGGTATCGGCTGGGGAAACATGGCCGAAAGTGGTAATATTAAAAACCCATTTTGTGAGTATAAAGATAGCTGGTGTCAAAGAAATAATAGCTTCTCCGGTAATGGTGGTAAGTTTGAGTTTGATAGCTTGTTTCATGGGCCAGCAGCACTCTTCGGTGGTGTTGAGTATCAAACACCATGGCAACCACTTAGGTTGAAGTTGGAATATGATGGCAATGATTATAGCAAAGAGTTTGCTGGCCATATATCTCAAAATTCACCTTGGAATATAGGGGCTGTGTACCGCGTTTTCGATAATCTGGATAGTCATCTTAGCTGGCAGAGAGGAAACACCTTGATGTGGGGGGTGACTTTTCGGACTAACTTTAATGATATGAAACCAGCTCATATTGACCAGCCGAGACCCATTTATCAGCCTGACCAAGTTCCAGCCATCATGACTGACGTGAAGTGGCAAGCGCTAACCGCTGATTTGAAAGATAATGCTGGTTGGCAAGATACTGAGTTTTACACAACTAGCAATACTGTGACTGTCATCGGTACGCAGAGCAAGTATCGCGATGAGAGTGAGGCGATGAAGAGAGCCTCTCTGTTAGCCGCAAATTATTTGCCTGGTACGGTCGATGAACTGAATGTCGTTGAACGTAAGGCGAATTTCCAGTTACAAGAGACCCGCATCGATCTCCCATCTGTTCGTCGTGCAAATGTGGTACAGGTATTGGGAGACGAACAGCATGAAAAATCGACGGTACAGGCTTCAGGAAAAATTCAGGGGAAACCCATCTATGCCTCTGAGCGCAAAGCTTTTTCATACTCTTTTGATCCAGATCTGACGCAATCATTTGGTGGTGCAGAGTCTTTCTATATGTATCAGTTAGGCATTAATGCCAATGCTGATTGGCGTATAAATGAAAACAACAGCTTGCGGGGTACGCTGTTTGTCAATCTGATGAATAACTACGATGAGTTCAATTATAAAGCCCCTCCTCCAGATGGCGCGGCCTTACCACGAGTTCGGACGTGGATTCGTGAGTATGTAGATTCCTCAGATGTATTACTCAACAACTTGCAGTTAACCCATATGCAACCACTTTCTCAAGATTGGTACGGGCAAGTTTATGGGGGATATTTGGAGATGATGTATGCTGGCGTCGGGAGTGAGGTGCTCTATCGTCCATATGGTAAGACTTGGGCCATTGGCATTGATGCCAACTGGGTGAAACAGCGAGACTGGAACAACACCCTGAAAATGGCTGATTACGATGTGATGACCGGACATGTTACAGCTTATTGGCAGTTACCATTCATGAGTAATGTCACAGCCAAAGTCGCCGTGGGTCAGTATTTGGCTGGTGACAAAGGCGCTACATTCGACTTCTCCAAACGGTTTGATTCGGGTGTTGTCTTGGGGGGATATGCAACATTTACCAATGTCTCTGCAGACGAGTATGGTGAAGGTAGCTTTACTAAAGGAATTTATGTCACGATACCGTTTGATTTGATGCTGCTCAAGCCAACAACTGCGCAAGGAAGCATTGGGTGGGTTCCTTTGACACGAGACGGAGGCCAGATGTTGAGCCGCAAGAATGGTCTTTACGGCTTGACAGAGTTGCAGTAATCGAAAGTTGCATAGGGCCTATCTTTTTTCATCAAACAGGGCGAGCAGTTGTAAATTGCTCGCTCTTTTATTATCTATCCAAGAAATATGGCAATCTGAAGAAATTATGCTAGGAATGCATGATGATTAAAAACATAAATGGTGTGTTTGGCGTACTCTTTATCGCTTATTGGTTGTTCGGTATGCACTTTTTTATGCACAATCCAGGTGGTGCCGGGCTCTATCTGCCCTTTAACGCCTGGGGGTGGTTTTTTGCCAGCCTGGCTATTGGGTTGGGATTATGGCAGGTGACGTTACGCCAGCGTCTGGTCTTTTCTCCATTGCAGGCTGGCTTATGGATAGGGGCACTCTGGCTGCTGCTCCCGGTGCTCTATCCAGGGTTTGCATTCAAGGATTATGCCATTCCCCGATTACTGGGGCTTTTTGCAGGTCTGTTGTTTTTGTTCGGACTCTATCAATGGCGCTTTAATCATTTGCAGCGTGATCGATTGCTCTATCTCATCTTGATTGCGATCGCGATGGAGGCGGTATTGGGACTGGTGCAATTCTATCTTTTAACGCCGGGTAACTGGATTGGCTATGATACCAAAGCCAATCGCCCTTACGGGATCTTTCAACAGCCAAATGTGATGGCGACTTTTATGGCAACCGGTATTGCCCTTGCAGTCTGGTTGGAATTGCGTCGAGAGAGTGGTCGTTTGCTGATGGCATTGCGCTATGGCGTCATTTTATCTGCATCACTGTTGCTGGTTGTTTTGCAATCCCGGGTAGGGCAATTAGGCGGCCTGTTAGCCTTGCTCTTACTGATGCCTCAACTTTATCGACAGCAGCTGCTATGGCGTATATTGGGTCTGGTTATCCTTGCTGTAGCTATTGGCCTGTTATCACAATATTGGCTGGCTGGAGCAAAGCGCGGATTAGAGATCTATCAGTCCGGTGGTATGCGCTCTATTTACTGGCCTTATGCGGCAAAACTGATTGCACAGGCTCCCTTGAGTGGTTGGGGATACGGCAGTTTTGAATCTGTTTTTCTCCATCACTACATGGCGGATAAAGCGCTGAATCCATCTATGGTGCAGATTGAGTACAATCTTGACCACCCCCACAACGAGTTTCTCTATTGGGCTGTTGAGGGGGGCATTGCACCTATGATCGGCATGGTGATCATGGGTGGCGCGTTATTATGGCGTCTGGCGAGTGTCCGTTGGGTAAATGCCATGGGGCTGCTTGCCCTGGTTACCCCGATATTGCTCCATACCCAGACGGAATACCCTCTCTACCATGCAATCGTACTGTGGTGGTTGTTGCTGACGCTAATTTATATCATCGATACCGAAATTGAAGAGACCAGATTGGCGAGCCGTGCTTGCTCATCATGGTGGGATATGGAGTGCCGCCCTTGGTTGTTGCTGCGATTTATGGCGATTGCTATCCCGCTGTTGGTGGTTCCCTTTATGCTCACGGCCATTCACACCGCCTGGGTAGTCACCAAGTATGAAAGAGGCGGGTATAAAGAGCCGACCTTGCTACTTGATATCGTTAATCCCATGGCGTGGTTGACCCGAGTCGAGTTTGATGTGAACTCGGTTCGTCTGATGGTGGGTTTGCAGACAAACAACAAGACCGAACTGGAAGCTTATCTGGAGTGGGGGCAGGCATTCGTACGCCATACACCACGTGCCAACATATACGCCAATATGGTGATAGCACTTAATGCATTGGGTCTTACGGAGGAAGCCAATACGATGCGAGCAGCAGCACTTAAGCTATATCCATCCGAGCCCCTTTTGACTGGGTCGGCTGCAACGGCAGTGATTACCGGGGTTGATCAATCAGGCAAGAATATAACCAAAAATAAATAGTGCTATTTGACTACGTAGAAAGCCAGCCCTTCACAAAGTCTGGCTTTTTTATTGTTTGCCTTCTGGATTACCGGCATCTGAACAGCTTGTTTTCTGGTACATGCATCTACAAAACTGATCATGAAATACATACATTGATTAGTCACGGTGTGATTGCAAGGTTATGATTTATATGTGGTTATCTGTTTTTAATTGATGCTTTTGCATACATTAATAGTCAATTTAGACATACTCCTCGTCATCGGGCAAACGGTGTGGGATCCTGGCTTGCTCATGGCTAAACGGAGAGTCGCAGGCTTGATGTTGAACGTATGCGCTCAAGGCTTATATAGCAGGTCACAGAGGATACTGAACTGGAAATTAATGAGTCTTGAAATACCGACTTTTCTTGTGCACAACATGGTAATCAACCTACAACCTCAAAGATCTGCATTTCAGCTTGTTTGTTATTGATAGTGACGTGCACTCGATCTCAATGGTAAAAATTAAGAAAAAAAGAACGTTAATATAGAAAAACTGTATGTTGTCGAGAATTGTCCATGCTATTCTGAAACGGTTATCCCTGTAACCGACTTTTTTGTGAGGAAATAATGAACGAGTTTCTGAAAGTTCTGCTGAACATTCGCAGTCTGCGCGCCGCTATTCGTGAGCTGCCGTTTGAGCAACTGCTGGAAGCTAAAGAGAAGTTTGACCTGGTTTATCAAGAGCGCGCTGCTTCTGTTGAACAGGACCGAGCTGAACAGGAAGAGCGTCAGCGCAAGCTGAATGAATTTACCGAAATGCTGCAGCAGGCGGGTATTGATCCTCGCGAGCTGCTGGCTAGCGCTGCTGCCCCCGCTGCTTCTGCTGGTGCTGCCAAGAGCAAGCGTGCTCCGCGTCCGGCTAAATATCAGTATGAAGAAGACGGTCAAATGAAAACTTGGACCGGTCAAGGCCGTATGCCGAAAGCCATTGCGGCTCAAGTAGCGCTGGGTAAAGACCTGAACGATTTCCTGATCTAATTCGTCAGGTTTAGAAATCGAATAATGCCGCTCAAGGGCGGCATTATTTTTTGCCGTTTTGCTCGCGTTATCCAATCCTCTCCGCTGTTACCTACATCCTCGCTTGTATCCTTTTTGCTGTTGCTTAGCCTCACTGTTGCTTTACTCAATATCACTCACTATTTGCGATTAATTCTGCCGTGCTGAGCTCCGGTGCGATAACGCTATTTGTACACGCAGTGCAGATACGATCTCCGGATATGTTTCTCGCGATTCACTGGCGTCGTCCAGCAAGACAAGCCCTCTGCTGATGGAATATCCGGTAACCGTTATCTCTGCAGGAGGCTTTGCGCATCAAGACTGCTGCAAGGGATCGCCGGGATATTTAGGATGGTCGACGTACGGAATTGGCTGCGCTGCCATGATTGCCCCTTGATGGTTGGCAATGGCTATCGGCTGCAGTGTGGGAGAGGGAATTCTGTATGGTCTATGGCGATGGCATACCCCACTCTGCTGGCAGAGTGGGGTATTGCTGGGTGAGCAATAGTCGAGTGAAGCGTTATCGGGGTGTCACGTTATCGCTGCCACCCAGGGCGCGATAGATTTTGGCGGTGGTGGTGAGCTGCTCTTTTTGCTGTGCCAGCAGGCTCTGCTGGGCTTCCCACAGCCGGTTTTGCTCATCAAGCCAGGCCTGCACGCCGGTTGCTCCTGCCTGGAAGCGAGCCTTGGCCAGCCGCTCGGCCTCCTGGGCATAACTCAGCTGCTCCTGCAGATAATCGAGTCGCTGCTGGCCATAGTGGCGGGCGGCCAGATTGTCTTCCACCTCCACCAGTGCGGTGTAGAGCTGTTTGCGAAACTCGGTTTCGGCGATCTGGTAATCCAGCTCGGAGCTTTCGATGGCGAGCTGGGTGCGGTTGTATTCGAGGAAGGGGAGGGCAAGGCTGGCTCCTAGCGTACCAACCGGATTTTGCAGCACTTGCGCCAGTCTATCGGATGCGGTGCTGGCACTGCCGGTCAGGGTTAGGCTGGGGTAGAAGCTGGTGCGGATCTCATCCCCTTTAGCCAGCGTCTTGCGCAGCCGTAATTCGGCCGCTTTGACGTCGGGGCGGCGGGCCAGCACATCGGCCGGGATACCCACCGCAAGTTCAGGAATTGTCTGGCTTGCAAGGGAAGCGGGTGCATACTCCAGCGGCCCGCTGCTGCGGCCCAGCAGCAGACGCAGGGCATTGCGGGCCTGCTCCTGCTGCGCCTTGAGGGAGGCCAGATCGGCCTGTTTGCCTGCCAGCTGTTGGCGTGCCTGCGCCAGATCGAGCCGGGTGATGGCGCCAGCCTGGTATTTGGTCTGGGTCAGCTGCTCGGTTCGCGCCAAGTTGGCCAGCTGTTGCTCACCGAGGGTTATGGCGGAGCCGAGATAGCCGAGCTGCCAATACTGCTCCAGGGTATTGCCGATCAGCAGCAGTCGGGTGCTGGCGAGATCCTGCTCGCTTGCCGCCGCCTCCCAGCTTGCCTGATCCCGCACCGAGGCAAGCTTGCCCCACAAATCCACTTCGTAACTGAGGCTCAGCGAGGGGCCCAGACTGTTGGTGCCTTTGCCGGTTTTCAGATCCTTGTTGCCACTGGCTGCGATAGTGCCATTGACCGAGGGGGTGAGGTTGGTATCGGCCTGCTCGGCGCCCAGTCGGGCGCTTTTGAGCTTGAGGGCCGCCACACGCATGTCCGGGTTGGCGGCCAGCACCGCCTCGACCAATTTGTCGAGCTGGGGATCATGAAATTCCCGCCACCAGGGGCCTGCCTGCGCAGCCAGTTGGGCGCCCTCTGCTTGTTGCCATGTGGGGGCGATCGCCAGCTCGGGTCTTTGATAGGTGCTGTGCTGACTGCAGCCGCTGAGGGCCATGCAGAGAGCCAGCCAGGAGAGTTTGTGCATTGTTATTCCCTCGCCAGTGCGACAACAGGGTCGAGCCGCGCCGCATTGCGTGCCGGCAGGTAACCAAACAGGATCCCGATGAGTGACGAGCAGCCAAAGGCCATCAGGATGGAGAAGAGCGAAAACTGCATCTTGATGGAGTCCACCAGCAGTGAAAAGAGCGCGCCGATCCCCAGAGAGAGGCCGACGCCGAAGATCCCCCCCAGCAGGCTGACCATCACGGCTTCAATCAGAAATTGCTGCAGGATGTCCGACTGGCGGGCGCCCACGGCCATGCGAATGCCGATCTCGCGGGTGCGCTCCACCACCGACACCAGCATGATGTTCATCACCCCCACTCCGCCGACGATCAGCGAGATCACCGCGATGGCCGAGACCATCAGGGTCATGGTGGCGGTGGTTTTCTCCACCGATTTGATGATGCTGTCGCTGCTGAAGGTGAAGAAATCCTTCACCCCATGGCGCTTGGTGATCAGCTCGATCACCGCCTGCTCGGCCAGTGCCGGTTGTACCCCGTCCTTGACCCGGATGGTGATCTGGCTGAAGTGGTGCTGCGAGATGAGGCGACTCATCACCGCGCTGTAGGGCAGCCAGATATTGACCGACTGGCTGGTGGGACCAAAGCCGGTCTCCTGCGAGACTACTCCGACAATCCGTACCGGCAGGGTGCCGACCAGTACCACCTTGCCGACCGGATCATCCTTGCCAAGCAGGCTGGTGATGCTCTTCTTGTCCACCACGGCGACGGCGGCACGCTGCTGGATATCTTGCCATTCCAGTAAGCGACCACTGACCAGCGTCATCCCCTTCACCTTGAAATAGTCATTACCGACCCCGGTCACGTTGCCGCTGTTGGTCTTGTTGCGATAGCGCAACTGGCCGGAGCTGCCTATCTCGGGGCTGGCGCCCGCAAGATAGGGTTGCCCCAGCAGGGCATCGAGATCCCCCTGGTTGAGGGTCTGGATGCTGGCCATTTTTTCATCGCCCCACCCCTTGCCCGGGAAGATTTCGATGGTGTTGGTGCCCATCGCATTGATCTGGTCGATCACCTTGGCGCGGGCCCCCTGACCAAGGGCGACTACGCTCACCACGGCGGCGATGCCGATGATGATGCCGAGCATGGTGAGGAAGGTGCGCATCCGGTGGGCGAGCATGGCATGCATCGCCATCCGTCCCGCTTCCCGATAGCGATCCCAGTCGTGGCCCATGGCGCCCTTATTGGGCACTATTTTTTGAGGGTCTATGGCGGTGGTTGCGGCCAACACGGCCGTTTGGCACGGGCCGCTATCTTGCTCTACCCGACCATCCTTGAGAGTGATGATCCGGTCGGCATGGCTGGCCACGTCCATATCGTGGGTGACCAGAATGATGGTGTGACCCTGGGCGTGCAGCTCTTTGAGGATCGCCATCACCTCCTTGCCACTCTGGCTATCCAGCGCGCCAGTCGGTTCATCGGCGAGGATCACCTCGCCGCCGTTGGCCAGCGCCCGGGCGATACTGACCCGCTGCTGCTGCCCGCCGGAGAGCTGACCCGGGGTATGGTGGCTGCGATCGCGCAGTCCCAGTCTGCCCAGCAGCTGGCGCGCGCGCGCCTGGCGATCCGGGCGGCTGGTACCGGCATAGACGGCGGGGATCTCCACGTTGGCGGCGGCATCGAGATGGGGCAGCAGGTGGTAGCGCTGAAAGATAAAACCGAAGTGGTGGCAGCGCAGCCGGGCCAGCGCCAATGCATCCATGGTGGCGGTGTCCTGACCGCGAAACAGATACTGGCCGCAGCTCGGGCTATCCAGGCAACCCAGCAGGTTCATCAGGGTCGACTTGCCGGAGCCGGACGCGCCGACAATGGCGATCATCTCTCCTGCCGCGATGGTGAGGTCGAGAGGGTGGAGTACGGTGACCTCGCTCTCGCCGCTCTGGTAGCGTCGCTCGACCCCTTTCAGCTGGATCAATGGCAGCTGGCTCAGGGGCTCACTCATAGCATCACCGCCATATCATCATTGGCGGCGGGGGCGCCGTGATTGAGCTGTACCTCCTCCTTCTCGGTCAGCCCGCTGATCACCTCAATGCGGATCTCGTCCTTCATGCCGGTCTTGATGGTACGGGTCTCGCTCTGATCGCCCTCCTTGACCAGAGTCACCTCATACTCGTTGTCGGCCAGTTGCTTGCCAAGGGCTGTCTGCGGCACAGTGAGTACCTGCTTGCGCTCGCCGAGCACTATGGTTACCTGGGTGGTCATCGCTACCCGCAGGGTATGGCCGGGATTGGGCACATCGAACAGGGCGTAGTAGTAGACGGCCGCATTGTTGGTGGTGGTGCCGGTAGCGGCCTGATCGTTGATGTTGGTAGGTGCTAACTCCACGGCGCGCAGCGTGCCCTGATAGCGGGTATCCGGATCGCCAATCAGGGTGAAGTAGACCGGCATGCCGGCGTTGACCTTGGTGACATCGGCTTCGGAGATCTGCGCCTTGACCGTCATGGTCTCGAGGTTGGCCAGCTTGAGCACGGTTGGCACCGTCTGGCTGGCAGCCAGGGTCTGGCCCTGACGGGTCACAATGCTGATGACGGTGCCATCCATCGGCGCCAGGATCTTGGTGTAGCCCAGCTCGGTTCTGGCCCGATCAACCTTGATCAGGGCGCTGTCGATATTGGCCTGACTGTTTTGCAGTTCGGCGCGGGTGACGGCCAACTGTGCCTCGGCGCTCTCCAGATCGGCCCGTGAGCTCGCCTCCTGCTTGAACATCTGTTGCTGGCGCCGCCAGGCGAGCTCGTTTTGTTTGAGTTGCGCCTGCTTGATCTTGAGCTGGGCGCGGTTGCTGGCAAGCTCCGCCTCGGCCGTCTTGAGGTTGTTCTGGGCAATCAGGGGATCGATCTCGGCCAGCAGATCTCCCTGTTTGACTTGATCGCCGGCCTCGACGGCCAGCTTGGTAACCTGACCGGAGACCTGGGCCCCCACATCCACCTGCTCAACAGCCTGCAGCACGCCACTGGCCAGTACAGTCTGGGCAATATCCTCGCGGGTCACCTGAGCGGTCAGCATCGCCTTGGGTGGTTGACTGGGCCAGAGCAGCCAGCCGAGGAGCACCACGGCGATCAGAATGGTGATGGCCAGGGTTCTCTGCTTGGGGGTTATGTTCATCGATCACCTGAATGGAAACGGAAAAGGGTTGTGCGCGGCGATTATCCTGCAGCAAAGCCCTGGTAAATAACAGCCGCAAATATGTAAGCAAAGTTATGGGGTTAACTGTCAATAAGCCGTGAAAGGAATACGCGAGAGATCGGAGGGGTGAGCAAGATGGCCAGCAAGGCGGGCGGAGAGTGCTGCTGGCGGTGGCAATGAAAAAGCCCTGCGCAGAGGCAGGGCATTGGAATAGGTTATGGCGAGTGAGGATCAGGCTTTGGCCAGCAGATCCATCACCCATGGCAGACCCTGTTTCTTGCGGCTGACAAAGCCCGGGTGGTAGCTGGACTCTGCCGGTACTTTCGGGTGCGCAGTAAAGTAGATGCGGCTGGCGGCAGCCGTCAGGTCAGTCACCATCAGTACGAAGAAGTCGAGCCCTTCGCTCGCCACACGCTGGACCATCTCCTGCTGCAGCGCCGGCAGTTGCTCGGCCAGTTGCTGTTCGCTGCCCACTTCGATCTGGCTCATGATGAAGTTGTAACCTTCCGCCTGGAACGCTTTCTCATCCTGCTGCAGCAGTTGAGCCGGGGTCAGGCCGCTCAGGTCGGTTTTCGCCATCAGCAGCTGTTGGCCGAACTCGGCCAGTGATACCTCGGCCAGCGGTGCCAGACGCTCACAGGCGATCTTGTCCTGTTCGGTGGTGGTGGGTGAGGTGAGACAGAGGGTGTCGCTCATGATGGCACCCAGCATCAGGCGAGCCTGACTGCGGGTCACGGTACCTTGCTGACTCAGCAGATCGAAGGCGATGGTGCAGGTGCAGCCGACGGCACGAATCCAGGCATCCAGCGGAGATTGGGTGACCAAGGTGCCGAGACGGTGGTGATCCACCAGACCCAGTACATTGGCTTGTGCCAGTGTGGCAGGGCCCTGTTCCAGATCACTGAAATCCACCAGCCAGACATCTTCACCGGTCAGATCTTTGGTCAGCAACTCGGGTTCGCTGACGCCAGCCTGCTCCAGAATAAAACGGGTTTCGGTGCGCAGGTCACCCAGACGCCATGGGGTGGCTTGACGGCCCTGGCCATTGAGCCAGTCGGTGATAACCAGTGCACTGCAGATACTGTCGCTATCAGGATTCTTGTGACCAAAAACGTGGATCATAGACAAAGCCTCACAATTGGATACCCATAAAGGGGGGCAACACTATGCGAAATCCGCTGCATGAAGGCAACCGGATCCACGCCCATGTTGCTGCCAGCTTCGCCTAACTCGCCATTTTATTGATCTGGGTCGGTAATCCTGATGCGTCTGCGGTTCTCACAATTGGCTATTGGCTATTGGCTATTGGCTATTGGCTATTGGCTATTGCGGACTGCGAGGGCAATGGCACTCGCCTGTGCCTGCGCAGTCAGCATGTTTGGTCAGCCCCATCATTAGCCATCGCTGCGAATTGGCTTTATCGCTTGATTCAGCGACGCAGCAGCTCGCGGGCATTGGCCAGGGTGTTGTCGGTGATCTGGTCGCCACCGAGCAGCCGTGCCAGCTCGTTGAGACGGGCGCTCTCATCGAGGGCATCCATCCGGGTTTCGGTGGTTTTGCCATCGGTATGCTTGCTCACCACCATATGCTGGTGGCCGTTGCCTGCCACCTGCGGCAAGTGAGTGACCACCATCACCTGAGTGGACTCCCCGAGCTGGCGCAGCAGGCGGCCCACCACGGCGGCAGTCGGGCCGCTGATCCCCACATCCACCTCATCGAAGATGAGGGTCGGAGTAGAGACCTTGCGAGCACTGATCACCACGATGGCAAGGCTGATACGCGACAGTTCACCCCCTGACGCTACCTTGCCAAGTGGCTGAATGGGTTGGCCCGGGTTGGTGGTGACCATGAATTCCACCCGATCTATACCCAGTGGGGAGAGGCTGCTCTGGGCATCGGGGCGCACCTCGATGGCAAAGCGGCCATCGGGCATTGCCAACTCGTGCATGCTGCTGGTCACCTTGGCGCCCAGCTCCTGGGCGTAACGCTGGCGGCTCTGACTCAGGGCTTCGGCAGCTTGGACAAAAGCCTGACGGGCCTCGACCAGCTCATCTTCCATCCCCTCTAACCGCTCCTCGTCGGAGTTGAGACGGGCGAGATCGGAGGCCAGCTCCTGATGGTGCTGGGCCAGATCTGCCGGTTTGACGTGGTGCTTGCGGGCCAGATTGATCGCCTTGGAGAGGCGAGCTTCCAGCTCGTTGAAGCGTTCGGGATCCAGCTCCAGCTGATCGAGGTAGCTGCGCAGCTCGCTGTGGCTCTCCTGCACCCCGATCAGGGCTTCGTTCAGCATCTCCAGTACCGGGGTGAGGCGGCTGTCCATGGCGACCAGTCCTTCGGCTCTGTCTACTGCCACTTGCAGCAGACCGGCGATGGTGGTCTCTTCATTGTCATAGAGCAGATCGAGGCAGGCGCCGCACTCTTGCATCAGATCAGTGCCGTTGGCGAGACGCTGGTGCTCCTCTTCTATCTGCTCGAACTCCCCCGGCTGCAGGGCAAATTCATCGAGCTCCTGCACCTGATATTCGATGAGCTGGCGGCGGGCTTCCCGCTGTTGCTGCTCGGCCTTGAGCCGGTTCAGCTCGTTTTGCAGCTGGCGCCACAGTTGATAATGCTGGCGCACTTCATTGAGCAGCAGATGGTGACCGGCATAACCGTCGAGCAGGGCGAGCTGGTAATCAGGCTTGAGCAGCATCTGATGAGCATGCTGGCCATGGACGTTGACCAGTTGTTGGCCCAGATTTTTGAGCTGAGTGAGGGGGACGGGCACGCCATTGATATAGCTGCGGGAGCGACCTTCGGCGGAGATGACTCGCCGCACGATACACTCACCTTCGTTTTCCAGTTCGTTGGTGGCTAGCCAGGCGCGGGCGGCCGGGTTGTTGTCGAGCAGGAAGCGGGCGCTGACCTCGCTTTTGTCGCTATCGGGTCGCACCATGCCCGCTTCGGCTCGTTCTCCGAGACAGAGACCAAGGGCGTCGATGGCGATGGATTTACCGGCGCCGGTCTCACCTGTGATGCAGGTCATGCCCGGTTGCAGATCGAGTTCGAGAAACTTGACGATGGCGAAGTTGTTGACGGTCAGCTGGGTCAGCATGGTCTCATCCTGTATAGGTCAACTTTACTGTGTATGCATACAGTATATACTGATCTTATATACAGTAAAGAGGGGGCCGCCATTTTTAACGATAACGGGCCACCAGAGTGGTGACCCGCAAGGGATAGTGAGGAGAGATCCGCGAAGAGAGACGCGGGGGTCAGTGGAAGGCCGACATCAGATCCGGATGGGCGGCAATCACCTCGTCCAGCGCCTGCTCCAGCCGACTACCGCTGGTGATAAGGGGGTTGAGCACCAGGGCGCGCCAGGCAGTATGGCGGTTGCCGGTGATGGCTGCTTCGATGGTGAGCTGTTCGAACTCCTTCATTAACTGCAGTAGCCGCAGGGTGTCTTGCGGGAAAGGGGCCACGTTGAGCGCAAGCGGGCCTGATTTGGTGATGAGGGCACTGACCTCCACGGCGCACTCGTCCGGCAGACCGTTGATAGCGCCGTTGTTGCGGGTGTTGACGTGCATGATGATGCGCTTGTCGTTGTGGATGGCGCTCATCAGTTCGCCCGCTGCTTCCGAATAGTACTGGCCGCCGCGTCCTTCCAGCGCCTTCGGTTTCTCGGCGAGATCCGGGTTGCGATAGAGATCGAACAGCTGCTGTTCGATGGCCTTGACCACCTCGCCCCGGGTTCCTTCGCCACTGGCCTCACCGAGCTCCTGCTTGAGGATATCGTCGCTCATGTAGTAGTAGCGCAGATAGGCACAGGGGATCATGCCCAGATTGGCCAGCAGATCTTTTGGCCAGGCAAAGGGGGGAATATTGCGCGGCACCAGCGGATCGGGCCCTTGCGCGAGCAGGGCGATCACCTCGCCGAGTTTATCCTTGCCCTGATGCTGGATCTGGCGCACGAAGATAAAGTGGTTGAGTCCCGCCACCTGCATGATGAACTCCTGCTCATCGCGGCTATCCAGCAGGGTGGCGACCCCTTTTTGCATGATTACCGGTACGTTGCACAGCCCCACCGCCTTGATCTTGCTGTGGCGCAACACGGCTTCGGTCACCATGCCCGACGGATTGGTGAAGTTGAGCAGCCAGGCATCGGGGCAGAGACGCTCCATGTCGGCGGCGATCTGCAGGGCGATGGGGATGGTCCGGCAGGCGTTGGCAAAGCCGCCAAGTCCGTTGGTCTCTTGTCCAATGAGTCCATATTTCAACGAGATCCGCTCATCGCTGATGCGGGCTGCCAGACAACCGGCGCGAAACTGGGAGCAGACGTAGTCGGCGCCGCGCAGTGCCTCTTCCCGCTCCAGCCGGGTTTCAACCCTGACCGCCAGTCCGGCCTTGACCAGCATGCGGCGGGTGAGGGCTGCGATGATCTCCATCTTTTCGCGGCCATCGTCGATGTCGACCAGCCACAGCTCGCGCAGTGGCAGCTTGTGCTGACGCTGGATCAGCCCTTCGATCAGCTCCGGGGTATAGCTGGAGCCTGCACCGATGACCACAATCTTGAGTCCGTTTTTCATTGTCCACCTCATGAACAGGGATAGGGTTTGATCCTATTAAAGAGGGGCTGTGGCGGGCAGACAAACGAAAAAAGGGGCGGTATGGATTAGCCTGTTTAATCCATGAGAGTGAATGGCATACTAATGGCCTGCACCGCAACGTGCGTCATCACGAGGTTATCCATGCTGGTACAACAGAATACCCTGGCCCTGCTGCACACCTTCGAGAGCACGGCCCGTCACCTCAGCTTTACTCGCGCTGCCGAGGAGATGAACCTCACTCAGGGGGCCATCAGCCACCGCATTCGCCATCTGGAAGGGCTGTTGGGTTTTCGCCTGTTTATTCGCCTGACTCGTAAGCTCGAATTGACGGAGGAGGGGATGCGACTGCTGGCAACCCTGAGTCACTCTCTGCGCCAGATCAACGAGGAGATCGAAGATATCCGGGCCCAAGATCTGCGAGGGACGCTTCATGTGGGGGTTGCACCGACGCTGGGGCTCAACTGGCTGATGCCAAGACTGCCACGCTTCCAGCAGCGCTGGCCCGGGTTGAACGTGATGATGAGGGTTCGGGCGGGGGCGGTGGATTTCAACGAGGAGCGGGTGGATCTGGCGATCTATTACGGCGCGACTCGCTGCAGTGATTTGCACCGGGAGTTGTTGATGGAGGAGCGTCTGCAGCCGGTCTGCTCCCCCGCCTATGCCGAGCGGCTGGGGTTGCTGGCGGATCCGTCCCGGCTGACGGAGGCCTGTTTTATCCATGCTTCCGAATCGACCGATGTACAGCAGATCTTCTCTGAGTGGCGCCTTTGGTGCGATGGCGTTGGCATGACATTGCCCTATGAACAGCGTCACTACGGCTTCAATCACTATCAGATGGCCCTGCACGCGGCGCAAGGTGGCATGGGGGTTGCGATGGGGCGGGAGGTGCTGGTGCGCAGCTTGCTGGAGCAAGGGGTGTTGGTGGCGGTAGGGGGCCCGGCGGTGGCAGCCGGGCGTAATTACGAGTTGATCTCGCCGCGGGAGAACCGTGAGCGGCCACGTTTTCGCGCCTTTAGCGACTGGCTGCGCAGCGAGGTGGCGCTCAGCCAGCCTGGCAGTGATCCTGCCCTTTAAAACAGCTTGCTGCCCCAGCCGAGCTTGTTGCGCAGCACGTGGAAGTAGCTGTAGTCGAGCGGGTGAACCAGATGAAGCTGATGGTGGCTCTTCTTGATGAGTATCTCGTCCCCCGGGTGGACCGCCAGCGTCACCTGACCGTCACAGCTCACCTGCATGGCATCGTCCTGATTGTCTGGCGAGACCAGCAGGCGCACTTCGCTGTCGGCATCCAGCACTATGGGGCGGCTGCTCAGGGTGTGCGGGAACATCGGCACCAGCGTGATGGCGTTGAGCTTGGGGGTGAGGATGGGGCCGCCCGCTGACAGCGAGTAAGCGGTGGAGCCGGTGGGGGTGGCCACTATGATGCCGTCCGAGCGCTGGCTATACATAAAGCTGCCATCGATATAGACCTCGAACTCGATCATGTGGGCGATCTTGCCCGGGTGCAGCACCGCTTCGTTGACCGCCAGATTGCTCGACTTGCGCTCGCCGTGGCGATAGACCGAGGCTTCCAGCAGGAAGCGATGTTCGCTCTTGTAGTGGCCGGAGAGCACCTGCTCCAGCGGCAGCAGATAATCCTGCGGCGAGAGGTCGGTCAGAAAGCCGAGATTGCCCCGGTTTACCCCGATCACCGCCACATCGAAGCGCGACAGCACCCTCGCAGCCCCCAGCATGTTGCCGTCACCGCCGACCACGATGGCGAGATCGGCCTGCTGGCCCAGCTGCACCAGATCCATCACGTTTTCATCGAGGATGCTCAGGGTCTGGGCGACCCGGCTCTCGACCAGTACCCGAAAGCCGCGAGCGGTCAGGTATTGATGCAGGCCGGTCAGCGTCTGGTTGGCCCCCTCATGGTGGGGTTTGCCAATCAGGGCGATGGTTTTGAACGGAGAATCCATAGTCTGTCAGGTCTGGGATGGGTATTGCGGGCCAGTATACAGTGCTTTGCCGCGCTTGTGGCGCTCCGGATAGTGCGGTGCCCCTGCCGCCAGTTGGCGAAAGAGTGGTCAGTGACGCGGGCAAATAGCCGCTTGCAGCGGTTCAGAAGCCCTGATTGGCCTTTTACCCCTTGAAAGCCGGGGCTGCATCCCCATAATAGCGGCAATGATTGAAGTAACCCTGAATTGGAGATGTCATGAACCACGAAGAGCAAAAGGTTGAAGCGATGGAGCAAGTGGAAGCCCAACCAGTCGAGCCGACCGATGTAGACAGTGAAGTGACAGCCGAACAGGCCCGCATTGCTGAACTCGAAGTGCAACTGGAAGCAGCCCAACAAGCTTCTCTCGAGGAGCGGGAGCGTGCCATTCGCGCCGTCGCCGAGATGGAAAACCATCGTCGCCGTGCTGCACAGGACGTGGAGAAGGCCCATAAGTTCGCGCTGGAGAAGTTCGCAGGCGAGCTGCTGCCAGTGCTGGACAACCTGGAGCGTGCCATTGAACTGGCCGACAAAGAGAACGAAGCCCTCAAGCCGATGATCGAAGGTGTCGAGCTGACCCTGAAATCCATGCAGAGCGGTGTGGCCAAGTTCGGTCTGGTGGCACTGGACCCCACCAATCAGCCGTTTGACCCCAATGCCCATCAGGCGATGAGCATGATCCCGAGTGCCGATGTGGCACCCAATACCGTCATCGCCGTGATGCAAAAAGGCTATGAGCTGAACGGTCGGGTGATCCGTCCTGCCATGGTGATGATCGCCAAAGCGATCGACTGATTGGTTGTGGGTACCCAAGCCCGCCCCGTGGCGGGCTTTTTGTTTATCTGTGCAGCACCCCGTCATCTTGTCCGGCTTTACGGTTCAAAACCGTCGCTCAATCATGATAAAGGGTGTGGTTTTTTAGGGTTAGGGCTTGAAGCTGCGGCTGGCGACCCCATATAGGAAGCAAGGCGCGGCGGCACAAGAAAATTTGATGCCGGGAGCTTGAAAGCCAGATTGGCTGCCCCCACCTAGCCGTTAACGCATTAAGGCGAGTTCCTCGCCAGTTTATTCAAAGTTTTTGGAGATTCGTCAAATGGGTAAAATCATCGGTATTGACCTGGGTACTACCAACTCCTGCGTCGCTATTCTGGATGGCGACACTGCTCGCGTGATCGAGAACGCAGAAGGCGATCGTACTACTCCGTCCATCATTGCCTATGCCGATGATGGCGAGATCCTGGTTGGTCAACCGGCCAAGCGTCAGGCCATCACTAATCCGAAGAACACCCTGTTCGCTATCAAGCGTCTGATCGGTCGTCGTTTTGAAGATGAAGAAGTACAGCGTGACCTGAAAATCATGCCGTATGCCATCGCCAAAGCTGACAACGGCGATGCCTGGGTTGAAGTGAAGGGCAAGAAAATGGCACCGCCGCAGATCTCTGCCGAAGTGCTGAAGAAGATGAAGAAGACCGCTGAAGATTATCTGGGTGAGCCGGTCACTGAAGCCGTTATCACTGTGCCAGCTTACTTCAACGATGCTCAGCGTCAGGCTACCAAAGATGCCGGTCGCATCGCGGGTCTGGATGTAAAACGCATCATCAACGAGCCGACAGCCGCAGCATTTGCCTACGGCGTGAACAAGGTCAAGGGCGAGCGCAAGGTTGCCGTATATGATCTGGGCGGCGGTACTTTCGATATCTCCATCATCGAGATCGATGAAGTTGAAGGCGAGACCACCTTCGAAGTACTGGCGACCAACGGTAACACCCACCTGGGTGGTGAAGACTTCGACAACCGCGTCATCAACTACCTGGTTGACGAGTTCAAGCGTGAGCAGGGCATCGACCTGCGCAACGATCAACTGGCCCTGCAGCGTCTGAAAGACTCCGCAGAAAAAGCCAAGATTGAGCTCTCCTCTGCCCAGCAAACTGATGTCAACCTGCCGTACATCACCGCTGATGCCACCGGTCCGAAGCACATGAACATCAAGGTGACCCGCGCCAAGCTGGAATCCCTGGTAGAAGACATGGTGAAAGACTCTCTGGAGCCAGTGCGCATGGCGCTGAAAGACTCCGGTCTGGCGATTGGTGAGATCGACGACATCATCCTGGTAGGCGGTCAGACCCGTATGCCAATGGTGCAGAAGACCGTATCTGAATTCTTTGGTAAAGAGCCGCGTAAAGACGTTAACCCGGACGAAGCCGTGGCCATGGGGGCTGCCATCCAGGGTGCGGTACTGTCTGGTGAGAAGACCGACGTACTGCTGCTGGACGTTACTCCGCTCTCCCTGGGTATCGAAACCATGGGTAGCGTGATGACTGCGCTGATCGAGAAGAACACCACTATTCCGACCAAGAAATCCCAGGTGTTCTCCACTGCTGAAGACAACCAGTCTGCCGTGACCATTCACGTGCTGCAGGGTGAGCGCAAGCGTGCCAGCGACAACAAGTCACTGGGCCAGTTCAACCTGGAAGGTATCCGTCCGGCACAGCGCGGCTTGCCGCAAATCGAAGTGACCTTCGACATCGATGCCAACGGTATCCTGCACGTCTCTGCCAAAGACAAAGAGACCAACAAAGAGCAGAAGATCACCATCCAGGCCTCTTCCGGTCTGTCTGATGAAGAGATCGAGCGCATGGTTCGCGAAGCCGAAGCCAACGCGGCCGAGGACAAGAAGTTCGAAGAGCTGGTGCAGACTCGCAACCAGGCTGATGGTCTGGTCCACTCGGTACGCAAGCAGATCACCGAAGCCGGTGAAGCCCTGCCTGCTGACGACAAGAGCAAGATCGAAGCCGCGGTGAGCGAGCTGGAAGCCACCCTCAAGGGTGACGACAAGGCTGCTATCGAAGCCAAACAGCAGGCACTGCTGGAAGCGTCCCAGAAGCTGATGGAGATTGCTCAACAGCAAGCTCAGGCTCAACAAGGCGCCGCCGGTGCTGATGCCGGTCAGTCCTCCTCTTCTTCCAAGGCTAACGACGACGTGGTCGACGCCGAGTTCGAAGAAGTGAAAGACGACAAGAAGTAAGCCCTACCCAGATGGGGGAAGTTCGCTTCACCCATCGGCTTAGTCAATGAATTCACGGGCGTTGGGTAACCAACGCCCGTCTGCGTAACTGCTACGAAGCAACAGGATGAGTATGTCGAAGCGCGATTTCTACGAAGTGCTGGGTGTGGCAAAAGATGCCGACGAGCGCGAGATCAAGAAGGCGTACAAACGTCTGGCCATGAAGTATCACCCGGATCGCAATCAGGGTGATGCGGCATCTGAAGAGAAGTTCAAAGAGGTCAAGGAAGCTTACGAGGTCCTGACCGATGGCAACCTGCGTGCCCGTTACGATCAGTATGGCCATGCCGGTGTCGATCCGAGCCAGGGTGGCGGTGGCCACGGTGGTTTTGGTGGCGGCGCTGATTTTGGTGATGCGTTCAGCGATATTTTTGGCGATATCTTTGGTGGTGGCCAACGTGGCGGCGGCCGTCGTGGCCCGGCCCGTGGCTCCGATCTGCGTTACACCATGGAGCTGACCCTCGAAGAGGCGGTGCGCGGGGTCTCCAAGGAGATCAAGGTGCCGACCCTGGTTCACTGTGAAGTCTGTAACGGCTCCGGTGCCCACACCGGTAGCAGTGCCCAGACTTGCCCGACCTGCCACGGCGCCGGTCAGGTGCAGATGCGTCAGGGCTTCTTCGCGGTGCAGCAGGCCTGCCCCCACTGTCACGGTCGCGGCAAGATCATCAAGGATCCGTGCCGCAAGTGCCACGGCGAAGGTCGCTACCAGAAGACCAAGACCCTGTCGGTGAAAATTCCGGCGGGCGTCGACACCGGCGATCGTATCCGTCTCTCCGGCGAAGGGGAAGCAGGCGAAGCGGGCGCAGGGGCTGGGGATCTGTACGTACAGGTTCATGTCAAAGAGCACGAAATCTTCGTGCGTGACGGCAACAACCTCTACTGCGAAGTGCCCATCAGCTTCACCGCTGCTGCGCTGGGTGGCGAGATCGAAGTGCCGACCCTGGATGGCCGCGTCAAGCTCAAGGTCACTCCCGAGACCCAGACCGGCAAGATGTTCCGCATGCGCGGCAAGGGCGTTAAATCTGTGCGCTCCGGCCAGGTTGGCGATCTGATGTGCAAAGTGGTCATTGAGACCCCGGTCAAGCTCAACGAATCCCAAAAAGAGCTGCTGCGCCAGCTGGACGAGTCGTTCAGCGGTGCCGCTGCCAAGACCCACAAGCCGAAATCGGAAGGCTTCTTCGAAGGGGTGAAACGCTTCTTCGACGATCTGACCCGCTGATTTCAGCCACCCGAATAAACAGAGCCGGCCTTGTGCCGGCTCTTTTTTTGCCCGTCCCTGTGACTCTTTTTTTCTTAATCCGTGGTACTGGTACGCCAGAACACCTGCTTGATATGGGGGTGGATGCCGAGTTTCACCATCAGGGCATCCAGCTCGTCGCCATCGATGGAGGTAGCCAGCAGCACCGCCGAGATCTCCAGATCCCCTTCGCCAAACGGCTCGATGTCGAGCTCGCTCAGGGGGTAGTTGGCCTGCTCCAGCATCTCTTCCAGCCAGTGCAGCACCTCTTTTTGATGCTCGCGCGGGGTCAGGGCCGTCACCTTGTAGGTCACTTCGGTGTCCAGATTGTCCACCGGGCGACGGTTGATCTGATTGACCAGCGGTCGCAGCAGGGTGTTGGCGGCGAGCACGAACAGGGCGCCCAGAATTGCCTCCATGGCCAGCCCGGCGCCACAGGCGGCGCCGACCGCTGCTACGCCCCAGAGGGTGGCGGCGGTGTTGATGCCACGGATATTGCCCGACTCGCGCATGATGACGCCGGCGCCGAGAAAGCCGATGCCGGAGACGATATAGGCCACCACATGGACCACGTTGTAGTTGCCGCCGTGCAGGTCATAGATACGCTGGGCCAGACTGACGAACAGGGCGGCCCCTACGGCGACCAGCACGTTGGTGCGAAGGCCCGCGGTACGTTGGCGGTACTGGCGCTCCAGCCCGACCAGACTGCCGAGCACAAAGGCGAGCAGCAGGCTGGCCAGGGTGTCGAGCAGGGAGATCATGTCAATTTGTTGCCACATCTTCATGGCGTACTCCTTCTGATAAGCGCTGGCTTGGTGCAATCCACGATGAAACGCCGGGAGGCGGATGGATCAGGGGATGATTGTGCGGATGGCCAGCAGACAAACAAAATGCGGCGTCCCGGGGCGCGAGCATCATCAGATGCCCTGACGCTCGGAGAGGACGCAACAAGCGGGGCCAGCGTGGCTGGCCCCTTTCACTGTGGTTAACGCAGATGAGCGGTCAGTTGAGCTCGGGATCGCAGTCGATGCGCGGGCGCAGTTGCCAGCGCACCGGATGTGCCACCCCGACCTGATGAACAAACTGCACCAGATAGCGTCGCTGGGGCGGGGTGCACTGCAGGTTGAGCACCAGCTCACGCCCGCCGCCGCGACCCGGCTTCATCGATTGCATCGGTTGCAGCCCCGCCGGTTGCAACGTGTGGTTCACCATATCCAGCACCTGCTCCATATCGGCGCGATCCTCACAGCGGATCTGCAGCCGGTAGTGGTGCAGGCGCGCTTTGCCGCCCAGCCAGCGTGGCAACATGCCACGGCCGAGCCTGCTCAACAGGGGGTGAGCACGGGTAGCAACAGAACCTGTTGCGACCGCGCGATCCGCAGCCGGTTTGATTGAGATAAAACGCATAGCAGCCTCCTTGTGGGAAGCAGAAACTATGCAGGCATGGCGACCGTGGCGATTGGCCTCTGGTTGCCAGACGTCAAGTGTAAAAAGGGAGAAGAGGAGAGTGGATTTCCGCTTCTCGCAGGGTTGCGAGCATGCGGCAGAGAAAGACCTGCGGCTAGCTCGCGACCTTGGTACCGACGATGAGGGTCGGTCTACAACTGTCACTTGATGAGTTGCCCACTGATGGTCTCCGCTATTGATAAGAGGCTCGAATGATAGCCGAGGCGGCAGGCAGGGTAAACCCCGCGCCGCCCGCAGTAACATCTTGAAACATAATCGAAAGCTCCGTTTTGCCGCCCCGAGCTGCTCACACCTGACCCGGTTATTTCAATCCCATCCGTTTGAGGATCATTGCAGCTGGGCAGAAACCGGTGAATGCGCTCTGGATCAGGTTGACCCCGACAAAGGCACTCAACCAGACAAAGCCCGGATGAACCCAGGTGGTAAGGATCAGCGAGAGCAGCAACATACAACCCGCGACGATTCTGACTCCGTTATCTACTGTCATGGTCTTTCTCCTTATCTACTTTAGATATTGCTAATTTAGTGTTGTTTTATACAATAGAACAAATATCAGCAATTGCTAATTTACTCTTATGAGCCAATTCGACGAGATGAACAGACATGCGACAGCCGCCGCCTACCTGCTCAAGGCGTTGGCTCACCCCGAACGCCTGATGGTGCTTTGCCAGCTGGTGGAGGGGGAGAAGGGGGTCGGGGAGCTGCTGGCCCACAGCCAACTGGGGCAGTCGGCCTTCTCCCAGCAACTTTCGGTATTGAAGCGCCAGGGCCTTATCCGTTCACGCAAGGTCTCCCAGCAGATCTACTACTCGCTGGTGAGTGAGGCGGCCGCCGATGTGCTGGGAGCGCTGCAAACCCATTTTTGTCACTCGGAAAATAAGGAATCTTGATGATGGAAAGCCAATGGCTGCTCTCTTTGGGCGGCGGCATGCTGGCGGGGCTGTCGGCCCTGATCCTGATGTTGTTCAACGGCCGGGTTGCCGGGATCAGCGGCATTCTGGCCGGTGCGCTGCAACACCGTGCGCCGTGGCGGGTGCTGTTTCTGCTGGGGCTCGGGGCGGGCGCCTGGTTGGCGCTGACTCTGGGTTGGGCCACCATGCCCGCATTCACCACGCTGCCCGGCTGGCCCGTTGTGCTGCTGGCCGGTCTGCTGGTCGGGGTCGGTACCCGTCTTGGCAATGGCTGCACCAGCGGTCACGGCATCTGTGGCATGGGGCGGATCTCCCTGCGCTCCATCGTCGCCACCCTGACCTTTATGGCGGCAGGCTTTATCACCGTCTTCGTCACTCATCATCTGCTGTAAGGGGCTGATCGCCATGAAGTTGCTGACAAGTTTGTTTGCTGGTGTGTTGTTCGGACTGGGGATGGCCATCTCCGGCATGATGGATCCCGCCCGGGTCACCGGTTTTCTCGATCTGGCCGGGGCCTGGGATCCCAGCCTCGCCTTCGTGATGGGGGGCGCTCTGCTGGTCTTTATGCCGGGTTATTTTCTGCTGGTGAAACCCCGTCGCCAGAGCGTGCTGGGTGAGCCTATCGCCGCCGTACCAGCCCCTCGGCTGGAACGCAGGCTGATCGGCGGGGCCGCACTGTTTGGCATCGGTTGGGGGCTGGTGGGCATCTGCCCGGGGCCTGCTCTGAGTCTCATTTCCAGCGGGCAGCCCATGATAATGTTGTTTATCGCGGCCATGGTGGCCGGGATCTTGCTGTTTGATAGAGGGCTGGCCAAGGTGCTGGCTCGGGGAAAGGATAAGGTGTGCCACTCCCATACCGCCTGATCCCGTGAAGTGACAGATTACGCCAGGGAAGGAGAGTGATGATGGAAAAGATCCGGTTGCTGGGGATCACCTTGTTGGTGATGACATCGCAGGCCATGACATCCCCCCGGGCCTTTGCCGCAGACGGGGAGCCAGAGCCCTTGTTGACAGTGGCGCCGCAGGCGGTGACCGACTGGCTGACGCTGGATGGCACCGTCAGTGCCATCAATCAGGGGACGGTGGCGGCCCAGACCAGCGGCCGGGTCTCCCGCATGCTGGTGGATGTGAACGATCAGGTGCAAGCGGGGCAGCCGCTGCTGGAGATCAGCGGCAAGGAGCAGTTTGCCGCCGTCACGGGTGCCGAGGCGCGGCTGGCGCGGGCGCAGGCCCAGCAAGTGGAAGCCGAGCGCCAGCTCGCCCGCTTTCAGGCGCTGATTGCCAAGGGGGTGATCACCCGCGCCCAGCTTGATAATGCCCAGGCGACGGATCGCGCCGCCCGCGCCGAGGTGAATGCTGCCGATGCGGCTCTCACTCAGGCCCGCGAGGCCTACGGTTATACCCGCATTCTGGCTCCCTATGCCGGGGTAGTGACCAAGAGGCTGGTAGAGCTGGGGGAGACTGTAGCCCCCGGTACCCCACTGCTCTCCGGCTTCTCTCTCGACACCTTGCGGGTGGAGGTGGAGTTGCCCCAATCCGCCCTGACGCTGGCTCGTGAGCCTGCGGATGTGCAGGTGCTGCTGCCGGATGGCAAGTCTGTTACCCCGGTCAAATTGACCCGCTTCAACTATGCCGACAGCCAGAGCCACGCCTTCAAGTTGCGCCTCGACTTGCCGCCGCAAACCGCCGGGGTATTGCCCGGCATGTGGCTCAAGGTGCAGCTCAAGCAGGGTGAGCGTCAGGTGTTGCAGGTGCCGGATCGCGCCTTGCTGCGGCAAGGGGAGTTCAACGGTGTCTATCTGCAACAGCCCGCGGGCTGGGCCCTGACGCCGGTGCGGGTAGGCCATTGCTTTGAAGGGCAGTGCGAGATCCTGGCCGGTCTGCAAGCCAGTGACAAGCTGGCTCCCGATGCCTGGGCGCAGCAGCAGGAGGTGGCCCATGAGTAGCGAGCAGAACGGCAACAAGGAGAGGCTGGGGCCTGCCGGTCGGCTGGCTGCGCTGTTTCAGGGCTCGGCCATTACCCCGCTGCTGGCGCTGGTAGGGCTGTTGCTCGGTCTGTTTGCAGTGCTGGTGACCCCCAAGGAGGAGGAGCCGCAGATCGATGTCACTTTCGCCGATGTCTATATTCCCTTCCCAGGAGCCAGCCCGGCTGAAGTGGCCTCTCTCGTCACTACCCCTGCCGAGCAGGTGGTCTCCCAGATAAAGGGCATTGATACCCTCTACTCTTTTTCCCAACCAGATGGCGCCCTGCTGGTGGTGGTGTTCAAGGTAGGGGTGAGCCGCGAGCAGGCCATCGTCGATCTCAACAACCAGCTCGACTCCAACCGCGACTGGTTGCCACAGGGGATCGGGGTCGGTCAACCACTGGTAAAACCCCGGGGGATCGATGATGTCCCTATCGTCAGTTTGACCTTATGGAGCAAAGAGTGGAACAAAGAGGGGAGCAAGCAACTGGGGGCACCCGAGCTGACCCGGGTCGCCCATGAGCTGGAGACCGAACTCAAGCGCATTCCCGGTACCCGCGATATTTACACGCTGGGCAGCCAGAGCGCCGTATTGCGGGTGATGCCGGATCCGGCGGCCCTTAGCGCCCATGGCATCAGCTGGGGCGAACTGAGCCAGCGACTGGCGGCCGCCAATCAGGTAGGCACGACACAGGCTATCGAGCAGAACAACAGTGAGATTAAGGTGCAGGTGGGGCAGTTCCTGCAAAGTGAGCAGGAGGCTAGAGAACTGGTGGTGGGGCTGCACGACGGCAAGCCGATCTATCTGGGGGAGGTGGCCAAGGTCTCTCTGGGTCAGGAGACCCCGACCAAACGCAGCTGGATGGGGCAGGGGCAGGCCAGTTATCCGGCGGTGACCCTGGCCATCGGCAAGCAGCCAGGCCAGAACGCGGTCGAGGTTGCCAAGAGGGTGGAGGCGCGGGTCGAGAGTTTGCAGAACCGGTTGATCCCGGCTGGCGTCGAGGTGACGGTGACCCGTGACTATGGCGTTACCGCCGAGACCAAATCCAACACCCTGATCGGCAAGCTGATTTTTGCCACCACGGCGGTGGTGCTGCTGGTGCTGGTGAGCATGGGTTGGCGCGAGGCGTTGGTAGTTGGCGTTGCCATCGTCATCACCTTGGCACTGACCCTGTTTGCCAGCTGGGCCTGGGGCTTTACCCTCAACCGGGTGTCGCTGTTTGCGCTGATCTTCTCCATCGGCATTCTGGTGGATGACGCCATTGTGGTGGTGGAGAACATCCACCGCCATCGCGGTTTGGGCAAGGGGTCGCTCAAGGAGCTTATTCCGGGGGCGGTAGACGAGGTGGGGGGGCCGACCATACTGGCGACCCTGACCGTTATCGCGGCCTTGCTGCCGATGGCCTTTGTCAGTGGCCTGATGGGCCCCTACATGAGCCCCATCCCCATCAATGCCAGTATGGGGATGCTTATCTCCCTGCTGGTGGCCTTTATCTTCTCTCCTTGGCTGGCGAGCCATTTACTCAAGGGTGAGGTGCACGGTGCCCACGGCGAGGCCAAGGCGGGTCTCTTTCACCGGCTGATGACCCCTTTTCTGATCGGTGATGGCGCCAAGCGCGCCAGACGCAAGCTCTGGCTGGTGGTGTTGCTGCTGGTCGGGGCCGCCACCGCCATGCCGGTGGTGCAGTGGGTGGTGCTCAAGATGCTCCCCTTTGACAACAAGTCGGAATTTCAGCTGGTGCTCGATATGCCGGAGGGGGCGACCCTGGAGCAGACCGAGCGCACCCTGCTGGCGGTCGGGCGGGAGCTTGCCAAGGTGGCGGAGGTGAAGGATTACCAGATCTACGCCGGTACCGCGGCCCCCATCAACTTCAACGGGTTGGTGCGTCACTACTTTATCCGCAGCGGCGCCAACGTGGGGGATATTCAGGTCAATCTGGTGGATAAGCATGAGCGCCATCGCAGCAGTCACCAGATTGCCCAGTCGGTTCGGGAGCCGCTGCAGGCCATCGCCAGTGCGGCAGGGGGCAACCTGAAAGTCGTTGAGGTGCCCCCCGGCCCGCCGGTCTGGTCCCCCATCGTTGCCGAGATCTATGGCCCGACTCAGGCCGCCCGCGAAGCGGCCGCTCGCGCTGTACAGGCCCGTTTTGTGGCCACGGCGGATCTGGTGGATGTGGATATCTATCTGACCGACCCGCAGCCCAAGTGGCGGCTGGTGGTGGATCGCAGCAAGGCGGCCCTGCTCGTGGTCGATCTCGGGGATCTGGTGAACACCCTCAATGGCGGGGTGGGTTATCAGGATGCCAGCTGGCTGCAGGGTCACGGTGCCAAGTATCCGGTGCCGATCCGCATCGAACTGGCACCCAGTGACAAACGGGATCTGGCGGGTGTGCTGGCCCTCAAGGTGCGCAGCCAGAGCGGTCAGCTGGTGCGGGTCTCCGAGCTGGTGAGTCGCCGTGATGAGGTGGCCCCCAGCTATATCATGCACAAGAACATGCAGCCCATGGTGATGGTGGTGGCCGACATGGGTGGCCATACCGACAGCCCGCTCTACGGCATGTTTGCCGCCGGTGCCGATATCGACCTGCCCCAATATTACGTACAGCAGCCGGATAAACTGGGAGAGGTGGCGCTGTTGTGGGACGGGGAGTGGAAGATCACCTACGAGACCTTCCGCGACATGGGGCTAGCCTACGCCGTGGGGATGATCCTCATCTACCTGCTGGTGGTGGCCCAGTTCCGCTCCTATCTGGTGCCGCTCATCATCATGGCCCCCATTCCGCTCACCCTCATCGGGGTGATGCCGGGCCACGCCCTGCTGGGGGCTCAGTTTACCGCCACCTCGATGATCGGGATGATCGCCCTGGCCGGGATCATCGTACGCAACAGCATCCTGCTGGTGGACTTTATCGAGCAGCAGCGCCGCGCCGGAGTGGTGTTCGAGCAGGCAGTGATCGAAGCGGCGCAGGTGCGGGCCAAACCCATCATGCTGACGGCGCTGGCGGCGATGATCGGGGCCCTGTTTATCCTCGATGATCCCATCTTCAACGGACTGGCCATCAGTCTGATTTTCGGGATCCTGGTCTCCACACTGCTCACTCTGGTAGTGATACCCTTGCTCTACTATGCCCTGCTCTCCCGACGCTCATGACGGGAGTCACTAGCGAAAGGATGCGCGATGAAGAAAGGTTGGCTGTGGTGGGGAAGTGGCGCCGTGGTAGCGGTGGCTGCTCTGGCATGGTGGTGGCGACCGCAGCCGACGCCGATCAGGCTGGCCGAGGTCGGGCGGGGGGATGTGCTGGTCACCGTGGTCAACACCCGGGCTGGCACCATCAAATCCTGTCAGCGAGCCGGGCTCAGTCTGCCCGGTGGCGGCGTGGTGGAGCAGATCGCCGTCAAGGCCGGGGAGCGGGTAGCGCAGGGAGATCTGCTGCTGACCCTCTGGAGTGACGATATTCGCGCCGATCTTGCCCGTGCCCGCGCCCAGCAGGCCCTTGGCAAGACCCAGCGCGAGGAGCGTTGCAGCGAGGCGGCCTACTACGAGCGGGAGGCCAATCGGCTGGCCACCCTGCTGGCCAAAAACCTCACCTCTCGCACCCTCGCCGAGCAGGCCCAGAATCTGGCCGATACCCGCCGCTATGTCTGTCAGGCATCCCGTCAGCAGGAGCGGGTCGACGAGGCGCAGGTCGCCCAGGTGGAGGCTCGCTTGAGCGAGCGCCGTCTGCTGGCGCCGTTTGCCGGAGTGGTGGCTGAGGTCAACAGCAAGCTGGGCGAATACATGACCCCCTCACCGCCCGGAGTGGCTATGCCCCCCGTTATCGATCTCATCGACGATCGCTGCCTCTATGTCTCAGCCCCCATCGATGAGGTGGATGCTGCCCGCCTCAAGGTGGGCCAGTCTGCCCGGGTACTGCTCGACGCCATGCCTGGGCGCGATTTTGCCGCCACCGTCACCCGCATCGCCCCCTATGTGAAGGAGCTGGAGAAGCAGGCCCGCACCGTGGAGGTGGAGGCGGCGCTCACTGCCCTGCCCACTGACGTGCCTACTGACGTGCCCCTGCTTATCGGCTACAGCGCCGACCTTGAAGTCGAGGTGACCCGCGCCACCGATGTGCTGCGGGTGGCAGCCAGCAGCCGGGCTGATGATGGCAGCGTACTGCGGCTGGATGGGGATAAGCTGGTGCGGGTGATGCCCCGCTGGGGCGTGGAGAACTGGAACTGGATTGAGGTGGCCGAGGGGCTCGCCGCCGGTGATCGGCTGGCAGCCCAGCCCGGACAGATTGTCGGGGAGGGCCCCTTCAGCGCCGCCACGGAGCAGCCGGATGAGTGATCTCATTCGCCTTGATGCCGTCAGTCGTCGTTTCACTCTGGGTGGGAGCGAAGTGGCCGCCCTCGAGCGAATTTCCCTGCGGGTTGCCGAGGGGGAGTATCTGGCGGTGATGGGCCCCTCGGGCTCCGGCAAATCGACCCTGCTCAATGTGCTGGGGTTGCTGGATCGGCCCGACGAGGGGTGCTACTGGCTGGGAGGGGAGGATACCGCCACCCTGTCAGAGCCGGCGCTGGCCCAGCTGCGCGGCCATCGTATCGGTTTCGTGTTCCAGTCGTTTCACTTGATCTCCCGCCTCACCGCCCGTGAAAACGTCGAATTGCCGCTGATGCTGTGCGGGATCGCCCCCGCCGAGCGCCATCGCCGCAGCCAGCGTCTGCTGGGGGAGCTGGGGCTGGAGAATCGGGCCGAACACCGCCCTGCCGAGCTTTCCGGCGGTCAGCGTCAGCGGGTAGCCATCGCCCGGGCCATGGCAATGGCGCCGCGGCTGATCCTGGCCGACGAGCCCACCGGCAATCTCGACTCCCGCTCCGGGGAGGAGGTGATTACCCTGCTGGAGGAGCTCAACCGGGAGCAGGGGATCACGCTGGTGGTGGTGACCCACGATCCGCGCCTCGGTGAGCGTGCGGGCAGGCGGATCCTGATGAACGATGGCCGCATCAACATTGATAGCTGCGGTGGCTGAATGCGGCGCCCCGATGTGATCCGCTTTGCCGCCGTGGCCCTGCTGCGCCAGCGCTCACGGGCGCTGGTCTTGATCCTGGCGGTGAGTTTGAGCGTCACCTCGGTGCTGCTGCTCACCGCGCTGGGGGAGGGGGCGAGGCGCTATGTGGCCGACCAGTTCAGCTCCCTTGGCAAGGATCTGCTGGTGATGTTCCCCGGCCGCAAGGAGACCACCGGCGGGCTGCCGCCGGTCACCGGCAACAGTCTGCGGCAGATCACTCTCGATGATATGCACTACCTTGGCCAGCACCAGCCAAACGTGCGGCTGGTGCCGCTGGTGATGGGCTTTGCCGAGGCCAAACAGGGGGCGCGGCTGCGCCAGACCATGCTGCTTGGCAGCAGCAACGGGCTGCGCGATACCCACGGGCTGGAGCTGCTCTCCGGCCGCTGGCTGCCGGGGGATGCCGCAGAGGATCGACCGGCCGTCCTGCTCGGGGCCAAGGTGGCCCGTGAGTTGTTCGGTCAGGCCGATCCGGTCGGCCAGTGGCTGCGTTTTGACAATCGTCGCTTTCGGGTGGAGGGGGTCTTCACCAGCCAGAGCAGCAATCTGGGGATGGACATGGCCGAAGCCGCGCTGATCCCGGTCGGTAGCGCCATGCGGCTGTTCAATACCGAGGGGCTGTTTCGGCTGCTGATCCAGCCGCTGGCGGGGCAAGCCGTGCCGCCGCTGGTCAAGCGACTGGAGCAGCTGATGCAGGCGCGCCACGGGGTGCTCGATGTGACCGTGGTGCGCCGCGACGCCATGCTGGCCACCTTCTCCACCATTCTCTCGACCCTCACCCTGGCAGTTGCCGGTATCGGCGCCATCAGCCTGCTGGTCTCCGGCATCATGATGATGAATCTGGCGCTGATCAGCACCCGCCAGCGCACCGGCGAGATCGGCCTGCTCAAGGCGCTGGGGGCCGACAGCCGCCAGATCCGCCAGCTGTTTTTGTGGGAGGCGCTGTTGCTGAGCGGCAGTGGCGCGCTGTTTGGCACTGTGTTGGGCTATGCCCTTGTTGCCCTCGCCGGAGTAATTTGGCCCGGATTTCCGGCGGCTGTCCCTCTGCTCGCTACTTTCTGCACCATACCGGCGGCCCTGCTGACCGGGCTGTTTTTTAGCTGGCTGCCCGCCTCCCGGGCGGCACGGCAAGATCCGGTCAGCAGCCTGCGCAGCGGGCAATGGAGCGGTGGCTGATGCGCGCCGCCGATCTGTTGTTCTGGCTCTGGCGCGCTTTGCTGGCGGGGCGCAGTCGCAGTCTGCTGTCGGCGCTCGGCAT
Source organism: Aeromonas sp. EERV15 (assembly GCF_900079845.1). Classification (NCBI taxonomy): domain Bacteria; kingdom Pseudomonadati; phylum Pseudomonadota; class Gammaproteobacteria; order Aeromonadales; family Aeromonadaceae; genus Aeromonas; species Aeromonas sp. EERV15. The sequence continues at coordinate 4,376 of NZ_FKKY02000001.1, read as the reverse complement.
TGCCATCGGGATCGCCTCGGTGACCCTGCTCACCGGCATCGGCGAGGGGCTCAGGCTCTATCTGCTCGACAGCTTCTCCCAATTTGGCACCCGGCTGATCGCCGTGACCCCGGGCAAGACAGAGACCGCCGGCGGCCCGCCCGGCATCCTCTCCAGCAGCCGTCCTCTGTTGCTGGAGGACGCCGATGCCCTCGCCAGATTGGCAGGGGTAGAGGCGGCGCTCCCTGTAGTGCAGGGGCAGGGGGAGGTGCGCAGCCGCGGGCTCACCCGCAGCACCGCTATTTTGGGCACAGGCTCGGCGGCGCTCTCAGGCTGGCGACTCACCCTGGTGCAGGGGCGTTTTCTGCCCGCGGACGACAGTGCCATGCCCCGCGCCTATGCGGTGCTGGGGGCCAAGGTGGCGGCTGAGTTGTTTCCCGGCGGCGATGCGCCGGGCAGTCTGCTGCGGGCCGGTGATCGCCGTTTTCGGGTGGCCGGGGTGCTGGCTCCCAAAGGGCAATTTCTCGGCTTTGATCTGGACGACATGATCTATCTGCCCGCCGCTCACGCCCAGGCGCTGTTCAACAAGGAGGGGTTGCAGGAGATCGACGTCATCTATCGCGCCGGACAGACGGAGGCCGAGATCACCGCCCAGATCCGGCGGCTGCTGATCGCCCGCCACGGCGCCGAGGATTTTACCCTCACCTCCCAGCAGGACATGCTGACCAGCCTCGACAAGATCCTCTCCATCATCAAGCTGGCGGTTGGCGGGCTCGGTATTATCTCGCTGCTGATCGGGGCGGTCGGCATCTTCAGCATCATGAGCATCGCCCAGCAGGAGCGGATCCCCGAAGTGGGCTTGCTGATGGCGCTGGGCTGCCCGCGGCGCCGCATCCTGCTGTTGTTCCTGCTGGAAGCCGTAGTGCTGGCGCTGCTGGGTGGGGCCATGGGGCTGGCCCTGCTCGGGGTGCTCAAGCTGCTGTTCGCATTGCTGGCGGCTGGGTTGCCGCTCACCCTCCATCCTCTCTATCTGCTGCTGGCGCTCGGTTGCAGCGCCCTGGTCGGTCTGCTGGCCGGGGTCGCCCCCGCCTTGCGGGCGGTGCGTCTCGACCCCGTGGTCGCCCTGCGTGGGGATTAAGCCATCCTGCCCTGTGGTCGTTGTCAACGCGCGCGGTAACAAGCGAGTCAGGTGGCAAGGTGGTAATATCCCTCCGCTACTGACTCGATATAAGGTTCCCCGATGACTACGCTGCGTCTGCTTGTCTCCGACTCTCACGATCCCCTGTTCAATCTGGCCGTCGAGGAGTGCATCTTCCGCCAGATGGACCCCGGCCAGCGGGTGCTGTTCCTCTGGAACAACGCCAATACCGTGGTGATTGGTCGTGCCCAGAATCCGTGGAAGGAGTGCAATACCCGCCGGATGGAGGAGGATGGGGTGACGCTGGCGCGCCGCAGCAGTGGTGGCGGCGCCGTGTTCCACGACCTTGGCAACAGCTGTTTTACCTTCATGGCGGGCAAGCCGGAGTATGACAAGAGTATCTCCACCGCCATTGTGCTGGACGGGCTCAAGCGGCTCGGGGTGAGTGCGTTTGCCTCCGGTCGCAACGATCTGCTGGTGGCGACCCCGCTGGGGGAGCGCAAGGTATCGGGCTCCGCCTATCGGGAGACCCTGGATCGCGGGTTTCACCACGGCACCCTGCTGCTGGATGCCGATCTCGGCCGCCTTGCCAACTACCTCAACCCCGACCCCAAGAAGCTGGCGGCCAAGGGGATCACCTCGGTGCGCGGCCGGGTGGCCAATCTGTGCGAACTGCTGCCGGGGATCGATCATCAACAGGTGGGCGAGGCGCTGGCCGAGGCGTTCTTCCACCATTACGGCGCGCGAGTTGAGCCCGAGCATATCTCCCCCGCGCAGATGCCGGATCTGCCGGGCTTTGCCGAGACTTTCGCCCGCCAGCGCAGCTGGGAGTGGAACTATGGCCATGCCCCGGCTTTCAGTCATCTGCTGGAAGAGCGGTTCAGCTGGGGCGGGGTGGAGCTGCACTTTGATGTGGAGAAAGGGGTCATCACCCGGGCGCAGCTGTTCAGCGATACCCTGGAGCCAGCTCCGTTTGATCTGCTGGCAGCCGAGCTGGCGGGTTGCGGCTATCGGCCGGACGCCGTTGCCGCGCGCATGCAGCCCTGGCTGGCGGCCTTCCCGCAGCAGCAGAGCGAGCTGGCGGAGTTTGCCGAGTGGCTGTTGGCCTCCCTGCGTTGAGGGTGGCGCTGCGCTGATGGAGGCCTGGTAGTAAGGGCTCTGTCAGCCAGGATGGGAGCAAGATCACGAAATATAAAGAGGCGCCTCAAAGGCGCCTTTTTGCCAGCCCTTGTCATGGCTGATACATGACAAAAAGTAGGGTAGGCCATTAGATATTGTCGCTGTCGGCCCCTCTGGTACAGGGGTATAACGACCGCACATTTGCTGTACTAATGGTATAAAAATGAGTGACTTAGTTTATCTGAAAGACGAAAGCGTCAATGCCGTCCACCCCGATTTCTCCGCCCGTTTCGCCACAGTCAAAGCCAACTTTTTCTCGCGCAATCCCGATCTCTGGCCCGTTTTTCGCGAACCCGGATTTGCCACCCTCAATGAGTTTCGTGCCCGTGGTCTGGCCCCGGATGCCCGCCTGAACGCCTGGCCTGATGGCCGCGCGCGCCTTGCCGATCTCTGCGAGACCATGCCGGTGCCCGCCACCATGCGCACTCCGGGCGAGCCGATGGCCGAGCTGCTGTTTGCCGGCGCCCTCTCCAAAGACTGGGAGAACCCCTCCAGCGTCGAGAACGTCATCACTATGTCGGCGGATCCCGCCATCTACGGCGCCCAGCTGGGCATTCTGGCCAACCCCAATCTGGTCTACTCCGAATATGCCGGGGTTGCTGAGGAGCTTGAGAAGAAAGTAGTGCGCCAGATTGCGCTGCTGGCAGGTTATGACCCCGAGCGGGCCACCGGCATCTTCACCCAGGGGGGGACCTTTTGTAACCTCTACGGCTACCTGCTCGGCATTCGCAAAAGTTTGCCCGAGGCCAAGCACAAGGGGCTCGGCCACTATCAGGATTACCGCATCATCAACTCTCAGGGCGGTCACTACTCCAATATCACCAACCTCTCCCTGCTCGGGGTCGACATCGAGAACAAGACCATCCGCATTCAGGTTGGCGAGAACAACGACATCGATCTCGACCACCTCGAGCGCACTTTGACCGCCTGCTTTGCCCTGAAACACGTGGTGCCCACCATCATGCTCACCATGGGCACCACCGACACCTTCGGGGTGGATCAGGTCAAGCCAGTGTTCGAGCTGCGCAATCGCCTCTGCGAGCAGTTCGAGGTGGCGGTCAAGCCGCACATCCACGTCGATGCCGCCATCGGCTGGTCGATGATCTTCTTCCTCGGTTACGACTTTGCTGCCAACCCGCTCGCCATCAACAGTGCGACTCTGGCGGGGATCGAGCGCAACGTGACACGCTTTGCCGAGCTGAAATATGCCGACTCCTTCACCGTCGACTTCCAGAAGTGGGGCTATGTGCCCTACACCTCCAGTTTGGTGATGATCAAGGAGCAGGATGACCTCAAGGCGATGGAGAATGACCCGGAGAACTTCTCCTACTTCGAGCGGGACATTCAGGGCCAGACCCACCTGCAATCCACCATCGAGTGCTCCCGCGGCGCGAGCGGTCTGTTCGGTGCCTATGCGGCGCTCAACTACATGGGGGTCGAGGGGTATCGCATCGTGCTGGCCCACTGCCTGCAAAATGCCAACTACTTCCGCTATCGCCTGAGTCAGCTTGGCAACGTCAAGCTGGTGGCGCAGGAGAATCAGGGGCCGAGCGTCGGCTTCAAGATCTACAACCCCGAGTGGGTGAGCGATCCGGAAGCCGAATTTGCCTTCGAGCTGGCCCGCTCCAGCGATCCTGCCTACAAGGCGCGGCTGCAGCGCAATACCGACTATCACCGCAGCCTGTTCAAGGGACGCGGCAAAGTCGGGCTCTATACCAACTGGGTGGAGGCGGTGGCCCACTCCGACTACGACGCCCGCGGCAAATACTCCTACATTGCTGGAGAGAAGGCGGTCTTTATGAACCCCGCCTGCACCCGCGAGCAGATCGACGCCTTTATCGACCATATTAGCGGTTGATACCGGTCGCTCTGACTGCCGAACGCGGCTAATAGTGGCCAGTGGTGGTTGGGGGTATCACGCCAACAGATAAACAAAGGGCAAGCCAGCTGGCTTAATGCCGATCAGTTAAGGATCCATTGACCGATCCTTCTGATGTGTGAAAATCCGAAACCTGTTGATTGGTTTCGGATTTTTTATGCGTATCGCTCAAGCTCTCGACTTCCTCCACGCCAGCAAGGC